>JBILKZ010000001.1:0-91952 GCA_044376405.1 Pirellulales bacterium
AGCAGGGAGCGTTTCTTGGTGCTCATGCCGGGCGGGCTCAATCCCCGGCAGGCAGCCGGCTCGTCTCGACCGTGGGCGTCGGTCCCGTGCAGGCCTTCATGAATTCAACGAGATCGGTCTTCTCCTGGGCGGAGAGCTTGAGAGGCCGGATCTTCGCGCTTAAGTGGGGGTTGGGGTGGCCGCCCTTGTCATACCACTCCACAACCTCCTCCAGGGTCGCGACCGAACCGTCGTGCATGTAGGGGCCGCTCAAGGCGACGTTGCGGACGGTCGGCGTCTTAAAGGCGCCGGTGTCTGCCGGATCCTTCGTGACGGCGAAGCGGCCCACGTCGGGATCCGGCTTGTCCATACCGATGCCGATGTTGTGGTAGTTCTCGTCGGCGAGATTCGCGCCCACATGGCAGGCGGTGCAGTTGCCCTTCTCCGAGAAGAAGATCTCGCGGCCGCGCTTCGCCTCCTCCGACATCGGCTGGGCCTCGACGGCGGCCTTCGTCGCGGCGTACTTCGCGGCCAGATCCGGGTCCTCGGCGATGTCGTCGGCATCGAGAGCGGCGAACGACTGCAGCTGTTCGTTGTGGTCGTAGGGTGACGGCGCCGTGACCAGCACGCGTTCGAAGGCGGCGATCGCCTGGCCGACGCGGTCGATCGTCAGGTCGCCGAAGATCTTCTCGAACTGCTTCTTATAGACCGGCATTTCGCCGAGCCGCTTCACCACGCCTTCGTGCGTGAAGCCCATCTCGATCGGATTCTGAAGCGGGCCGACGGCCTGCGCCTCGAGCGAATCAGCGCGGCCGTCCCAGAACTGCGGCCCTGACAGGATGCGGTTGAACGACACGGGAGAGTTGCGGCCGCCGAGCTGGCCACGGATACCCACGCCCGTCTTCGTCTGGGCCGAATAGCCCTCTGCGGGATTGTGGCAGCTGGCGCAGCTGACCGTCGAGTCGACCGAGAGCCGCGGGTCGAAATAGAGTTGGCGACCCAGTTCGATCTTCGCACGCGTGAGCGGATTCTTTTCCAGGCCCACCCGGTCGATCTGGGCAGCGCCCTGCGAGAGCCCCAGTGGGAGCACCGGTTCCAGCTCCACGGCGTTCTTCGGGTCGGCAAGCCACTGGTCGATCTGCTCCAGCGTGATCGGTCCGTTGCCGGGGACGCCGGCCGTCAACGCGGGGTCGCCCAGCGCGACGCGTTCGCGGGGCAGCGTGCCTGCCTCGGCGTTCGCTGTGGCCGCAGCCGGCTCGGCCTTCTTCTCCGCCGCGGCCGTCTGAGCCTGCGGCTTCTCCATCACCGGCTGCTTGTCCGCCGCCGGCGCGGCCTCTGCCTTCGCGTCGATCGTCTTGCCTGCTTCAGCGATCGCGAGATCGGCCGCCGCGGTCGCCGCATCGACGGTCTTCTTCGCCTTGATGGCTTCTTCGTCGTTCGCCACTCCCTGGGCGTTCTTCTGCGCCTGGTCTGCCGCGGGGATGGTCTCGATGGTCTCGATCTCGACGACCTCGCCCTTGGAGCCGGTCCGCCCGGAAGGCGCACAGCCCATGATGGTGCCGACGGACGTGGCAAGTGCCAGTGCGACGGTGGCGGTGCGTCCAGTGATGAATCCAGTGATGAATTCGAAACGTTGGCGGGTCACGGGTCAGCTCCTTTGACTACGACGGTGAACGATTAACCACGTGCGGATCGCAGACGGAAGTGCCCGTCCGGCAACCGCTTATAATAGTCCCGCACGACGGGAAGTGTAGCAGCATGGCAGCCGCAGGGCATGTGGCCCATCTGGGCCCCCTGGCAGAATGCTGCCGGGTCGCCCTTTCCACGGGGGCTAGCCAACTGGGGGGTTTGGGCGGCAGAAAAGGTTATTCTCCAGACAGGAAGTCCCCACTTCTGAATTTCCCTGCTTCCTCGGAGCACGTGGCAATGTGGCGAGGTACGGTCGTTTTGTGGATGGCGTTGCTGCAAGGAAGCGCTATCGCCGCGCCAACCGTCGACGAACTGCGGCGCGAGGTCTACCGGAATGTCATGAATCGCCTGGACGACCGGGCACTACCGATCGCCAAGCAACTCCTGGCAGCCACCGAGAAGCAGTTCGGTCCGGATCACCTGGAGATGGCTGCCAGCCTCGATACCGTCGGCGATCGCTGGGAAGCACTGCGGGTGCATGCAGAAGCCGAGGAGTCGTACCGTCGCGCCCTCGCCATTCGCGAGAAACTGTTGGGACCCGACCATCCCGAGGTGGCCGCCAGCCTGATGACGATCGCCTATCCGTTGGAGGCGACCAGCCGATATGCCGATGCGTCGCGGCTGTGCGGCCGGGCACTTTCCATCCTCGGCAGGACCAAGGGGCACGACCATCCCGCGACGGCGCTCGCCCTCGGGAGGATGCGAGCGCTCAGGATGGCGCAGGGCAAGGCCATCGAAGCTGAAATCTTCCACGAACGGGAACTGGCAATCCTGGGACAGAGCGATAGAGATAGAGCGGGGCCGCTCGAACTGCCGATTCAGGCCGCTCCCGACGCCAGGCAGCCAAGCACGCCGCTGAGCGGCGAGAGGCTGTGGAGCTGCCACGTATCCTTCGCGTCGAGTTGCTTCGCCGGCCGCGACTACGCCACGGCGCTTTTTCATGTCTTGCAAGCGGCGAGGCTGCGGCCGGATGTCAGCGAGACGCACCTCAACATCGGCCTCATCTTGACGGCGGATGGGAGACACGCGGAGGCGGTCAAAGCCTACACGGAGGCATGGCGGCTCCAGCCAGATGTGCCGATGATGCGATTCCATCTGGCGAAGGCGCTTGGCAACGCTGAGCGATTCGCTGAATCCGAGAAGCACTTGCGGGCTCTTCTGGCCGACGATCCGGACAACCCGCTTTACCACACCTTCCTGGGGATGGCGGTCTATCGTGCTGGTCGGCGGTCCGAAGGCATGGCTGAGTTGCGGCGAGCTGTGAAACTCGCCCCTGATTTGCCGGAGGCCGATGGAGCGTTGGCCATCGCCTTGAGCGAGGCCGAGGAGTTCGCACAGCAGGGCATGCGGCATCGCGACGCGGGCCGTGAAGCAGAGGCATTCACCGCTCTGGCCACCGCTCTGGAGATCGATCCAGACCACACAATGGCGCTCGTTGTGCGGGGCCAGATGTTCATGCAGAAAGGGGACCTCGAGCGATCGCTTGCTGACATCGAGCGGGCAATCAAAACCGGAACGCGGCGACCAGAGCCGTTTTCGTTGCGAGCGCAACTCCGACAGGAACAGGCCTCGCCGGAAGAGCGGCTCGCTGACCTGACACGGGCCGTCGAACTGGGCCCAGAATCCTTCATTTACCCGTTGAATCGCGGTCTCTTCCATGCGGGCCGCGGCGACTGGGACCGCGCCTATTCCGACTTCGCCACGGCTCACGAACTGGCACCTGACGAGCCTGAGCCACTGGCAAACCTGGCGGGGGCCCGCATCAACCGCGGGTGTTTCGACACGGCGCTCGAGGCCTGCCAACAGGTGCTGGCCAAGCAGCCGTCGCATCCGCTCGCCCTGTACAACAGGGGTGTGGTGTTCGCCCACCTCGGCCGCCGGGAAGAGTCTCTCCGCGATCTGCGCGAGGCCAAGCGGCTCGATCAGAAGCGGGCTGCGAACGTGGATGAGATCATCGCTCGCTTTGGTTTTGCGCCGCAGCCATCCGGCGGTGACAAAGAGCGCGGCCGATGACGATCTTCCTCAACAATGCCGGCCGTTGCGAGGAGCTGATTGTGGCAGCAATCGACGGCGTATGGCGAACGTGGAGCAGCCAATCAGACGATGTCGTCGGTGGCCAGCCACTCCAGTTCGCCGGGATGCCCCGGCCCGTCGTCGAGCCGGATCGACGCGACCGCCCCTTTCTGCATGCGGATTGAGGCGGAGCCGTCGCCGATCGTGAGGCCGACCAGCCGGCCGACGCAGGGCATGTGCCCCACCCAGGCCACGCTGGCGGCACCCTGCTGGGTCGTCCATTCCACCAGGGCCGGCCAGTTGGAGGCGGGCGCGAGGGCGTCGACCACCTCCACCGGCGGGGCGTTGTCGAACGCCGCCGACAGAATTTCGGCGGTTTCGCGGGCGCGGACCAGCGGGCTGGTGGCGATGACGTCCACCTGCATGCCGGCCTTCGAGAGGCTCTTCATCATGGCGGCGAACCGCTTCCGCCCCTTTTTTGTGAGCCGGCGGGCATGGTCGTCGATGCCGGGCCCCTGATCCTCGGCCCAGGCGTGGCGGACGATGTAGAGATGCGTGGTGAGCTTGGCCATGCGGCAATTGTGCGTCTCGCCGCCGCCCGGGGCAAGCTATGAACGCCGCCAGAGGTCGTCTTCGGCGAGACGCACCTGCTGGATCGCGGCGGCGGCGTCGCCGCGCCACCGCTGGGCGTCGGTCGGGTAGCCGGCCGTGGGCCGCAGGCCCGGCACGCGGGCAGCCCAAAACGCGTTGAAGGCATGCATCGAGAGTTCGCGGACGTACTTCGCCGCCATGCTCGCCAGGGCCACCGGCGCCCGCGATTCTCCCCCCACGCAGAACTCGATCCGGCAGGCTCGCGCCGGGGGACGGTCAGCGGCCGGCACCAAGTAGGCCGACCGTGCGGGGGTCTCTTCCAGCGGCTGGACGAGCGTCGCATCGAAGTGGCGGGCGACGAGTCCACCATACCGCTTGCGTCCGCCGTGCCGGTCACACCAGACGATCACCGGTTCATCGGGGGCGACGGCCCGCAGGGCGGCCGCCAGATCGAGCGTGGCGGCGGAGAGGATGTCGGATTTGTTGAGGCCGTCGTCGAGCAGCCGGTTGAATTCGCCAGGATAGATGCCGCGGCAGGCGACCCGCTCGAGCACCACGCCATGGCGGGCGAGGGGATCGCGAACAGCCGTCGCCTGCTCAATGCACTCGGCGGCATCGGCCTCGTGGGGCACGGTGAGCGGTGCAAGGTCCTGCCACTCGTCCCGGCAGCCGTTGTGTGGCGAGATCGGTCCGACCCTCTCGGCAAGTTCCACCCAACTGCCGGGCAGTGCGCCGGACGCAAGCTTGAGTCCGATCAAGACTCCCCGCTCGAGTCTGTCGAAGCCCGCGCCACCACGATAGATCTGTTTGGAGTCGGCCCACAGCGGTGTGCCACGGCCGGCTCCCGTTGCCGCATCGACCTCCAGCATGGCTGTGGTGAGCACCGCCTCGGCATCCTCAGCCGGCGCGTCGACCCGCCAGGCCGTGGCTGCCACCACGAGCGGCCCGAGGTTCGGGCCGTAGCCCGCTTCGTCGGTGCCGATGAGCAGCGTCATGAGTGGGCCTGCGGCGACGTTCGCCCCGCTGCTTCCGCCCAGCGGCAGTATTCGTAGACCGCGATCGACGCCGACGTGGCGGCGTTGAGGCTGTGAGGCAGACCATACATTGGAATTTCCGCGACGCGGTCGAGCCGGGCGAGCACGTCGTCCTCCAAGCCCGTCCGTTCGTTGCCCACCACGAGCACGGTGCGGGCGGCGAAGGGAAACCCGAACAGGCTTTCGGAGTGTGTCGCCTGCTCCAGGCCCACGATCTCATAGCCCTCGTCGCGGAGACGGTCGAGCACCGGCGGCAGGCTGCGATGAATCTCCAGCACGACCGACTCGGCGCCATCCCGCGCAATCCGCTCGTGGAGCCTGGCGGCACCGCAGGCGATCACCCGGGGCACACCAAAGCAGCCACAGGTGCGGACGATGTGCGAGAGGTTGACATGGCTCCGCATCGGCGGGCAGGCAACGATCAGTTCCCGTGGTGCTGACAGCCGTTCCGGCGGCTTGTGGCGGATGTGTTCGAAGCGGGGCATGGCGGCATTCTGCACGATCTGTCAAGGAAATGGGGAAATCCTCGATTCTGTTTACACTTTGTGCAGCGGCATCGTCCTCCTGGAGCCAGCGTCATCATGACCAACCTTCCCAGCCAGCCACCCCGTGCTGCGGCAGCACCAGAGCCGACCGCCCCGGCCGCTCCCGCCACGCGGAGTCCGCCGCGGCCAGGCGACATCGTCAGGAGCCCGCTGGGCCTCGGCCGCGAAACGGTCGAGTCGGTGGTGATCGCGTTCACGCTGGCGCTTCTGTTCCGGGCGTTTGAGGCGGAGGCGTTCGTGATCCCGACGGGCTCCATGGCCCCGACGCTGATGGGCCGCCACAAGGACCTCGCCTGCGAGTCGTGCGGCCGCGACTTCCGCGTCGGCTGCAGTGCGGAAGAAGACGACCAGTCGCAGAGTCTGCGGACGGAGGCCGCGCGGCTGGAACGGGAACTCGCCACACTCAAGGCCAACGACGCCAACGGCGCGATGGGGCTCGAGGAGCGGGAGACGCGGCGGCGACGCATCGAACTGCTCGAGAGCGACCGCGGTCCGATCGGCCAGTTGCGGTCTCGGCTGGCCGGCAAGATGGTGCCAGCGGCGAAGTGCCCGAACTGTGGCTATGGCATGCGGCTGGTGCAGGGTGCCGGCGGCCAGATGCGGTACGACCCGCGGTATCCGTCGTTCAGCGGCGACCGGATCCTCGTCGACAAATTCGCCTACGACTTCGCCGAGCCCAGGCGATGGGACGTGGTCGTGTTCAAGTATCCGGAGGAGGCCAAGACGAACTACATCAAGCGGCTCATCGGCCTGCCGGGCGAGACGGTCTCGATCGCCGGTGGCGACATCTGGACCAGTCGCGACGGCGGCTCGGCCGAGATTGCCCGCAAGCCGCCCGACACCATGCGTGCGATGCTGCAGTGCGTGCACGACAGTCGCCACGTGTCGGCCGATCTGCAAAAGGCAGGGTGGCCGCTCTGCTGGAGCGACTGGTCGCCGCGCGGTCAGGGGCCGACTGCCACATGGACGAGCAAGGATGAGGGCCGTTCGTTCAGTGTGTCGGGCGGCTCGACGGACGCGCCCGCCACCCTCCGCTACCGGCACTTTTTTCCGTCGGCCGAGGAGTGGGAGGGAGTGCGAAAGGGCGAGTCGCTCGCCAGCCGCGCACGGCCCACGCTCATCGATGATTTCCAGCCCTACAACGCCATCGGCACCCGGCCGCACTGGGTCGGTGATCTGGCCGTCGAGATGGTCTGCGAAACCATGGGCGGGCAGGGGGGCAGTCTGGCGATCGATCTGGTGGAGGGGGGGGCCGCGCACCGCTGCGAGATCGATCTTGCCACAGGGAATGCCCTCCTCATGCTCGCCGGTGGCCGGGAGGGCGAGGCCGCGGCACGCGGCCGCACGCCGGTGCGCACGAAGGGCTCCTGGAAGATCCTGTTTGCGAACGTCGACGACGAACTGTCGCTCTTCGTCGATGGCCGCCGCATCGCCTTCGACAAGCCCACGGTCTGGACGCGCCCGATCGACGAGGTGCCGCTCAACCGTCCCGCGGCCGTCGCGGTCGAACCGGGCGCCGACACGCCGAGCGATCTGGCACCGGTGGGCATCACCGCGTCAGCCGCCGACGTCCGCGTGAAAAACCTGCGGGTGCTCCGCGACACCTACTACATCGGCGCCATCGACGTGGGGGCCCGTCCTGGCGAGATCCTTGAGGAGGATCGACTCGAGTTCGACCTCGAGGCCGACCAGTTTTTTGTGCTCGGCGACAACTCGGCTGCCAGCAAGGACAGCCGGCTCTGGCTGGAGGGGCACCACGTCGACAGGGACCTGCTCATCGGGAAGGCGATGGCGATTTTCTGGCCCCACGCCGTCCCGGCAAGCTGGGCCGTGCCGGTGAAAATTGGGGGTGCCGAGTTGCGATTGCCCTCATGGCCGAACTTCGGGAGGATGCGGTTCGTGCGGTGAGGCTGGCGATGTGCCAGGATCGCGCTCCAGGATAGCGTTCACGGAGGAACCAGATGCCGCTGTTGTCCGTCACGGGCCTCGTGAAGACCTACGGCCGCCGCCGGGTGGTAGACGGCGTCGATTTCCACGTCGAGGCTGGCGAGATCGTGGGCCTGCTGGGCCCCAACGGTGCCGGCAAGACGACCAGCTTCCGCATGACCTGTGGCCTGGTGATGCCCGATGCCGGCAGCGTGCTCCTCGACGATGAGGAGATCACCCACTGGCCGATGTTCAAGCGGTCGCGGGACGGCGGCATGGGCTATCTCGCGCAGGAGCAGAGCGTGTTCCGCAAGCTCACCGTCGAGCAAAACCTGCTGGCGATCATGGAGCTGGTCGGCATGCCGCCCAAGGAGCGCCGCCGTCGCTGCGAGGAACTGCTTGAGCAATTCGACATCACGCGGATCCGCAAGTCGAAGTCGCACTACATCTCAGGCGGCGAGAAGCGGCGGCTCGAGATTGCCCGCTGCCTGGTGACAGAGCCGCGGATCATCCTGCTCGACGAGCCGTTCACCGGCATCGATCCGGTCACGATCCACTCGATCCAGAAGGTGATCACGGGACTCCGCGACACCGGCATCTCGATCCTGATCACCGACCATCGCGAGCGGGAGACGCTGGCGATCACCGACCGCAGCTATGTCGTCCGCGCCGGTAAGGTGCTCTGCCACGGCACGGCGCAGGAGGTGCTCACGAACCCCGACGCGAAGAAGTATTACTTCGGCGAAAGCCCGGGCGTGGAAGCGGCGTGAGCTTCTGATCGCCTGTGGGGCGGGGTTGCCCGTGCCCCGTCGCCGGACGTTCGCTACGGGCATCCTGCCCTTCGCTCACTCGATGCTGACTGCGCTCCGGCATCCTGCCTGCGCTTGTCAGCAACGCCGGCTCTCGGGGCACGGGCAACCCCTCGCGGACTCTGTGGAGGGCAGGAGATGTTGCACCGACCGTGCTGGCGATCAGCGAGAAGAAGACGGTTGGTCGCGGCTGGCCATGAGCACGCTGCGGCCGAGGGCCGTCGGGGCGCGGTCCATGATCCGCAGGCCGAGGTCGGCCAGCCAGCCGCCGATCTCGGCCGCTGAGTAGAGCCGTCCTTGGGTCACCGTCGTCAGCAGCACGGAATACTCGGCCGCCCACAGAGGGCCCGACTTGTCGTCGTCGAGCAGCATGTCGTGAATGAGCAGGTGGCCGCCGTCGGGCAGTGCTGCCACGCTTTTGCCGAGCAGCCGTCGGCAGTCGGACTCGTTCCAGTCGTGGAGCACGTTCGAGAACAGGTGCGTGTCGTGGTCCGCGGGCCACGGGTCGGTGAACATGTCCGCTGTCACGACGTCGATCCGGCGACCGAGCCCCGCGGCAGAGATCGTCCGCCGCGCGATTCCGTCGACCGGCGACGCTTCGAGGACCGTCGCCCTGGTCTCTGGAAACGCACTGGTGACCGCGATCGCATACACGCCCGACCCACCGCCGATATCAAGCAGCCGGCGGGGCGGGTTTCCGGGCTGGCTCCCGGCAAGGGCCGCGGCGAGTCCTGGTCCGAGCACACGGCCGCGGCAGTCCATGGCGGCAGTGAACGACTCCGCGAACGCCTCGGTCCGCATCGCGGCATGCCAGTCGGCCTCCCCCTCCTCGCCCGGCCAGTTGGCGGGACGGTCGGTCCGCAGCACCGTGAGAAAGTCGGCGACGCCCGGCTTGTCGGCGATGCTCGCGTAGTAGGGGCGGGCGTCGAAGGGCGAGCCCGACACGAGGAATTCCCGCGCGGTATCGGTGACGTGCAGCACGCCATTGCCGTCGCGTCGCAACAGGCCGTTGGCGACCAGGAGCGTGCAGAGCGTGTCGGTCGGTCGCGGGTGAATCGAGAACCGCCGGCAGATCGCGGGCAGGTCGGCGGGGCTGTCGGCGATCGCCGTGAAGAGGTCGAGATGGACGATCGCGGCGGTGAGTGCGTCGACCGCGGCGAGTGATTCACGGGAGCGGTAGATCGCGGTGGGATCGGTCAGGGGAGTGGGCGTCATCGGAAGGCTCGTCCTTTCACGTTGGCGGCGTGGTCCACGGCTGGCACTGGCGGCGGTGTTCGGTGGGGGTGAGGCCAAAGGTCTTCTTGAACACGTTGCATAACTGCGCCGCATGGGCGAAGCCGCAGCGGGCGGCGATGACCGCCAGTTTGAAATCTGTATCGGCGAGCAGACGACGGGCGGTGAGCAGCTTCGTGCGGATAATCTCGTCGTGGAGCGAGCGGCCGATCGCCCGCGAGAACTGCCGCTCGAGCGACCGCCGCGAGAGGCTCGTGACCCCGGCAACCTGCTCGGTGGTGAGTCCGTCACACGCCTTTGATCGGATCAGTCGCAGGGCCAGCCGCACGTCGGGATCGTCGACCGACAGAATGTCGGTGCTACGGCGGACGCTCACGCCCAGGGGAGGCACGAACACGCTCTCCGCCGTGACGGCATCGCCGTTCATGCGGGCGGTGAGTAGCCTCGCGGCCTCGTAGCCGATGCATTCAAGGTTCTGGTTCACACTCGTGAGGTTCGGCGACGCCAGGTTGCAGAGCACCTCGTCGTCGTCCACGCCGATCACGGACACGTCGTCGGGGCATGCGAGCCCGAGCGACCGCACGGCGTCGAGCACCTCCAGTGCCCTGACATCGTAGGCCGCCATAATGCCCACCGGCCGCGGCAGCGATTCGATCCAGCGGGCGATGGCTGGCACGGCATCGACGCGCATGCCCATCTGGCTGGCCTGTGGCGAGTCGAAGACATGCACCGCGGCACCGCGGGCGGCGGCGTGGGCGGCGAATGCCGCCTCGCGGAGCTGCGACCAGCGGGTGCGGACGCCGCAGAAACCGAGCTGGGTGAATCCTTGGTCGAGCAGGTGGTCGGCTGCGGCTCGAGCGATGGCGGCCTCATCGGCATGGATGCCGGGCGACGGGCCGCTGCCCTCCTCCCATCGCAGCGATACGAGCGGCACCTTCCCCTCCCGCCAGGCCGCCGGCAGGCGGTCCCGCGGCACGCGGGAGATGACGCCGTCGACCTGCCAGGTCTCGAGACCCGGCGGCACGCCCTCCTCGAAGCCACGTTCGTCGGCGTAGAGGCTCCACGGCTCGTGCTCCCGCAACCAACGGCTCACGCCCCGCAGCACGCCGCGTCCGAATGCCTTTGAGGTTTCCACGAGCAACGCCACGCGGCGGCTTGGCAGCCGCGGCACGTCGCGCGGCCGCGGTGCAGAGTCGACTGGCTTCAGTGACTGACGTGCGATCATGGTGCGGGCAGTCTACCGTCCCGTTCACGGGGGTGTTTTTGGCAACGTTTTCGGTAGCAACGCGTAACCAGTGGCTGGCGGGTCGTGATAGGGTGAAAGCATTCATTTCTCCGAGGACTCGACCCATGCACTGCCATCGCACCGGATGCGTTCCAAGACAGAATCCTTCGTTCGTGTCGATGCTATTGGTCGGCGTGGCCGCGTGTGTGGCGGTTGAAACGCTTGCAGCCGATGCGACGGGTGGATCGAGGCGGATCCTCGTCTGCGGAGGCCGGACCGCCATCGTCGACATCACGCCCGACCATCCTGAGGGCGTGGTCGAGTGGTCGTGGCCGGCCAACACCCGTGAGGGCTGGGTGCTGCCCGACGGCAACGTGCTCCTGGCATTATCGAAGGGCGGGAGCACGCCGAAGGGCGCGGCAGTCGAGATCAAGCGGGGCACGAACGGTGCGGCGGACGAGATCGTCTGGCGGTACGACGGCACGCAGGACGAGGTGAACAGCATCCAAAAGACGCCGGATGGAACCTACGTGCTGACGGAGGCCGGGCCGAACCCGCGGCTTGTGGAGCTCGCCACGGACGGTTCCGTGAAGGCCGAATTCCCGCTTGCCTGCCAAAAGCAAAACGCCCACATGCAGTCGCGGATGGCGCGGAAGCAGCCCGACGGCACCTATCTCGTGCCGCACCTGCTCGACTTCGTGATCATCCGCTACGACGCCGCGGGCAAGGAACTCGCACGGATCGACACGCACGTGGCCGGCGAACCGAAGGCGAATAGCTGGCCGTTCACGGCCATCGCACTGGCAGACGGTGGCATCCTCGCCGGGCTCACCAATGGAAACCGCGTGGTCGAATATGGCATGGATGGAAAGCCGCGATGGGAGGTCACGGCCGCGGATGTCGACGCCGCCATCAACGACGCCTGCGGCATCCAGCGGCTGCCCAGCGGGAACACGATGATCGCCAGCTACCGGATCGGCAAAGACGGCGTGCGGCTCGTGGAGGTGTCGCCGGAGAAGAAGGTGGTCTGGAAGTGGCAGGCGAACGTGCCGAACGTCCACCACCTCCAGGTGCTGGCCGTCGACGGTGTCGCCGTGCCCTGGCCGCCACTGCGGTGATTTCCACGCTCGGCAAAGCGAGCGGTCCGAGGCTC
Organism: Pirellulales bacterium; assembly: GCA_044376405.1. Lineage (GTDB taxonomy): Bacteria > Planctomycetota > Planctomycetia > Pirellulales > UBA1268 > CAMCQY01. The sequence goes on from JBILKZ010000001.1 coordinate 12,198, forward strand.
CTGTCTGCTGGATGCCGAGGTACAATAAGGCGGTTCGGTTCGTGTGGTTGGAGATTGGGCCGGGATGAAATCAAGCCCTTCCAAACGTCGTCCTGTTCACGCCTTGCAGGCGCGGTCCGTGGCAGTGGCCTGTCTGGCGGTCCTGGTCGTCGGGCATGCCACGGCCGACGTCGTCCGGGCCGAGGCGGTGACGGGCAGTCGCGAGGCCGCGCCAGCCCGTGCGGAAGACCTCGAATTCTTCGAGTCGAAGGTACGGCCGCTGCTTGTGCAGCACTGTGCCGAGTGCCATTCGGCGAAGGCCGGCGATCCGGAGGGCGGACTGTCGTTTGATTCCCGTGCCGAGTTTTTCGCGGCCGAAGGCGTGGCCGTCGCCGGCAAGCCCGACGAGAGCCTGCTGGTGAAGGTGGTCCGCTACGACGGCGATCTCCAGATGCCGCCCGACGGAAAATTGCCGGCGGTGGCGATCCAGACGATCGAGGAATGGGTCCGTCGCGGGCTGCCGTGGCCGGATGATGGCAAGCCAGCCGGCGCCACGAAGAGCGGCGTCGAGGCCTTCGACATTGCCAAACGGAAGGCGGAGCACTGGTGCTGGCATCCGCCGCGGGTCGCGGCAGTGCCCGCCGTGAAGAACGCCGCGTGGTGCACCAGCGACATCGATCGCTTCGTGCTCGCGCGGCTCGAGTCGGCGGGGCTCGAGCCGGCGGCAGAAGCCTCCCGTGAGACGCTCGTGCGTCGAGCGGCCGAGATCCTCACCGGCCTTCCGGCTCTTCCCGCAGACGTCGCCCGGGTGACCACTGATCCCGACCCGCATGCCTTCGACCGCTACGTCGACCAACTCCTCGCCTCACCCCACTATGGCGAGCGGTTTGCGCGGCACTGGCTCGATGTGGCGAGGTATGGTGAGGCGAGGGGACACGAGTTCGATTATCGGATCCCCAACGCCTGGCAGTATCGCGACTGGGTTGTGAAGGCGTTCAACGACGACCTACCCTACGACCAGTTCGTTCGAGAGCAGATTGCCGGTGATCTTGTCGAACAGCCAAGGGTCGATGCGAAGACCGGCGCAAACGAGTCGGTCGTCGGCACGGGATTCTGGTTTCTGGGCGAGGCGCTGCATGGGCCGGTCGACATTGCGCAGGACGAGGCCGACCGGATGGATAACTGCATCGACACCTTCGGCAAGGCGTTTCTCGGGCTGGCCTTGGGCTGTGCCCGCTGCCACGACCACAAGTTCGACGCCATTTCCAACGAAGACTACTACGCCCTCACCGGCATGCTCATGTCGAGCAGCTACCGGCAGGTGCCCTTCGAGACGCTCGAGGCCAATCGCCAGGTGGCCCGCAGGCTCGATGCCGCCGACGTGGAGGCCCGCCGTATGCTGCAGCCACTGATCGCAGCGGCGCTCGGGCCGGCAGGGGAGGGACTTGTCAAAAAGCTCTCCGAATCGGGCAACACCCCGTCAGCTGCCGGCGAAACCGTGATCGCCGACTACACCCGCGGGGAAAGCTCGACGCCGATCATCGCCGACGCCTCGGCCTGGGGCCGGTCTCCCGTGCCGGCGGGGGAGCCTGTGCTCCTGCCGGAAGTGGAGGGGCTGCCACGCGAGGTGCGTGTCGAGCCGGTTGGACATGTGCGGAGCGATACGATCTGGTCGGCGACGCGATCGACCGGTGAGCGAGACACGCCGCCGCTTGGCAACGTCGATCGGGCCGGCCGCGTGTTGCGAACGCCCAAGGTGCTGATCAAGGACGGTGTGATCTGGCACCGCGTCCGCGGCCATGTGCAGATCTTCGTCGTGGTCGACGGCCACCTGCTGCTGCAGGGCGGGCCGATCTACGGCTCGCATCTGACGAAGGCCAACACGGGTGGCATATGGAAATGGATCCGTCAGGATCTGCGGAAGGATCTCACGTGGGAGGGCGGTCGGGTCGTTCATGTGGAATATGCGGCGATCGAGGGTGCCGTGTCGGTGGCCGAGACGGTGGCGGTGATCGAGCAGCCCAAGCGAACCGACCCGCCGGTTCCCGCGACGGTCAATGCTCGGCTTGCCGATGCGGGGTTCGATTGGAACGCCCCCGCCGCGAAGCGGGCGGTCGACGAGGCGGTCACGCTCGCCGCAGCGCGGGATGCAATCCTCGCCGACGTGCAGCTCGAGTCGGCCACGGCGCCGGCCATCCTCGACGGCAATGGCATCGATCAATACGTGCTGCTGAAGGGTTCCGCGGCCCGCCGCGGTGAAATCTCGCCACGGCGTTTTCTGGAAGCGATCGACGGGCCGAGCCAGCCGGAGTGGCCCAGGCATTCGTCTGGCCGCAGGGAACTGGCTGACCGGGTCCTCGATCCCGCCAACCCGCTCACCACCCGCGTGATCGTCAACCGCATCTGGCACCATCTCTTCGGCCGTGGCCTCGTGCCCACCACCGATAATTTTGGGAAGCTCGGTGAAGCGGCTGCCGACCCGGTCGCCCAGACCCTGCTCGATACGCTTGCCGTGCGGTTTCGCGAGGAGGGGTGGAGCATCAAGCGGCTGGTGCACGAGATCGTGACCAGCAGCACCTGGCGGATGGCGGGCGGCCGCGATCCGCAGGCGGTGGAAAAAGATCCGCTCAACATGCTTTTGCATCACTACCCGCTGCGGCGGCTCGAAGGGGAGGCGGTCCGCGACAAGATCCTCGCCGTGTCGGGCCGGCTCGATCGCACGGTGGGTGGCCCGAGCGTGGAGGTGTTCATCACGCCGTTTCACGACGGCCGCGGCAAGCCGGCAAGCGGGCCGCTCGACGGCGCCGGTCGCCGCAGCATCTACACCAAGATCCGCCGCAACTTCCTCCCAAGCTTTCTGCTGGCGTTCGACATGCCGGTGCCGTTTCAGGCCATGGGCAGGCGGACCGTGACCAACGTCCCCGCGCAGGCGCTCGCGCTCATGAACGACCCGTTCGTGATGGAGCAGGCCGCGGTCTGGGCGAAGAAGACACTGCGAGACGACTCACTCCCGACCGAGGCCCGTATCGACACCATGTATCGGGAGGCGTTTGCCAGGGGGCCGACTGCGGAGGAACAGGTGGCCGCGTTGGAGTTTCTCGCCGCGCAGGCGGCGCAGCATGGCGTGTCGTTCGCCGCCGCGCCGCGGCACGAGGCCGCATGGACCGACTTGGCCCATGCGTTGATCAACACCAAAGAGTTCATCTTCGTGCCATGACCGACTCACTCAACCACTGTGGTCGTTGCCAGCCCCGGAGACTGTCCCGCCGGGAGATGCTCCGCTCAGGCAGCTGCGGCTTCGGAGCCGTGGCGGCGGCGGCGCTGCTGGCTCGCGACGCGGCGCTCATGGCCCGCGATGACATCCGGGCGGGCACGGCCGGTGTCCTGCCGAGCTTGCACCATCCGGGCAGGGCGACGAGCGTGATCTTCCTCTACATGGACGGCGGCGTGTCGCAGGTCGACAGCTTCGACCCGAAGCCGGCGCTCGAGCAGCATGCGGGCAAGGATCCGCACGCGCTGTTCAAGGTCGACGCCACACAGTTCAACAACGTCGGCACGGTGCTGCCGAGCCCGTGGACGTTTCAGCCATACGGCAAGAGCGGCATCCCGGTGAGCGAACTGTTTCCGCACGTGGGTTCCGTCATCGACGAACTGGCGGTCATCCGCTCGATGACGAGCGAATTCCCCGAGCACACCAACGCCAACTATTTTCTCCACACCGGCTCGGGACTGCAGGGGCGGCCGAGCATGGGCGCATGGGCGACCTATGGCCTGGGCAGCGTCAATGACGAACTCCCCGGCTACATGGTGATCAATGGCGGGCTGATCCCTCCAGGCGGCCTCGACAACTTCACCAATGGCTTCCTGCCTGCGACCTACCAGGGATCGATCATCAAGCCGAATGCCACGGGGCTGGCCAACGTGAAGCCGCAGGAGAAGTCGGCGCGGCAGCAACTATCGAAGCTCGATCTCGCCCGCCGGCTCGACCGGGGCTTCGCGGAGAGAGTGGCGGCCGGGGGAAGTCCGCCCGACGCCCTGGAGAGCGCCATCATCAATCAGGAACTCGCCTATCGGATGCAGACGGAGGTGCCGGACCTGCTCGACCTGGCAGGCGAATCGGTGGAAACGAAACGGGCCTACGGGCTCGAGGCCGAGTACAAGCCGACGCAGATTTTCGGCACCGAGTGCCTGCTCGCCCGCCGGATGGTGGAGCGAGGTGTGCGGTTCGTGGAGCTCACATGCCCTTCGATCAACGCCGATCGCTGGGATCAGCACATCAACCTCCGCGAGGGGCATGCCAACAATGCGCGGGCGGTCGACCAGCCGATCGCAGCCCTGATCCGTGATCTCAAGGACCGTGGGATGCTCGATTCCACCCTCGTGGTCTGGAGCGGCGAGTTCGGTCGGACGCCATTCGCGCAAGGGAAGGACGGCCGCGACCACAACCCGCAGGCCTTCTCCATGTGGATGGCCGGCGGCGGCGTGAAGGGGGGCACGATCACGGGTGCCACCGATGACTTCGGCTACCGGGTCGTCGAGAAGAAGTTCATGATCCACGACCTCCATGCCACGATGCTGCACCTCATGGGGATCGACCACACGAAGCTGACGTATCGCTTCAGCGGCCGCGACATGCGGCTGACGGATGTCTACGGGCACGTCATCCGCGACGTCGTGGCGTAGGTCTCCAGCCTGTCGAGGGCAGGCCATGCCGTCGGCGTCAACCGCTGTTTTTCATCGACAGGCTCTTGAGCGTCAGCACCGAGCCGACCGACATCAGCGCCAGTCCCAGCCACCGAGGCGGCGTCACCACCTTCCGGGAAGGGATGTTCTGCCAGAGCGTCTGAGCCTGGAAGCCACCCTTGTCGCCGAGTTGGGCGGAGATGAAGTGGCTTGAGCGCTCGCTCAGGGTGAATGACTCCACGAGGCGAAACTGCACGCCGGCGAAAAACAGCAGCAGTCCTCCCAGTAGTAGGTGATGTCGTTGGACCCGCATCAACGCCTCGACTCCTCAGGACCGGTGGCATGGCCGGCATCCTGTTCATCGAATCTGGCAGCGGAAAGACTCAAGCCGACCCGGATGACGGCCGGTTGTGCGGACCATGCCCACGTTCCCTGACGGGTGAGCTGGAAAGATGGGGGTTCCAGGAAGGTTCGTAGCGACTTCGTTGAAATTGAGTGTGGAAGCGACTGGGAACGTGACGATGGACTGTGACGACTGTGGCGATTGTGACGATTCTCCGGACCGGCCGCATTTCTTCCTCGACGACCACAACCGTGATGGCCACATTGACCTACCGTGCCGTGTGGAGACTGCCTGGCAGGGGCTGGGTGCTGCTGGTGCTCGGCATGATCGCGGCTGGTGGCCCGTTGGTGGCCCAGACTGAGGACACCATCACGGTGCTGGATGATCGTCCGCTCCTCGACATGGTGTTGCCAGACGACACGATGCCTGGCGAGCCGGCCGCCGATGGGCCGAAGCTGCTTGCCGAGCCGGAAGAGGTGGTCGGTCGGGAGATCGTCAGCCCCGAGTTGATCGACGAGGTTTCGGCCCGCGCCGCCGATGGCTTGCGAGTGCAGGACTTCGAACTCGAGGAGATGCCCTTCGAGTCCAGTTCGGGCAAGTGGTTCTCCAGCGGCCAATGGTATGGCTCGGCGGAAGTGCTGATGATGAGCCGCAGCAGAAACTACCGCCGCGTGATGGGGTACGACCCGTCGGTCGCCGGTTTGGTCATTCCCCGGCTGAGCAACCTCGCGGGCACGTTCGTCACCACCGGCGTTCCGTGGGATCTCGTGCCGGGGGCCAGACTGACGATCGGTGAACATCTCGGCCGTGACTATCTCGACCGAGATCAGTCACTCGAGCTCACCTACTACGGCGGCCTCAGCTTCTTCGTTCGCGACAGCTACAACGCCATACCCCGATCCTTCCTGGTGACGCCGCTGGCCGGCACCATCCTGCCGGGGCTGCCCGGGTTCACCTATGCGCAGACCTATGATTCGACGATCAGCTCCAACTTCAACAGCATCGAGTTGAACTACAAGCTCAGCCGCCGGTTGGGGCGGGATCAGATGATCATGTCGCCCAACGGCGGCTGGTCACGGCATGCGGAGCGGGGCTGGTTGCCGGCCGTCTCCATCGGCACGCGGTTGGCCAATGTGACCGAGGGCTTCACGTTTGCCAGCAGCCGTCGGAATGTGTTGCCCAATCAGTTCAGCGGCAATTACGACATCCAGACGCAGAGCTGGCTATGGGGCCTGAACGTCGGCGGCGAACTGATCAGCAGGAATGAGTTTTACTACTGGGGGCTGCGCGGCAAGGTGACGCCAGCGGTGAGTTTCGCCGCCAACCAGCAGCAGGCGGCCGGCGTCAACAACCTCCCACCGCCACCGAGTGCAGCAACAGTGTCCCGAGGCGCGTTCAGCTGGCGACAGGCCGCCGACCAGGTGGGACCGGGGTTCCTCGGCGATCTGACGATCCTCGGTGGCTGGCAGGTGACGCCCAACTTCGCGGTGCAGGTCGGCTACGACTTCCTCTGGGTGGCCGGCATCGCCACCGCCACCCGGCAGTTCAATCTCGACAACGTGCGGCCCAATTCGATCGACGGCGGCGGTCAGATCTTTTACAACGGCCTCTCGATGGGACTGGAAGGCTCTTGGTGAGCTGGCTGCAGGCGTTTATCCGGGCGAGGCGTATTCCGGCGCGGCGACAAGCACCGCGGCGACCTGCCCCATCGAGCAGAGGTTGACGGCGAGTGCCGTTCCCGGGCGACCTCCTAGAGGGTCACCGTGGACCACGTTCACCGGGCAGAGTGGATCGGGGGTGTCGTAGTTGAGCGTCGGCGGCACCAGGCCCGCCTCCAGTCCCAGCACGCTCGCGGCCAATTCGACGGCGCCAGCTCCGGCGCCGAGATGACCAAAGAAGCTCTTCGGCGCGGTGACGGGCACGGTGCCGCATTCGGCCGCGATGGCGGCGGCTTCGATTCGATCCGTCTCAGGCGTGCCGCTGCCGTGCGCCTTGACGTGCCCGAGTTGATCGGGCTTCAGGCCAGCCGCGTCGAGCGTGGCGCGGATTGCCAGCCGAAGCGAGGAGCCGGTGCGCGGCCTCTGCGGAGCACGCGGTTCGCATCGGCTCGCAGCGGAGAGGAGTTGGCCGCGGATCCTCCCCCCGCGGCGTTCGGCACGCTCGCGGGATTCCAGCACGAAGACGGCAGCGCCTTCGCCGTCGAGCATCCCGTCACGGTCGCGGTCGAAGGGCCGGCAGACCTGCCGGCAATCATTGAAGGGCCGCGTGAGCACGGCCTCGCCCCGGGCCACAAGCGCCGTGGGGTGGAGGCGGCAGCCCGTGCCGCCGGTGAGCATCACGTCGGCCCAGCCGCGGCGAATCATGCTGGCCGCCTCACCGATGGCCAGCAGACTCGACACGTCGCCCAGCACGATCGAATTGTTGGGGCCGCGGGCATCGTGGGCGATCGCGATGTGGGAGGCGGTCATGTTGGGCAGATGCTTGAGCAGCCAGAGCGGATGCGTTTCCTCCTGGATCGCCTCCGACCATATTCCGAAGTCGAATCGTCCGCCCTGGAAAGACCGTCTGTAGGTCAGTTCCAGATCCTCGATGTCGGCGTAGATCATGTCGGCGCCGAAGACGACGCCAAACCGTTCCGGCTCGACGCCGCCGGAGGTCAGACTGGCATCGTCCATGGCGAGATCGGCTGCGGCGAAGCCCAGTTGGATGTCGCGGCTCATGACTTTCAGGCTCTTGCGCGGCCGGACATAGACCTTGGGATCGAAATCGGGGATCTGCCCTCCGTAGGGGGTTCGCAGGCCGCTGGAGTCGAACAGGTCGAGGGGGCGTATGCCGCTTGTGCCAGCGGCGAGCGACGACCAGAAGGCGTCGCTGCCGATGCCGATGGGCGACACGACGCCGACGCCTGTAATGACGATATCCCGGGGGCTTGCCATGGGCTGCACACTAAACCAAGCTGGCATCCGTCGGAAGGATGCGGGGCAAGTCGGGGCACTGGGAGGGTATTCCCGGGCCTTTTCCGGGGAGTATTCCAGGTATCAGCGGTGCGATGGATGGTCGCGCCGCCAGTCGGAGGGGCTTTGAGCACGGGGATCCGACCAGAGGCCGAGGTGGGCCTTGCGGGCCGCCGTCTCGGCATCGAGTAGATCCGGATCGGGACTGAAGCCGCCAAACACCCACGCCCATCCATCGGCCACCAGTTCGCGGTTGATGTTTCGCTCGTCCACCCAGAGCGTGCCCAGCAGCCGTCCGTGCTGGTCGCGCGCGTCTCCCTCCACCCGCACCCGTCCACCGCTGAGTTTCTGTCGGAGGGCGTTGCTGGACTCCCGGCCGAAGGGCTGGTTGAGTTCCGGACTGTCGATGCCCACGAGCCTGATCTTCTGCGGCCTGCTCGCCTCATCGATACAGGTGACGGTGTCGCCATCGTGCACGAAGTCCACCCGCCAGAGCGGTCTCCCCTGCGGATCGTGCAGCGGGCACATTGGCACCGCGGCAACGATCGCAGAGATGACCGTGGCAATGAGCACATACCATCCACGCATGCGCCGCGGCATGCCAGGAGGCGGGCGCGGGATGCGAAATGGTCTCACGGCAGTGGCCTCATGCCACGTTAGGATTCAAACCGCTTGAGTGCCGCGATCGTGGCGAGGGCCCGGTCGGTGCCGCCGAGTTGGGCCACGACCTTTTTCGCAGTGAGCAGGTCCTCGATCGAGATTGTGTCGGTGCGGCCGGCAGCCGGCTTCCTTGCGGCGGCCACTCCGACCATCTCCTTCGCGCTGCCGTTCTTGCGGCGCTTGCGGGGTCGGAAGCCCATCCGCTTGAGCACCATACTGACCTGCGGTGAAGAGACATCGATGCCCTGCTTCTTGAGCGCGGCGATGATCGCGACCGGCCGTGGCTTCTCGCTCTTTTCCTGCATGGACTTGGCGAGCTTGCGGATCTCCTCCGACTTGTTCACGTCCTTGGCGGCTTTCTTCTCGGGCATCGGCTTCTTTTCAACCATCGGGTGGTACTACTCCTCGTAAAAACATTGCAGCATAACAGTGACACGCGTGACGAGACGCTCGTGTAACAGAATAGATAACCAGGATGCGTTTACAAGGATCATGAGCGCAGCGGTCGAGCAGGCCAGTCCCCCGGCTCACGCCGGGGGCTTGTATGGAGGCCAATAAAAGCCCGGAGCGTCAGCGACGGGATTTTGACCTCACACCGTGCAAAACGGCGGTGACGACCGAGAGCGGCCGCGAGAAGAGAAAAGTGGGCGATATAGGACTCAGTAACCCTTGGAAAACAGCCTCACTTCGTCGTGGGACTCTTTTCAGGACTCTCGAACCCGAATTTACCCGAACTTGAGCACCACGCTTTTGTTCTTGTTTCCGCCTACGTTCTTCCATTCTTTCAGCTCGTTTCTGAAAAACAAGCCAGCGGAAGCCGTTTCTATCCCGTATCGGCTCTGAAGGACCTGCCTGATGGCGGAATAGCTCATTCCCTGGGCTTCGGGGTTCTCCTGACGGTGGTCGTGCAGGATCTTCGTGAGCAACTCCCGTTTGGCATCCGCTGTGACGTATCTGGGATTGGGGATGGCGACCCCGGCGCTTCTCCCGCCTGCTGTGGGAGCCGCCTTTTGCATCATCCGGCGAGCAATGACGGTCACTTCCGGATCGGCGTCCAGAATCTCTTGGAGGGCTGCCAGTTCCCGATCTGCGGTCTGCCGCTGTTTCTGAAGGCTGGCGATCTTGTCCGCCAACTCTTTCGCCCAGGCTCGGACCTGCCGCTCCCGAACCAACGCTCTGCTCACCGCCTGGAGATGGGAGGCGGCGCGTGATGGTTTCGGGTGACTCACGGAGATCTCTTGCTTTTGGTCGCATGATTATAACCACATGAAATCGCGTGGAAAACAGGTTTTTTTCGGCCCGGCGACGTTGACAAAACGGGTCTTTTGTTGTAGAATGAACGCTCATAACAAAGCAATGAACCCCCTGGAGATCTCGACATGAAAAATGATGCGGGATCAGAAGAAAATCAGACGATCAAAGCCGACGATTTTATGAAAATGCTGAAAATCAGCCCAAATACATTCAAAAAACTGTTGGCGGAGAGAAGGGTGCCGGAGCCGCTCCCACTGGGTGCAAGGAATCGCCGTTGGTCCCGTTCAGTGGTCATGGATTTCCTGAACAATCCCGGTAAATACAACACAAATAGCAACACAAAAATCTGAAGAGGAGAAATGATGAGCAAATCAAAACGAGTCCAATTGCGAGGTGTTCACGGCAACCGCGTGAACATGAAATTTCCGGCCTGTACCACGAAAGAAGAGGTGGGAACCTTCAAGCGAGTGGCCCAACGGTTGGTTCAGAGCCAACTTGGGAATCTCGGGTTCTTTCCCCAAGACATCGCGTATGTCCAAAGTCATGGCAAGAAGCTTGCGGACAAACTTCGATTGTTGGGCGTGTCCTTCGACGAACAGCCGGACAAGGCGGACGAAGCACAGCTAGGCACCTACGCCAGTCGAGTCATCGCGTCAAAGACTGGCGAGACCGAGAGAAAGCTCACTGATGCAGCTCGGCGAATGGAGCGATTCTTCGGACGAACCAAGGACATACGTGAGATCGACAAAACCGATGCTCTCAGTTTCGCAAAGTGGCTGATCGAGAAGGAACAGCTGGCGGAGAACTCCACGGCCCGAAGGACTCTCGCGTATGCCAGCCAGATCATGGCCAGGGCGGTCGATGACGGCATCATCTCCCGAAATCCTTTTTCAGGCAAAGACTTTCCTAAGGCGGTACGTCCGGACCTGACCAAGTGGAAGCACATCAGTCCGGAGGAAACCCTGCGAATCTGGAACGGCATTCAGACAGAAGAAGACCAGATACGCTTCGTGTTGCTGAGGTATCTGGGCTTGCGAGCTCCGAGTGAGATCAATGCACTGACATGGAAGGATGTGGACTGGGAAAACCTCCAGCTGACAATCCGTTCACCGAAGCTGCGACGCAATAAGAATCAAGGCCAGCGGAGATGTCCGATCAATCATCCCGATGTTCTGCCAGTGCTGAGTAGGGCATACACCAACAGGACGGCGGATGACGGTCCAATCGTTCCTCCGATTACGCACACCTCACTAACGAAGCGAGTCAAGCAATGGCTGGGTGCGGCGGGGCTTACGCTGTGGCCGCAGCTACTCGTCAACTTTCGACGGTCGGCGGTGACAGACGCGTGTAGCTATCTGCCCTCGCACGTTGTGGCCTCCTACTACGGTCATTCAGAGGCGATATCCCTTGCCAACTACAGGATGACGACGGCAACACATGCCGATGCCGTCGCTACTGCACCGTCCCTGATCGAGGGCAAAGCATCTAAAAAGAACGATGAGGATGCCGCATAACGATACGTGGTGCTCGCGGTATCGGAAATGCTGGCAAGACGAGATGTGTTGCAGTTGGTCAAAACCCAAAAAGAGGAGCGTCACAAGATGGAATGGTTCTTGGACACCGTGGCCCGTTTGGAGTCGGTTGCTCCAGGCATGGTATTCGGGAAAGTCGATATCGTGTGTTGTGGTTGTGGTGAAACTAGTTCGCACAACTGCAACGCCGACGGCAGCAACACATACGTGTGCCCGCACTGTGGCATGAGGAACGAACTGTAGCTCGACGCCGTGGGATCGATCTTTGGCAATTCGGAGGGCGGTTATCCAGCGATAATCGCCCGATAACGTCTGGCTGCCAGAAAGCCGGAGTTGATTGAAACCCAAGCCTGTGTGAGACTTGGGTACAGTTCAACGCGATGCCCGTGGAGCGTTATCCAGCGGGTGTGGCACGTTATCGAGTTCCGTAGAAACACTAGTTATAGCAATGAATGGACTCATCCCGCGATGATGCTGTTGCCGAACTGCGGAGCAGGTGTGACCGTGATGCTCGGCTGCCTCGGCCTGCTATTCCCAAAAGCCGTCGGCCGTGTCCTAGGCATCGAGCCGGATAGGCCCCTGGGCATCTCCGAGTTCCGTGCGACCTACGGCGGCTTTTTTCTGTGCCTTGGAATCGGATGCCTTGTCGCCCAGTCCGTGCAAGTCTTCACCGTTGTTGGAGCGGCTTGGTGTGCGGCCGCTTTTGCCCGCATGATGTCTTATGCCGTTGATAGCAGCCGGACCGCGCATAATCTGGCCGGAGTGGGAGTCGAAGCAGGCATAGGCCTAGCAATGTTGGCAACGCTGCTCTAACCACGCAATGCAGCGGACTCGCGATATAATCCGGCGGCGTGGTCCGCGTAAGGTCGCGAGCCGCTGATTGCTACCGTTCGGCCCACCTGCTCTTTTGAGTGTGCAATCATGATTTCCGAGGTTTCCGCGCGGGATCTTGGGAAGCTCCTGCCGTTGTGGAAGCAATATGCCGAGGCCCATGCCGTATATGACGACGCGTTTCTTTTGCAGCAGGCGAGCGACGAGGCGATTCTTCAGTACCTAAGCGATGCTTGGATGGCTCCCGGTCATCATGTTTTTATCTGCAGCGAAGTGAATCAGGTTGTCGGCTTTGTTCACTTTGCAACGGCCGATTTCCCGTTCCCACATAGGTCACTTCGACACGGCTTTATCGACGCGCTTTATGTTCATCCGTCGCGACGACTGCGGGGCATCGGTTCGATGCTCTTCAAGCATGTGAACGACTGGCTCGCAGAAAGATCGATCCACCGGATTCAGTTGTGTGTTGCGGCCGGTAATGCAGAGGCTTATCTGTTCTGGAAAAAGTTCGGCTTCGATGAACTCGTTATCACTATGAAGCAATCCGGCAAGGCACAAACAGAACAGAACAAAAGCGGAGCCGAATGTGCCGTGGGACGTGAGGTGGCGAAGCCGAGTGCCGAACCAAGCGATGCAGCGGACTCGCGATAAAATCGGTCCTGATGGAAAGTCCAAGGTCGCGAGCCGCTGATCGCCACCGTTCTAGCGAACCATTGACCGTCCTCGGGTGATTGATGAATCCAACCGTATACCTCGAAACAACGATCATCGGCTACCTCGCGATGCAGCCCAGCGGCGTCCTACGGATTGCTGCCAACCAGCAGACCACGCACGAGTGGTGGACGGGGCATCGCCATCGTTTTTCCGTATACGTCTCGCGATTCGTGGTCGGCGAATGCGCGGCGGGTGATTCGGTCGCCGCGGCTGATCGCCTGCGTGTATTGGCCGAAGTGCCGCTATTGGAGGTCACGACGGATGCGGAATCACTTGCCGCGGCGTTGCTTGAAGAGGTGCCGCTGCCCCCAAAGGCAGCCACCGACGCCCTGCATATCGCGGTCGCGGCCGTCAACGGTGTCGAATATCTCCTGACCTGGAACTGCAGGCATATCGCCAACCCTGCCCTCAGGCCGCGAATCGAATCGGTTTGTCGTAGAATGGGGTTTGAGCCCCCTGTCATTTGCACCCCGCAGGAACTTCTGGAGATCGACGATGGAAACTGATCCGGTCGTTGCCGAAGTGCGAGCGGTTCGCGAGCAGCTGGCTGCCCGTCTCGGGTTCCGGCTCCACGACATCGTCAAAGAAGCACAGCGGCAAGATGCTGCTGGCGACAGAAAAGTTGTCCGTCTCCCACCACGACGCCCAATCGCCGCGGCCGTAAACTCGAAGTAGCCAGAACCAGGCGCTGGATCAGACGGCGGATCAAGTCCAAAGGTAGGGCAGAATCGATGGTCTGCCGCTGATAGCCCCCGGGACTGTGCACCCACAACCATCAACCAACCCTTCTGCATCACAACCAAACGGAAGATGTTGGATCTGTAGACCTGCGGTATAGGCCACGGCATCTGTGGCACGAAACATCCGAGGTGCACGACGGCATCGGACTGAGCGAGACTACCTCTTTCGCTATGGCCTCACCTCATCTCTGAGGGCTGCGGCCTGATCGACCTCCTGACTCGCTGGGGGATACTGGTTGGCAGCCAGAGCCTGTGGTGGATGTATTGGTCCCCGTCATCACACATGGCCAAACGTCGAAAGTGATCCAACCCTTCTACATCTCTAGTACACCTGGCACGGGAAAAAGCAAGATTTTTTTCATTCTGGTGTATCTCCTATTGCAGACCACATAGGAGATCCCAGCAATGAAACCCACATATCAGCACAAGAGCATTGGCCAATATCTTCAGCTCACCTACAGCCAGGTGAGAAACTGGCCATTCCATTCTGCGGAGCACCTGGCAGGTGAGTTGTGCAGCAGAGATGTGGCCCTGGTTGCTGGCCAATTCCTGGTGATCGGTATGGATCAGGATGGCATCCACTGCGGTGCCATCGACGGCCTGGCTGGGCTGGCCGATTTTCCGGCTGATTCCATGGTCATTTCATACGCAGAACTAGAAAGGGCTTTCTATGAGCAGCACCAAGAGTGGATTGAACGCTAATTTCTTCAACAAGAGCCAACTGATCCGCGAAGTGTCTGGGGCGATGCCCGGAATGACAAATAAGCAAGTCAAGCAAATCATTCAGGAGCGTTTTGGAATCGAGGTCAAAAGCAACCTACTCATAGCTGTGCGGGGAAAAGAACGAACGCATAAGCTACTCGCTCCTGTAAGAGAAAAGCTGATTAGGCTTGGGCAGGAGTGGTTCGATCTGTGTTGCAAGGACAGAGGCTACTGCTCCGAATTGCTTCATCGATTCAAATGAAGAGCATCGGCGTGAATCAGTGGGCGGGTGCTGATACTTGGCTAGTAGAGGCGGCACATGACCTCCAGCGAGTAGCTGATCAAGCACGACGACGTGCACAGGATCGTTGGAAACGCTTGGTACCCAGTGACAAGTTTTTCGAGCTGGCTCGGCAGAGATTTCGCATTCCGCAGCTATTTGGCGTGGCACCGGTCAGGTGGTACTACCAGATTGGTGATTGGACGCTGGCAGAGATCAGGCCAACCGCACTGCACGACGCCAAAGACTCAGCCACTTTTCTGGTGCACCTCCAGAGTCTGTATGTGGTCGATTCCATGCGTGGCCACGGGGAGGGCAAACGCGCACTGGCAGCAATCAAGCAATTGGCCGAGGAGTGCAGCTGTGCGGTGACGCTGTTCGCCAAGTCATTCGCGTTCAGCAAAAACGACGACCTGCCCAACGCGGTGGAGACTTTTGACGAACTTGTCCACGCATCGCTGGAGGAAATGTGGCCAGTTGTCTACCAGCCAGAGTGGGATATTGAGTGTCTGCGGTTCTTCTACGAAAGCTGCGGACTCACCAACATCTGCTTGTACGGGCCATGGGTCTACCAAAGGCCCAAGGAAGAGGATCTACCATTCGACAGACACTTCATCTACCTGCCACAAAGCATGGATGCTGGGCACCGCAGCCAACTGGCTAATCGGTTGAATCCCGGCATGTGCAAATACTGCAACAGATAGCTCGGGCTTATTGCGAGGCGGCCAGCCCGAATGATGTGTGGAGTGGCCGCAGGGCGAGGCCCACAGCCCATTTTTAAAATCCGAACGGATTCAGATCCACATTCATAAACTGAATTGAATTTGGAGTTGAGCCATCTGGTGGGTTCTGGCCTCCTTCTTCTGGACCACCGCCCGCCCGGTGGTGGGGTGCAGCGGGCCGCTGGCAAATGAAAAAACCATCCCTGAACGGCAGGACTCCGGAGCGTTCAGGGACTCTTTTCGAGACTCCTCATCCCGCGTCAGGACTCATTGTTGGTCGTCAGAGGGACTCATCTGAAGAGTCCAGACAAGCAAAAAGCCCCGGAAACACTTGGTTGCCGAGGCTTCGTGCGGAAGGGGAGTGGGCGATATAGGACTCGAACCTATGACCCCTAGCTTGTCGAGCTAGTGCTCTAACCAACTGAGCTAATCGCCCGCGAAATCACCACCACAGTGTTGCGCCCGATCGGCTGCCAGTCAAGCGAACGCATTGCCGCCCCTGACCGGGCGGCAGCCAGTCATGCCAGCCAGTCGGTGATCACGCGGCCGTGCACGTCGGTGAGCCGGAAATCACGGCCGCTATGGCGGTAGGTGAGCTTCGTGTGGTCGAGGCCGAGCAGGTGAAGCATCGTCGCCTGCAGGTCGTGCACGTGCACTGGCTTCTCAACCGCTTTGAATCCAAGCTCGTCGGTGGCCCCATACACCGTGCCCGCCTTCACGCCGCCGCCGGCCATCCAGACAGTAAAACCGTGGTGGTTGTGGTCGCGGCCCGAGGGCTCCTTGACGCCCTGTTCGTTTGCCAGCTCAACAGTCGGCGTTCTGCCGAACTCGCCGCCCCACAGTACCAAGGTTGTGTCGAGCAGCCCGAGGCCGACGAGATCGTCGAGCAGGGCACCGATCGCCCGGTCGCATTCGCGTGCGAGCCTGCGATGGTTCTTCTCGATGTGTTCGTGGCTGTCCCACGGCTGGCCCTGGCCGTGCCAGAGCTGGACATACCGCACGCCCCGTTCGACGAGCCGCCGGGCGATGAGCATCTGCCGACCTTGCACGTCGTCGCCATAGCGGTCGCGGACATGCTTTGGCTCGCACGACACGTCAAAGGCCTCAGTCGCTTCCGACTGCATCCTCCAGGCGAGTTCCATCGAGGCCAGCCGCGCCTCCAGCTGAGGATCATGTTGCCGCGCTTCGAGGTGGCGCCTGTCGAGGGCCGCTGTGAGGTCGAGCTGCCGCCGCTGCGTATCGCGGTCGAGCACGGGATGCCGCACATACTCGATGAGGTCCTCGACGAGGGTCTTCTTTGTGTCGATGTAGGTGCCCTGGAAAGCCCCCGGCAGGAAGGCACTCCGCCAGTTCTCCGTCTCCTTGATCGGATAGCCGCCGGGGCACATCGCCACGAAGCCGGGGAGATTTTGGTTCTCCGTGCCGAGGCCATAGGTCACCCACGCGCCGGCCGAAGGCCGGACCAGCCGCGCGTCGCCGCAGTTCATCAGCATCAGCGACGGCTCGTGATTTGGAACGTCGGCATGCATCGACCGCACGACGAGCAGCCGGTCGGCGTGGCGGGCCACGTGGGGAAAGAGGTCGCTCACCTCGAGGCCGCTCTCGCCGTGGCGGCTGAAAGCGAAGGGCGAAGGCAGGGCGGCCCCTGTCCGCCGCTCGGTGGCCAGCTTGTTGGGAATCTCCCGGCCGGCGTACTGCTCGAGCGCCACCTTGCGGTCGAACGTGTCGAGATGGCTCGGGCCGCCGTTGGCGAAGATGTGGATCACGGCCCGGGCGCGGGCCGGGAAATGAGGAGGCCGCGGCGCCATCGACGTGGCCACCACGGAGCCGGCCGACGCCGACTCCTGTTGCATGAGGGTCGCCGCCCCCAGCCAGCCGAGGCCCATGCCGGTGCGGGCGAGGGCCTCGCGACGGGTGAGTGGCAGTGGGTGGTGATTCGCGTGGGTCATATGCATTGTCTTCCATCAAGCGTACCGCGCCGCCGGGACGGCAGAAGTTTCGTCGCGGTGGATTTGTCTCCTTCCACGACCTACGACAGCACATTCCTCAGAAGGTCGACAAATCCAAAAGCTCCTCAAGCTTCCGCCGATCCCGGCTCACGTCTTTGTTTCTTGATCGATTAATCGACAAATTGAAACTCGGCGGTGGCGAGCAGGGCGTGGGCCAGCCGCTGCCATGCGTTTGTCGGCTGCGGTGTGCCGGCCGACTCGGCTGCCAGCCAGTCCTGCGCCTGCTGCCGTTCCTCTGGGGACGGATCGCGTCCGAGCACGGCCCTCCAGATCGCTGGGATTCGGGCGTCGGGGCACCACGTGTCGCCCAGATCGCGGTCGACGCGGGCTGCGACCTGCCGTGATGCCGCCACCACCAAGGGCGCGTTGAGCACGGCCAGCGACTGCTGTGGCACGGTCGTCTTCGAGCGGACATGCACGGCGGTGTCGGGATTGGCGATGTCGAACACGCGGATGATGCCGGGCACATCCTGCCGGTCCAAGCGGCCGTAGAGCGACCGGGTGTTCATCGCTGTTTCCAGCAAGGGGTCGACGCCCGGGCCGCCGGCCCTGCGGTCGAGTGTGCCGGCGGCGACGAGCATGCTGTCCCGCCAGGCCTCCCAGTCGAGCCGGCGGCGGTTCGCCCGGCCATAAAGCCGGTTGTTGGGATCACCCGCCACGAGATCATCTCGCGCTGCGCTCGACTGCCGCCAGGTGCGGCTGCTGACGATCTCACGGTGCAGCCAGCGGAGGCTCCACTTGCCCTCGTCGATGAACCGCCGCGCGAGATCGTCGAGCAACTGAGGATGGGAGGGCGGCTCGCCGCGGAGTCCGAGGTCGCCGGGCGTATTGATGAGCCCATGGCCGAAGTGGTGGGTCCATGCCCAGTTGACGATCATCCGCGCGGAGAGCGGATTTGCGGGCGAGACGATGGCCCGCGCCAGATCGAGCCGGCCGCTCGAGTCACGGGCCACGGCGGTGCCGCCGAGCAGCTTCGGCAGCCGCCGCTCGACCTTCTCGCCCGGCCTGCCGGGATTGCCGCGGAGGAACACATGGCTGTCGACGGGGCGGTCGGCGTCGTGGAGCACCATCGCTCGCGGCGGGCCTCCCGCTGATTCGGCCAGATGCTTGGTGATCTCCTTCTTTCGCTTACGGAGTTCCGTCTGTTCGCCGCGGGTGGCCACTCGCATCGCCTCGGCCCGCGGCACGACTAGCGGCGAGCCCTCCACGCCCACGAGCGTGCGGAGGGCGGCGAGCTCAGCTGGTTCCTTGGGCTCCACGGCCGGCCCGCCGGCGGACTCGGGTGCCACTCGCGCCACGAGCCGTGCATACATCTCGGCAAGTTGGCGGAGCGTCGTCGGCTTCGTCGACACGAGTTCCTGGAACACGATCTTGTTGACCACTTTTGGGTCGCGTGGCTCTGGGACATTCCCCCCGAGGTTCTGCAACCAGATGGCTACGGCCGCATCCACTGCCGGACCAATCTCGGCGTCGGGCTTGCCACGGGCCGCCGCCCAGGCCCCCAGAATCGGGTGCTTCGGCTCGGACTTGTCGAGCAGTCGCTTCAAGCGATCGATCAACAACTGCTCCAGTTCGTAGCCGTCGGCGAGCTTTGGAGGACGGTTGTCTGCTGCACGCGGGCTCGGGCGGGCGACCTCGGAGAAGTAATCGGCGGCATGGGCCACCGCATCGCGGGTCGCCCTCGCATGCACCGCCGTCTCGTGGGCCGTGACAGCAGCCTTGAGTTCCTCGAGCTTCGTGGCAAATGCCTCGGCCTCCGGCCCCGGAGGCGGGTCGCCAATGACGGGGAGTTCCTCCGGAATTTTGCAGCTGGCGAAGATGCCGTGCAGAGCGTAGTAGTCGGCCGTGCTCACCGGCTCGTATTTATGATCGTGGCAACGGCTGCAGGCGACGGTGAGCCCCATCAGTCCGCGGGTCACGAGGTCGATTCGGTCGTCGATGATGTCTTGTGTGTTGCCGAGAAACGTGCGGCCCACCGTCAGGAAGCCGAGCGCTGCCAGATCGCTCCGCGGCACCGGCGGCTCGATCCGGTCAGCTGCGAGTTGCAGCGTGACAAACTGGTCGTAGGGCAGATCGCGCTCGAGGGCGTCGACTACCCAGTCGCGATAGGTCCAGGCAAAGGGATACCGATGGTCCTGGTTGTCGAAGGCGTAGCCCATCGTGTCGGCGTAGCGGGCGAGGTCGAGCCATTTCCGAGCCCAGTGTTCGGCATGCTCCCGCGAGGAGAGGAGCCGATCAACCGTCGCGCGAAAGGCTGCGTCGGCTGCTGCCGCGCCGCCTGCTGCCGCTGCGCAGAACGCATCGACCTCGTCGGCCGAGGGGGGCAGGCCCGTGAGGTCGTAGAAGAGCCGGCGGATGAGGTCGCGTGGCGTCGCCTCTGGTGACGGTGCCAGGCCGGCGTTGCTGAGCTCACTTCCGATGAAGCGGTCGATCGGGGAGACCGCCCAGGCGTCGCGGAGTGATGGCTCGAACGACGACGGTAATTCGGGTGCGGCAAGCCGCGCGGGCGGCGTGAACGCCCAGTGGCTCTTGAGCGAGGTGGCAAGTCTTTCGTCCATGGTGGCGGCGGGAGCAGGCTGCGTGGTGTCGCTGTCGCTGCCCGGACCGCTCCAGAGTGCGCCGGCTGTGACCCAGTTCTCGAGCGTGGCGATCTCGTCGGCGGAGAGTTTTTCATCGGGTGGCATCGCGAGCTCATCGACATGCCGCACGGCGGCCACGAGCTTGCTCTTGGCGGCGTCACCCGGCACCACGACCGGCCCGGTGTCACTGCCGGCCAGGAGCGCCCGCCTGCTATCGAGCCGGAGGCCAGCCTCCGCCACCTTGTCGCCGTGGCAGCCCTGGCACTTGGCCACCAAGAGCGGCCGCACCCGCGACTCAAAGAGGATCTCGAGTTCACGCGACGTGGCCTCGGCAGACACAGCAGTGGCCGGAGCGAGGGCCAGCACCCAGGCTGACCAGATCAGGCCACCGGCCAGGAAAAAACCACAGTGACTCAGGCGAGCGAGCGGGTTCATGGCGGTTGGCCAGAGGCGGAGAGAGCAACGAGTCGATGGCGATGCCCGTTTGACGGGGCTCTTGATCACCCGCTTATTCTAATCGGCTACCGGGAGCGGGTTCCGTGCACGGTTTGAAATGACCTCCTTTTCCGAACTCTTCCATCCCGGCGAGCCTGTCGGATGGCCTTTTCCACAGCCGACGGCCGCAAAACTGCATCGCTCGCACGGGAACCCAGAATGCCAGAAGCCTCGCGGTTCACTACGATCGTCGACCGACCGGCCTCGAGCGAGAAACCCTCCCGGCTGGATCAGGAGACCGAACCAGGAGACCGAACCGAAAATCCATGGTGCCTAAAACAATCCCTCAAGTGCTGATCGTGGTGGGCGACGCCACCGAGACCGTCGACACGCTCTATCCGTATTACCGGCTTCAGGAGGCGGGGTTCGAGCCGGTCGTGATCGCGCCCGAGCGGCGGACCTACCAGATGGTGCTCCACGAGGTGCGGCCCGGCTGGACGATCACGAAGGAGTGGGAGGGCTATCAGATCAACGCCGATCTCGCCTTCGCCGACGTGCGGCCCGACGACTACCTGGGCATCTTCTTCAGCGGCGGTCGGGCGCCCGAGTACATCCGCTACGACGAGGATCTCGTGAGGATCACGCATCATTTCTTCAGCGAGAACAAACCGGCGGCCAGCGTCTGCCACGGGGTCGAGATCCCGGCCTACGCCGACTGCGTGCGGGGGCGGAAGATGGCCACCGTGGCGAAATGCCGGTTCGACCTCGAGGTGGCCGGCGGCATCTTCGTCGACAGTGCGTGCGTGATCGACGGCAACCTCGTGAGCGGCCGCACGTATCGCGACAACGGCCACTTCGTCGGCCCGTGGATCCGGCTGCTCGAGGAAGCGCTCACGGCCCGGTCGTAAGAATGTCTCGTTTGCGGGATGCTGTACCGATGCACGAGCGACAGCTCACCTGTGCCGCCCACGGCCACATGCTCACGAACTCAGGCATCTGGTCGCCCGACTCGCGGTGGATCGTCTACGACACGCGGTCGAGTCCCGACGGCTCCGTCTTCGACGGCATGCGGATCGAACGGGTGGAGGTGGACTCGGGGCGGATCGAACTTCTGTATGAGTCGCGAAACGGGGCCTGCTGCGGTGTCGTGACGGCGAGCCCCGTGGACGACTGGGTGATTTTCATCCTCGGCCCCGAGCAGCCCACGGCCGATTGGCAGTATGGCCCGGCCCATCGGCAGGGCGTGGTCGTGCGGATGTCGCAGCCCGGTCTGATCGAGCCGCTCGATGCCCGCGACATCGTGCCGCCGTTCACGGCCGGTGCTCTCCGCGGCGGCAGCCATGTGCATGTCGTGAGCCCCGACGGCAGGCTCGTGAGTTTTACCTACGAGGATGCGGTGTTGGATGGTCCGCCGGCTGCCGAAGTGACCGCCGGGGTGCCGCGCGAAAAAAACCTTCGCGGCATCGGCGTGAGCGTCTGCGGGAAGCCGGTGCAGGTGCCGCGGACGCACAAGCGCAATCACGACGGCACGGCGTTCAGCGTGCTCGCAACACGGCTGACAGACGAGCCAACCCCCGGCAGCGACGAGATCTGCAAAGCGTTCGAGGAGGCGTGGGTCGGCACGCACGGCTACCTGCGGCCCGATGGCACGCGGCAGCGGTATGCGCTGGCGTTTCAGGGGCATGTCGTCGTGCATGACGCATCGATCGGCGGGCGGCGCACCATCAGTGAGGCCTTCGTCTGTGACCTGCCGGACGACCTCGATGAGCTGACGGTCGCAGGCGAACAGCCCCTCGCGGGCATGCCCACCAGCCGGCCGTCGCCACCCCGAGGCGTGGCCCACCGGCGGCTCACGTTCACCGCTGACCGCAGCCATCCGGGGATCGAGGGGCCGCGGCACTGGCTGCGGTCGAGCCCGGATGGATCGCGAATCGCGTTTCTCATGTGCGATGAAGTCGGAGTTGTGCAGATCTTCACTGTGAGCCCCAATGGGGGCCCGCCTGTGCAGGTGACACGCGACGATTGGAGCGTGGCGAGCAGCTTCGGCTGGAGCCCCGACGGGAGGCGGATCGCGTATGTCGCCGACTTGAGCGTGTTCGTCGTCGACGTGGCCAGCAAGGCGAGTACGCGGCTCACCGACCGCACGATCGCCGCCCCGCCCCGGCCGGAAGCATGTGTGTTTTCGCCCGACGGCCGGCGGATCGCCTTCATGCGGAGCGTGGCCGGCCTGAGCACGCCGCGCGGGGATCCAGCGGCCGAGGTGCACAATCAGATCTTCGTCGTCGACGTGCCGGTGTGAAGACCCGGTGATTGTCCGACGAGCCCCGGCCGGGAACGGCCTTGCCTCGCGGCCATCGCGCCGTCGATACTCTGTGTTTCCCCGGCTGAAACCGGCTGCCCCGATTCCATTCCATCCCGGTCCATCATCATGCCCACCGTCCGTTTTGCCGATGGCGTCGTCAGTGAGTTTCCCCAGGCCACGCGGGTGGGCGATGTTGTCCCCGAGGCGATCAAGAGGGGCCCGCGGAAGCAGCGGCCGATTGCCGCCCTCTTGAACGGCCAGGCCGTCGGGCTCGACGCGCTGCTGCCCGCCACGGGCGAGACCACGGTTGAATGGCTCGCGGCCGGCGATGCGCGGGCCCTGCCCGTGATGCGACACTCGGCCGCCCACATCATGGCCCGCGCGGTGACGCGGCTCTTCCCCGACGTCGAGTTGGCTTTCGGACCCACCGTTGGCGAAGGCTTTTATTACGACATGCGGGCCGGCCGGCCGATCACCGACGACGATCTGCCACTGATCGAGGCCGAGATGAAGAAGATCATCGAGGCCGACGAGGCGTTCGAGCGGGTGGAGGTGCCGCGGGAGAAGGCCGTGGAGATCGTGCGTGATCTCAAGCAGCCGCTGAAGGTCGAGCACATCGAGACGGGCCTGGCCGCCCACCCAACCTTGTCGTTCTACCGACAGGGAGAATTCGTCGATCTCTGCCGTGGCCCCCACGTGACAAGCCCAGGCTGTATCGGCGCTTTCAAGCTCACGAACATCGCCGGTGCCTACTGGAAGGGCGACGCCAACAACGCCCAGCTCCAACGGCTCTACGGCACCGCCTGGTTCACGCAGGCGGATCTCGACGCGCATCTGGCCAACCTCGAAGAAGCCCGCCGCCGTGACCATCGGGTGCTCGGCAAGCAGCTCGACCTCTTCACGACGAGCCCCTTGGTCGGCTCCGGGCTCGTGCTCTGGATGCCGAAGGGCGCTGTGCTCCGCGGCGTGCTCGAGAGC
This sequence comes from Pirellulales bacterium, assembly GCA_044376405.1. Taxonomy (GTDB): domain Bacteria; phylum Planctomycetota; class Planctomycetia; order Pirellulales; family UBA1268; genus CAMCQY01. Next base: position 35,895 of record JBILKZ010000001.1, read on the forward strand.
TTCGTCCGCGACGAACTGGCCGCGCGGGGCTACCAGCCGGTCTACACGCCCCACATCGGGAAGGTCGATCTCTACAAGATCTCCGGCCACTATCCCTACTATGCCGACAGCCAGTTCAAGCCGATCGTGATGAGCGACGACGAGCAGTATCTGCTGAAACCCATGAACTGCCCCCACCACACGATGATCTACAAGGCCCGCCCCCGGAGCTACAAGGAGCTGCCGCTCCGTCTGGCCGAGTTTGGCACGGTGTACCGCTACGAGCAGTCGGGCGAGTTGGGCGGCATGACGCGGGTCCGCGGCTTCACTCAAGACGACGCCCACATCTTCTGCACCCACGAGCAGGTGGAGCGGGAGGTGGAGGGCTGCATCGACTTCACGCTGAAAGTGCTGGAGAGCCTCGCCTTCGACAACTTCCGCGTGCGGCTCGGCTTCCGTGACCCCAAGAGCGACAAATACGTCGGCCCGCCGGCGCGGTGGGACGAGGCCGAGGCTGCCATCGAGCGGGTGGCCCGTCGCATGAACCTGCCGGGCTGTGAGCCCGAGCCGGGCGAGGCGGCCTTCTACGGGCCGAAGATCGACTTCGTGGTGCACGACTCGCTCGGCCGCGAGTGGCAGCTGGGCACCGTGCAGCTCGACTACAACCTGCCGAGCGCCGAGCGGTTCGATCTCGAATACATCGGTGCCGACAACGCGAAGCACCAGCCGGTGATGATCCACCGCGCGCCGCTGGGCAGCATGGAGCGGTTCGTGGGCGTGCTCATCGAGCACTTCGCGGGGGCGTTTCCCTTGTGGCTGGCGCCCGAGCAGGTTCGCGTGCTCCCCGTGAGTGAAAAGAGCGAGGCCTATGCGAAGCAGGTGCAGGCCCGGTTCGAGGCGGCGGGGCTTCGCGTTGGGATCGACCTGGCCGCGGAAAAACTCGGCGCGAAGGTGCGGACAGCGCAGCTCGACATGATTCCGGTGATGATCGTCTGCGGTCCGCGGGACGAGGCGGCTGGCACGGTAAGCCTCCGCGACCGAATCGACGGCGATGTCGGTGCGATGAGCCTGGAGGCCGCGGTCGAGCGGCTCCGCGATGAAAACGCCCGCCGCGCCGTCCGCCACAAGCCAAAGCCGCTTACGGTGGCCAGTTCGGGTGGCGGTGGCGCCGGCGAGGATTATTGATCGCACCTCATGCCACGCTTCGCGGTCCTCGAACACGTTGGCGCCCCGGACGATCCCGCCGGGCGGCACTTTGACCTTTTGCTGGAGGCGGGCCCAGCCTGCCGCACCTGGCGGCTGATGGTGGTGCCGACGGCCGATGGCGCCACCGTGGCGGCCCTCGAACTGCCGCCGCATCGGCTGGAGTGGCTCGATCGATTGGCGGGAGAGGTGTCGGGCGGCCGTGGCTTTGCTCGGCGTGTCGATGCCGGCGGCTACGACCTGCTCTCCTGCGACGCCGACGACATGTCCACGGCCACGGTGATCGTGCTCACACTCGCCGGCGCGACGCTCGCCGGTCGCCTGCGGCTGGAGGCGGTGGGCGACGGCTGGGCGGTGCGGCTGGGATGACACAGCCCGGGGCCATGCGATCTTCGGGGTGGGAGTATGATGGGGGGGTGATTTGGCACGACACCATTGCCCCTAGGAATGATCCCCGATGAAGCCCCGTGAAGTGCTCGCGATGTGCCGCGAGAAGGAAGTGAAGGCGGTCGATCTGCGGTTTGCCGATTTCCTCGGCGCCTGGCAGCACTTCACGATTCCCGTCGGCAAGCTCGAGGAAGACACCTTCGACGACGGCCTCGGCTTCGACGGCTCGAGCATCCGCGGCTGGCAGGCGATCAACGAGAGCGACATGCTGCTCGTGCCGGTGCCCGATTCGGCCTTTGTCGATCCATTCGCGCAGATCCCCACGCTCGTGATGGTCTGCAACGTGCAGGATCCGATCACGCGGGAGGACTATTCCCGCGACCCGCGCAACGTGGCCCGCAAGGCGGTGAACTATTTGAAGAGCACCGGCATCGCCGACACCTGCTTCATCGGACCCGAAGCCGAGTTCTTCGTGTTTGATGATGTGCGGTTCGATCAGAACGCCCATGAAGGCTACTTCCACCTCGACTCGGTCGAGGCGGAGTGGACACGGGGCCGGGCCGAAGGGCCGAACCTCGGCTACAAGCTGCGGCACAAGGAGGGCTATTTCCCCTGTCCGCCAGCCGATCAGCTGATGGATCTCCGCAACGAGATGATGCAGACGATGATCCAGTGCGGGATCGACGTCGAGGCGCAGCACCACGAGGTGGCGACGGCCGGGCAGTGCGAGATCGACATGCGGTTCCAGGAACTGGTGCGGATGGCCGACCAGATGTGCCTCTATAAATACATCGTGCGAAATGTCGCCAGGCGGGCTGGCAAGACCGTGACCTTCATGCCGAAGCCGATCTTCGGCGACAACGGCTCCGGCATGCACACGCACATTTCGCTCTGGAAGGCTGGCCATCCGCTCTTCGCCGGCTCGGGCTACGCGGGCCTCTCGGAGATGGCGCTCTACGCCATGGGGGGCATCCTCCGCCACGCCCCGGCGCTGCTCGCGCTGACGAACCCCACCACCAACAGCTACAAGCGGCTCGTGCCGGGCTACGAGGCTCCGGTGAACCTCGCCTACTCACAGCGAAACCGTTCCGCGAGCTGCAGGATCCCGATGTATTCGACCAGCCCGAAGACGAAGCGGATCGAGTTCCGCTGTCCCGACCCGACCTGCAATCCGTATCTCTCATTCTCAGCGATCCTGCTGGCGGCGATCGACGGTATCCAGAACAAGATCAACCCTGGCGAGCCGCTCGATCGCGACATTTACGACATGCCGCCGGAAGAGCTGGCCAACGTGCCGAAGGCACCCGGCTCACTCGATGAGGCGCTCGATGCTTTGGAACGCGACAGCGACTTCCTCTTGCGGGGCGACGTCTTCACGGAGGACGTGATCGCGACCTGGCTGAAGTTCAAGCGCGAGCAGGAGATCGCCCCGATGCGGCTCCGGCCGCACCCGTACGAGTTCTGCCTGTATTACGACGCCTGAATTGCGGCCGCCGGTGTTCACGTCCGTAATCCCCCGGCTTGCGCCGGGGGCTTGTATGCGTGCATACAAGCCCGGAGCGCGAGCGATGGGATTCTCCGCCGTCTACCACACCGTCTTGCCGCCGTTGACGGCGATCGTCTGGCCGGTCACGAACGAGGCCTCGTCGCTGGCCAGATACGCGGCCGCCCAGCCGACCTCGTCTGGCCTTCCCCAGCGGCCCATCGGGATCGTGGCGAGGTAGGCATCTTTTTCGGCCTGCGGGTCATCCTTGTGCCGCTCCACCGGAATCCAGCCCGGCGCGATCATGTTGACCGTGATGCCGTGCGACGCGAGCTCGTGGGCCATGCTCCGCGACCACCCGGTCTGCCCACCCTTGGCCGCGACGTAGGCGGAGAAGGGGGACACGCCCAGGTGAAAAACCTCGCTCGTGATATTGATGAGACGGCCGTGGCGACGTTCCTTCATGCCGGGCAGCGCGCGACGGGCCAGGAGATAGGGGCTCTTCACGAAGAAGTCGAGCATCTGCTGGTAGAAGGCCCAGTCGTATTCCTCGATGGGCTTGTGCGGCTGGGCGGGTGTGGCGTTGACGACGACGATATCGACCGGCCCCAGCGACTTTTCAATGGCTGAAAACATCGCGTCGACTTTAGATTCACTCGTGACATCGGCCTGGAAAAGTTCGGCGGTGACGCCGGCGGCGCGGAGTTCGGCGAGCGTCTCGTCGGCACGTGCCCGCGAGTTGGCGTAGTTGACTGCCACCTTCGCGCCGGCCATGCCGAGGCACCTGGCCGTCGCCTTGCCGAGGCCGGTGGAAGAGCCCGTCACCAGGGCCACGCGGCCGGCGAGTGAGAAGCAGGCGTGAGGAGATGCATGTGCCATCGTGGTTTCTACCGTATCGAAGGTGCCCAGGCGTTGGTGAGGTGGTGCATGATACCGGCGATAGCGGCCTGACGCTTGCTCGATCGTGTCGCCAGGATTGTGCAATCCGCCAGCGACGCGGTGAGCGTCCGCTGCTTCACCCGCTCGAGCACCCGGGCAAACCGTTCCTCCGAGCCGACGAGGAGCGTGCCGTGCACGAAGAGCGTGGTGGGATTGAAGATGTTGATGACGGCGGCGATCGCGATGGCGAGGTATTCCGTGACCGTACGGATCTCGTGCTGAAAGTCGCCAGGCCGCTCGCCGAGCAGCGAAATGGCTTCGTCGAGAGACACTGGCCTGCCCAGCTTCTCCGCAAGCAGCCGGAGCAGCGCCGTGTCGGTGGCGAGGGTTTCCAGGCAGCCGCGGTTGCCACAGCCGCAGCGGGTGCCGTCGGGGGCGACGGTGATGTGGCCCACCTCTCCCGCCATGCCGCTGTGGCCCGCGAGCACCTGGCCGCCACTCATCACGCCCAGACCCAGTCCGGTGGTGACATCGAGCATCGCGAAGTCGTGCAGGCCACGGGCATTGCCATACATCCGCTCACTCAGGCAGAGCGCATTGGTCTCCTGAACGAGCACGCATTCCACACCCAGTCGCACCGCGAGATCGCGGGCAGGATTTCGCTTGTCGAGTAGGTGGAGGTTGGGGCAGAAGACGATCTCGGAGAGCCGTTCGTTGACGAGCCCCGGCACGCTCACGCCGATGCCGTGCACCCGGCCCGTGATGCCGTCGAGCAGAGCCCGGCACTGCTGTTCGAGTGCGTCGAGCAGTTCCGCGTAGCTTGCGGGCGTGATGAACCGCCGCGTCTGATCCTCGGAGACATTTCCGTCGAGACCAGCCGCGACCACCGAGCAGACCTGGGCATCGATCACCACGCCCAGCACGGCGGCCGATTCCGCCGCCATTCGCACGAGCCTGCCGGGCCGGCCGAGCGCCGGCTCCGAGGGATCCAGCTCCTCGACGAATCCGCGCTTGAGAAGTGAATCAACCGCCTTGGAGACGGTGGGGGCCGTGAGGCCCGACACACGGGTCAGCATCGCCCGGGACGATGGTCCCTGCTGCTGGATCACCTCGAGCAGCCGTCGCTCGTTGATCCGACGGAGGAGCGTCGATTCGATGCGGTTGGCCTGGTGCATGAAACGAAAACACAACTTGTTTGACACTTTGTAAGCGACGCTTAGAATTAATCGTAACGCACGCGTTCAACATTTCCACAGGCATCGCATGTTCCGCGAAAACTTCTGCCTCAGCCGCGGCCTGCGGATGCTGACCTGGGCGGTGGTGAGCGGTGGCATCCTGCTTTCAGCAGAGGTCTTCGCCGAGCCGGTTGATTTCTCGCGAGACATTCAGCCGCTCTTCGCCAAGCGGTGCTTTTCCTGCCACGGTCCCGACACGCACGAAGCCGGCCTGCGACTCGATCAGCAGAACAATGCAACTGCTGCACTCGACAGTGGCGGTCGGGCGATCGTGCCTGGGAAGTCCGCAGAGAGCGAGATCCTCGCGCGGATCACCTCGAACGACCCCGACACGCAGATGCCTCCCGAGGGCCCGCGGCTGACGGCGACGCAGGTCGACGCGATCACACGCTGGATCGACGAGGGAGCTGAGTGGAAGGAGCACTGGGCGTTCCGGCCGCTCGTGCGACCCGCAGTTCCGGCCGCGGCTGACGCCGGCGGGCAAGCCGCGAATCCGATCGATGCCTTCATCCGGTCTGGCCTTGCCCATCGCGGGCTCAAGGCACCCGCGCCAGCCGACAAGACGGCCCTCATCCGCCGGGCGACCTACGACCTGATAGGCCTGCCGCCGAACGAGCAGGAGGTCCGCGACTTCCTCGCCGATGACTCGGCTGCCGCCTGGGAGAAGGTGGTTGATCGGCTGCTCGCCAGTCCGCACTACGGCGAGCAGTGGGCCCGTCACTGGCTCGATCTCGTTCGTTATGCCGACACGAACTCCTTCGAGCGTGACGGCAACAAGCCGCACGCCTGGCGGTATCGCGATTACGTGATCCGGTCGCTCAATGACGACAAGCCCTACGACCAGTTCGTGCTCGAGCAACTGGCCGGCGACGAGCTGCCCGAGCCCACGAACGACGCGTTCATCGCGACGGGCTACTACCGGCTCGGCGTCTGGGACGATGAGCCGGCCGACCGCGAACAGTTTCGCTACGACTGGCTCGACGACATTGTCGCGACCACTGGCCAGGTGTTTCTCGGCCTGACGGTCAACTGTGCCCGCTGCCACGACCACAAGATCGACCCGATTCCGCAGCGCGACTACTACAGCCTGCTCTCGTTTTTCGACAACGTCACGCCGATGGGCAGTGGCGGCGACCAGATCGAGCGGCCACTGTTCCAGGATGACGCCAATCGGCACGACTACGAGCGGAAGGTCGCTGATCTGAAACGCCGCCGCGATGAAGCACAGGTGGCCGTCACGGAGATCGAGGACCGATTCCGCACCGAGTGGGAGCGGCAGTCAGCGGGTCAGGTAGCGGGGGGCGACCTCGACGACCTCGCGTTTCGATTCTATCGAGACTCCTGGTCGAAGCTGCCCGTGTTCGATGATTTGAAGGCCGAAGACACGGGCCCCGTGCCCGGCCAGGTCTTCGACATCGCGGTCGCGCCGTCGCTGCGGCCCGACAACTTCGGCTACGTGTTCACCGGCTTTCTCAAGGTGCCGATGGATGGTGACTACACGTTCTCGCTTGACTCCGACGACGGCTCGCGGCTGGCCATCGACGGTCGCGTGGTCGTGGAACACGACGGCATCCACGGCGAGGGAAAGCCGAAGACGGCCACCGTGCCCTTGAAGGCGGGCCGCTCGCCGATCCGACTCGACTACTTTCAGGGTCGGCTGGGAAAGGGACTGACGGTTGGCTGGTCAGGCCCGGGGTTCACCGTGCGGTCGCTCTCGGCGGCGTCAGTGGCGGTGGGCAGCGCAGGGCTGGCGAAGAAGTCCGACCTGAAGAAGGCCATCGCCGCTGATGGCGAACGCATTCTGGGCAGCGACGGGAAGAAGGACTACGACGCGAAGGCGCGGGCGATTGAGGCCCTCAAGAAGGAGGACGTGCCCATCGACAAGGCGCTCGTCGTGACCGAACGCGGGCCCACGCCAGCCGATACGTTCGTCTTCTACCGCGGCAATCCACACGCGGAAAAGAAGCCAGAAAACAAGGTCGGCCCGGCGTTTCCGTCGATCCTCAAGGCGAAGGATCCGGTGATCCCCACGCCGGCCGCGGATGCGAAGACGTCCGGCCGCCGCACGGCGCTGGCCCGCTGGCTCGTCTCGCCCGACAATCCGCTGACGGCCCGCGTGATGGCCAACCGAATCTGGCAGTATCACTTCGGCCGGGGCATCGTCCGCAGTGCCTCGAACTTCGGCATGATGGGCGATCCTCCCACCCATCCCGAACTGCTCGACTGGCTGGCCACGGAACTGGTCGCCGGCAACTGGCGGCTCAAGCCCCTGCACAAGCTGATCCTCATGTCGGAGGCCTACCGTGGAGCGTCAACCGGCAACGCGGACGCGTTGGCGCACGCGGAGGCGTTGAAAGTCGACCCGCTCAACGATTCCTTCTGGCGATTCGACATGCGGCGGCTCTCGGCCGAGGAACTCCGCGACTCGATCCACGCGGCCAGCGGAGCCTTCAATCCAAAAATGTTCGGGCCTGGCGTCTACCCCATGATCCCCAAGGAAGTGATGGCCGGACAATCGCGGCCTGGTGCAGGCTGGGGCGATTCGAGCCCGGAGGAGCAGGCCCGCAGGAGCGTCTACGCGTTCGTGAAGCGGTCGCTGATCACGCCGATCCTCGCCGACTTCGACCTCGCCGACACCGATACGAGCTGCCCCGTTCGGTTTACGACGACGCAGCCCACGCAGGCGCTCGGGATGATGAACGGTGAGTTCCTGCATCGGCAGGCGCGGGTGTTTGCCGAACGGGTCCGACGTGAGGCGGGTGGGCCCGATGCGGCTGATGTGCCGGCGCAGGTCCGCCGGGCACTGGAGATCGCGCTCGTGCGGGTGGTCACCGATGCCGAGGTTGCCAGGGGTATCGCCCTCATCGACAGGCTCGACGATGCCGATGGCGTCAGCCCCAGCCGAGCCATGGAACTTTTTTGCCTGATGGTGCTGAACCTCAACGAATTCGCTTATCTCGACTGACCCGCCGATGTGGCGAGAAAAAACCCGACAAGGATCCCAGCCATGCCATCCAGCCACGATCATCGACACGGCCAGTTCTGTCACAGGACCCGTCGTGAATTCTTCTGGGAGGCGGGCGCGTCGTTCACGGGCCTGGCCCTGTCTGGCCTGCTCGATCAGGGGTTCTTCACGCGGCATGCCCATGCGGCAGGGCAGCTGGGCGGGGCCGCCGACACTCCGTTCACGAATCCGCTTGCGGCCAAGCCTCCGCACTTCGCGCCCAAGGCGAAGAGCGTGATCTTCCTCTTCATGTATGGCGGGCCGAGCCAGGTCGACACATTCGACTACAAGCCGAAGCTCTACGGCCTCGACGGCAAGACGATCGATGTGAAGACAAAGGGACGCGGCGGCGAGAAGAGCCAGGGCCGGGTCGTCGGCCCCAAGTGGAAGTTCAAGCAGTATGGACAGTGCGGCAAGTGGGTGAGCGATCTCTTTCCACACATCGCGACTCATGTGGACGACATCGCGTTCATCCACTCGATGACGGCCGACTCGCCGATCCATGGCTCGGCGATGCTGCAGATGAACTCGGGGAAAATTCAGTCGGGTGCTCCCTGTCTGGGCTCGTGGGTGAACTATGGCCTCGGCAGTGTCAACGAGAACATGCCGGGCTTCGTGGTGATGCTCGATCCCACCGGCGGCCCGATCTCGGGCGCGAAGAACTGGTCGAGCGGCTACATGCCGGCGACCTACCAGGGCACGCTCTTGCGATCCAAGGGTTCGCCGATCCTCGATCTCGCGCCACCCGACGATATGCCGCTGGAAGCGCAGCGCACGATGCTCGATGCCCTTCGTGAGACCAACACGGCCCACCTGCTCTCCCGCGGCGACAACACGGAACTCGCCGCGCGGATCGCCTCCTATGAACTGGCCTGGAAGATGCAGGAGCACGCGCCTGAGGCGGTTGATCTGGCCAGTGAGACAGAGGAGACGAAGAAACTCTACGGACTGGAGAACCCGCGGACGGCGGACTTCGGCCGGCGGTGCCTGCTCGCGCGGCGGCTCGTCGAACGGGGCGTGCGTTTTATCCAGCTCTATTCCGGTGGCGCCCACAACGACGATAACTGGGATGCCCACACCGATATGGAAAAGAACCACAATTTCCACGCCGGGAATACCGACCAGCCGGTGGCGGCGCTGCTCACCGATCTGAAGCGGTCGGGCCTGCTGGATTCGACGCTCGTGATCTGGGGCGGCGAGTTTGGCCGTCAGCCGACGGCAGAGTATGCCGAGGGCACGGGCCGCGACCACAACTCATTCGGGTTCACGATGTGGATGGCCGGCGGCGGCATCAAGGGAGGCGTGAGCGTGGGCGAGACGGACGAACTGGGCTCGGCGGCGATCAGCCCTGGCCCCGGCCATGGCAACGGCGACAAGCCGGGCTTCCACGTGAAGAGTCTGCACGCCACGGTGCTGCACCAGCTTGGCCTCGACCCCAACCGGCTCTCCTATTTTTTCGGCGGCCTCGACCAGAAGCTCGTCGGTGTCGAACACGTCGAACCGATCCGAGAGGTGCTCGCATGAAAAAGGTGCCAGCCACCAAATTTAGGCAAGCTGCGTTGTCCCCCTGCCGATCTTTCCCAGATTTGGTGGCTGGCACCGTTTTCTTTTTGGCGCTGCTGCCCACGGTGACGGTCGCGGAAGCACCGCAGACCGCGGTGCAGACGGGCCCGCCCCGCCGGGTGATCGCGGCCGATTCATCGACGAAGACGATGGCCTCCATCGACTCCGACGGTCGGGTGGAGTGGAAGCTCCCGTGCGGGCAGATCCATGATCTGCACCTGTTGCCCGACGGTCACATCCTCTATTCAGATGGCTGGACGCGGATCGTGGAGCTCGATGAGCACCGCAAGCCGATCTGGGACTACAACGCGAAGCGGAATGGCAACGCCGGCCGGACGGTCGAGGTGCATGCTTTCCAGCGGTTGCCTGACGGCACGACGATGATCGTCGAGTCGGGGCCGGCCCGGATCATCGAGGTCGCTCGCGACGGCACCCTGCGGCACGATATCAAGCTGACGGTGAACGAACGGTCGGCACACTCCGACACACGGAACGCGCGGAAGACCGAGGCCGGCACCTACCTCGTGGCCCACGAGAAGGATGGCGTTGTCCGGGAGTATGACGCCACAGGAAAGGTCGTCTGGGAGTTCGACGTGCCGCTTTTTGACAAGCCGAAGAAGGGGGGGCACGGCCCCGAAGCCTTCGGCGACCAGGTTTATTCGGCCGTCAGGCTCGCCAACGGCAACACGCTCATCGGCACCGGCAACGGCCACAGCGTGCTCGAGGTGACGCCTGCCAAGGAGATCGTGTGGAAGATCGAGCAGCACGACCTGCCGGGGATCGTGCTGGCCTGGGTGACACAGGTGAGCCGCCTCAAAAACGGCAACACGCTCATCGTCAACTGCCACGCCGGCCCAGAGCAGCCGCAGATCATCGAGGTCACTCCGGAGAAGCAGGTCGTCTGGACGTTTAAAGATTTTCAGACGTTTGGCAACTCGCTGCCGGTGGCGGTGGTGCTGGATCCATGAGGCACACCGCGGGGCGGTGTAACGCCGCGGGATGCTGGCTGGTGGCGATGGCGGCCGTGGTGGCTGGCTGTGGCCCGAGCGGCTCAGGTGTCGCCCCTGAATCTGCAGTGACCGTGGTCTCCCGTGGTGACGTCGGCGACCAGATCACCGCGGTCCGCGTCGGCGACGCCAATCGAATCGTCTCCGCGGCGCCGCTGACGGATGCCGAGTGGGAATCCCTCCGTGGCCTCACCGGCCTCCGCGAACTCGTGCTGGAGCATGGGAGCGCTGATGATGGCCGGGCGGAGATCCTCGCGACGCTCACGGGACTCGAACGGCTGGTCCTCCGCGAGTCGCCGCTGACTGATGCGGGATTCCGGCGGCTCGCGGAATGCCACACGCTCCGTGATCTGAACGTGCCGCAGGCTGCCTGCACCGCAGCGGGTGTGCGGGCACTCGCGTCGCTCGCGGTTCTGCGGAGCCTTCGCCTGGGCGGCCCGCAGCTCGCCGGAGTGGAAGTCTGTGAGGCGGTTGCCTCCCTGCCGCAGCTGCGATCGCTGCATCTCATCGACGTGCCGATCGGCGACGACGGTCTGGCGGCACTCCAGCGTCTGCCAGGCCTCTGGAATCTCTACCTCGATGGAGCCGGGGTATCGGATGAGGCCTGGGAACGGTATTTTCAATCCTGCCCTCGGGTGCATGTGCACGTCGACCAGGCGCATCACGACCGGGATCCTCGCGGTCACCTTCACGAGCAGGCACCATGAAACAAACGACACCAGCCAGGAGCGAGAGAGGTCGGGGGAACGCGATCGGGCGTCGATTCGCGTGGTTCCTGGTGCTCGTCACGGTCTGCCTGCTCGCCGGGCGGGCAATGGCCGCGCGGGCCCGTACGGCCGTTGCCCACGACGTGGCCAGCGCGGCGAACGCCTGGCTCGATTCGCTCGACTCCGCCCAGCGAACCCTGGCCTCGAAGCCGTTCGACGATGCCAAGCGGACCGACTGGCACTTCGTGCCCAAGCCCGCGCGGAAGGGTGTGCAACTCCGCGACATGACCGAGCCGCAGCAGGCGGCGGCCCTTGCGCTCCTGCGGTCGGTGCTGTCGCAGATCGGCTACGACAAATCGGTCGCCATCATGGAACTCGACGAGATCCTGCGGGTTCTCGAGGGATCGCGGGCGAAGAACATCCGTGATCCCAAGCGGTATTTCTTCACGATCTTCGGCACGCCGTCGGATGAAAGCCCGTGGGCGATCTCCTTCGAGGGGCATCACCTCTCGCTGAACTTCACCGTCCGGGACGGACGGATCGTGGACTCGACGCCGCAGTTCATGGGTGCGAATCCGGCCGTGGTGAAGACGCCGCTGCCGAATCTGCCCGCCGTGGGACACCGTGTGCTCGAGGCGGAGGAGTCGGTCGCTTTCGAGCTGATGAACTCGCTCGATGACGGTCAGCGAGTGAAGGCCATTATCTCACCTGAGCCGCCGAAGGAGATCCGCGGCGCGGGCGAGCCGCAGCCATCAGGTGAGCCGGCCGTTGGCATTGCGTGGGGCGACCTGTCGGCATCGCAGCAGGCGGTGCTCGAGCGACTCGTGGACGTCTATTGCGAGTCGATGCCGGAGGAGGTCGTGGCGGAGCGTCTGCAGGTGCTTGAAGCAGCCGAGGGCGGCTGGGCCGCAGTAAAATTCGCCTGGGCAGGCAGTGTCAAGCCGGGTGTCGGACACTATTACCGCGTCGAGGGTCCGACGTTCGTCATCGAACTGTGCAACGTGCAGCCCGATGCCGAAGGGAATCCGGCCAACCATATTCACTGCATGTGGCGGGACCGCACCGGCGATTTTGATTTGCCCGCGCGGGATTGAGGCTCGCCAGCTGGATCCCGTCGCTCGCGCTCAGGGCTTGGATGGTGATGACGGGGGAATCCCGTTGCTCGCGCTCAGGGCTTGGATGGTGATGACGGGGGAATCCCGTCGCTTGCGCTCAGGGCTTGGATGGCGGTATACAAGCCCCCGGCGCGAGCCGGGGGATTCTTTCACAACGCCATCCGCAACCCGATGTCGTCGTTGCCCTCGACCTTGTCAACGCCTGGGGCGACCGGGCCGCCGTCATCCTCGCCGTCGGGGCCGATGGAGTAGACGAGCAGCGCGTCGTCGGTCTGCTTCATGACCAGCGGCTGGTCGGCCGTGAAGGGATCGCGGGATGCAGGTGGCACCAGCTGGGCCGCCAGTTCTTCAAATGTCTCTGGCACCGCGCCCGACTCGAGCCGCTCTTTCGTCGCGGCGACGAGCGCCGAGGCGGCGCGGTGGTTGGCAACGCTGCGGGTCTGCTGGCGGAAGACGGCCCCCAGCGCCGGCACGATCATCGACGACATCATGCCCGGTGAGCGGTCTCGAGTCTGCGACTCGATGGCGTCGATGCGGTTTGTCAGTGCAGGGTAAGGCTCCGATCGGCTCGCTGCTGCCTGGTACTGCGTCATGATCGACCGGTAGCCCGCGAGGTCGGACGAGAGGAAGAAGACACGGTACGGAAGGGAGAGCGGAAGGGCACGGAGGGCGGATGGTTGTGGTTGCCCATTTCCAGCAAGGTCAATGAGATCGGGCCCGCTGCGTTGGTCGTCCGCCAGTTCCGCGAAGATGGAAAGCCCGAAGGCCTCCTCGCCGTAGAAATGGCTCGCCATGGCCGGCGGGGTTGTGACGAGATCGCGGATCTCGGGTGCGTCGAGAACCGCGAGATCGCTCTTCCGGAGCGTCGGCAGCACCTGCGCGAGCGTCTCGAGAGCCATAGTGTCGATCGCGATGCCGACCAGGTTTGAGATCAGGATCGGCTCACTCGCTGCGTGACGTCCAATCCGCTGGATGCGGGCCACGTCGCGGAGGGCATCCTCTGCGTTGCCGTCGGCCGCCTCACGACGGGCGTCCAGCACGAGCAGGCGGGCCGCCGTGCGCAGCGATTGCATTTCGGGCAGCAGCATGTCGATGGACGGACGAGTCCAGTCACGCTGGAATCGGCAGGTGTCGCGATCGGCTGCGCGGCGAATCAAATCGAGCGTGGCGGCATGTCTGGCGAGTGTTTCTGGCACGGTCGGATTGGCCACGTCCATCGTTGTCGCCGTGGTGAGCGGCGAGTTCACCTCCTTGATCGTGGGATCGGCGTCGAGGATCGCGAAGGCCTGCTGGTAGAGAGGAGCGGCGTTCTGCTGCTCTGGGACGACCGGCGGCATGTTGGTCTGCATCAGCTGCCCCGCCTCGAGCCGCAGGTAGGGTGCCTGTGCCGCCACGGCGTTGTCGATAATCAGAAGCGTGCCAAACGACACCGCCTTGGCTATCACGAAGGCCGCCGCCAGACCGACGACGGGCCAGCGGGCGGCCGGCGGCACGGGCTGGTCCGCGAAGGAAAATGGTGCGTACCACCGCCAGCCCAGCCCGGTCCAGGCGATCCAGATGACGCCGATGCTCGCCGAGAGAAACGTGGTGAGCGCCGGGCCGAACCAGTTGGTCGGCAGGTGCTTCCCGAAGGCGAGAAAAGCCGTGAACCAGACGAACGGTGCGAGTGCAACGACCGGCGGGATCACGGCCACGGCCTCGAGGAGCCGCCGCAGCCAGGGACGGTGCGTTTGCGCCGCGGCGGCCGTGCAGGCGGCTGACCAGAGCAGGCATGATGCGACGACGAACACGAAGAAAAGAAAGTGGCCCATCAGAGATCCCCCTGCAGGAAAGAGCGAGTATCGAGCACATGGAGTGTATTGCGGTGACGCGGGATGAGAGTGTCGTACGGCAGGCCGCCGGCCACCTGCACGGCGGGCGGGGGCATGACATCGAGCGTGATACCGGCCGCCTCGGCCCGCTGGGCGAACGAGAGCAGCGGTCGCTCAGTGGCGGCGCTGACAGAGCGCGAAGCGGCGTCACTCGACAGGATCGCGGCGATCAGCAACGACAGGGACGTGCCCATCAAAAAGGTGACAGCCACCAAATCTGCGTATTCTGGGGAATGTCGTTGCGCAGCTTTCCCAGATTTGGTGGCTGGCACCATTTTCGGGAGCACGTCGTCGACGGCCGTGAGCACCCGGGATCGTAGGGCGGGAGGCGGTGCCTGCCGCGTGCGATCATGCAGCAGCTTCTCGACGGCTGACGTGTCACGGTCGAATGGAGAGGTCATCGGACGGACTCCGGATGGGTGAGCGTGGCACGAATGTTTTCAATCGCATAGCGGTAGCGGCTGGCGGCGGTATTGATGCTCGTGCCGATGACGGCCGCGATCTCCACGAAGGTAAGGCCACCGTCGATTTTGAGTGCGAGCACCTCCCGCTGGGCTGGCGGCAATCCTGCCACTGCTGCGGTCAACGCATCGTCGGGCGGTTCTGCCGGCTGCATGGTGAACCCGCCTGCCTCGACACGCCGCCTCGCGACGGTATCAATCGCCCGCCGGTCCACGTCCCGCCGCCGCCGTCGCCGGCTGACCGCATGACGCAGCATCGTGAAGATGTAGGCGTCGAGGTCGGTGATCCGGGCGAGCCGGTCGCGACAGCGGGCCAGCTCCACGAACAGGTCGTGCACGATGTCTTCGGCGTCTGGCAGGGAATCGGTCATGGTGCGAGCGGTGTTGAAGAGGCGGACGGCGAGCCGGTCGTAGAGGGCCGCGAAGGCCTCCGGATCCCCGGCAGCCAGCTGTTCTCCAATCGTTGTGGGCGTTTTGGCCACCCTTCTCTCTCCGCCAGTCGGTGCAGTTATGTCCAAGGGGCCGTGAGGCGGGCTTTTTTGTCTGCCTTCATTGCTGGGGCGGGAAGATATCGCTTCCGCGACCGGAAGCGTCTATTCTTGTAGTGCAGCGAATCTCCATTGTGCCCTCGAAAACAGTCGCAGGAAACTATGTCAGACGAGACGCCCACGACAGCCGCCCCCGCCGCCAAGCCCACTGCCGTGGAGCTGGTCAAGACAGCCAGCAACTTTCTGGCCGGCGACATTGCCAAGGAACTCGTCGACGGAGCCCCGGGATTCGGCAAGCCGAGTATCCAGCTGCTCAAGAACCACGGCACCTACCAGCAAGACGACCGCGAGCAGCGGAAGGCCAAGGAGGGAGCCAAGAGCGTCCGCGAGATCTCGTTCATGATCCGGACGTGCGTGCCGGGCGGCAAGCTCACGGCCGACCAGCTGCTCGCGGCGATCGATCTCGGCGACGAGGTGGGCAACGGCACGATCCGGCTCACCACGCGGCAGTCGATCCAGCATCACGGCGTGGTGAAGGGGGACTTGAAGCCATTCATGCAGCGGGTCCACGACATCCAGATGACCACGCTCGCCGCCTGCGGCGACGTGGAGCGAAACATCATGTGCTGCCCGGCCCCGATCCACAATCATCCCGTCCGCGCCGAGATGCAGGCGACGCTCGACAAACTCGCCAAGCACCTCGCCCCGCGGACACGGGCCTACTACGAGATCTGGCTCACCGATCCCGACACGGGCGAGAAGACGCTCGCGGGCGGCACGTCGGGGGACAAGGACGTGGAGCCCATTTATGGCCCGACCTACCTGCCGCGGAAGTTCAAGACGGCGTTCGCCCTGCCCGAAGACAACTGCACCGACGTCTATGCCAATGACATGGGCTTTCTCGTCGTCCATGAGAACGGAAAAATCCTGGGCTACAACGTGCTCGCCGGCGGCGGCATGGGCGTGACGCCGAGCGCTGCAAAAACCTTTCCGGCGCTCGCCAAGCGACTCGGCTTCGTTCCCCCGGAGGACGTACTGGCCATCGCGGAGGCGATCGTGAAGGTGCAGCGCGATTACGGCAACCGCACCGACCGCAAGACGGCCCGACTCAAGTACACGATCCACAACATGGGGCTCGACGCCTTCCGGAAGAAGGTCGAAGAATACTTCGGCAAGCCGCTCGCCCCTTGCCACCCTGCCGACGTGCACGGCTTCGACGACCACATCGGCTGGTTTGAGCAGGGCGACGGGAAGTATTTCTATGGACTCAATGTCGAGAATGGCCGTATCCACGACACCGGTGACTTCCGGCTCAAGACGGCGCTGCGTCGGATCCTCAAGGACATCAAGCCTGGCATGCGGATCACGGCCCACCAGAGCCTGCTCTTCACCGATCTGGCGATCACCGACCGGGAGCGGATCGCGAAGATCCTCCACGACCATGGCGTGAAGATCTCCGAAGAGATCTCCACGCTCCGTCGCTGGAGCATGGCCTGCGTGGCGCTGCCCACCTGCGGCCTCGCCGTGGCCGAGAGCGAGCGGGTGCTGCCCGGGCTCATCGACTCGCTCGAGCCGGAGGTGGCGAAACTCGGCCTCTCGCACGACGCCTTCACGGTTCGCATGACCGGCTGCCCCAACGCCTGCGCCCGGCCCTACAACTCCGACATCGGCATCGTGGGGCGGACACTCGGGAAGTACACGCTGTTTATCGGCGGCCGGTTGCTCGGCGACCGGCTCAACACGCAGTACAAGGACGTCGTGCCCTTCGAACATCTCTCACGGGAGATCACGGCGGTACTCGCCTGCTACAAGGCGGAGCGACACTCAGGTGAGACGCTCGGCGACTTCTGCCACCGCAAGGGCGTGGACGGCGTCCGCACCTGGGCCGACGAATGGCTCGCCGGCGCCCGCGGGGCGTGATTCCGAGATCCCGTCGCTTGCGCTCAGGGCTTGTATGCGGAGAGTCGCATACAAGCCCCCGGCGTGAGCCGGGGGATCGAGCGTCACAGGATCGGCGTAATACCCGAACCGTCGCGTTCGCTTTTGCGCGGCATGCAACAACCCGGCAGCCACCTACGCCGGCAGGTCGTCCCACATCGGACACCACAGCGGCACCCGCGGGAAGAGCTGCATCGCCAGCTTTTCGGCCACCTGCGTCGAAGCTTGGAGCCGGCCGGCGGCCGCTGCCTCGATGGGGTCAGACTGACCCAGCAGCAGCCGCGACAGTTCCTCGTCGGAGAGCTTCAAATAGCTGCGGCCTGAGCGGCCGGCATGGACGGTCGCATTGCCGTTGGCGACGATGATCGAACCGCGGAAGCCCGGAGCATCAAGGCCGAGTTCGACCGTTTCGCGGATGCCCGCGGCCACCACACGGGCGGCCACGGCCGACGCGGTCGCGGTGAGCAACTCGAGCGGCTTGAATACCTTCGCGACGATCATCCGGTCGTTGGCCGACACGAGACTCTCGCCACCGGCAACGGCCTGATGGAGCGGATCGGCGGCGCTCGACTCGTAGACGATCTCCTGCCGGTCGTTCTCGATGGCCTCGGCGCAGACGCGGGACAGGATCTCACGCTCGAGCCCGGGAAACTCCGGGTCGGCGAACAGCTCCATCACGCGATTGCCCGACTGTACGCAATAGCCCACGATGCGGGCCGTCGTCTCATGGAGGTCATAGCGATCCTGTCCCATCAGCGCGACGATGATCGAGTCAAACGCTCCACGGCTCACCAGCCACCGCGAATACGCCTCGCTGCGGTCGAGCGGCCCGACGAATCGGGCGGCGTTCTGCGTGTAGATTCGCAGAATCGCCGGCAATTCGACATGCCGCCACTGCCGCATCGTCACCGGCTCGCCGTCACGCTTCGGACCTTCCAGCAGCCGTGACAGGATGGCCGTGGGGCGGCCCGGCGTCGCGCAATCTCGGCCGAGCACACTCCAGCCGAGTTCGTGGAACGACGGCGCGATCCGAGTGCGTGAGAATGCGACTGCTGCGCCCATCTGGCGCATGCGTTCCTCGGCGGCACGAACGAGCCGCTGGCCGTGTCCGGCACCACGGCACTCGGGCAGCACGGCGACACGGTCGAGCACCGCTGCCGGCACGGTGCCGCCACCGACCCGCATGCTCCGTGGAACGATCTCGACGTGGCCGACGATGCGGCCGGCAAGTCGGGCCACGAGCCGATTGGCCGAATCATGGTCGGGGTGATCAACGGCAGCGTGAAACTCGGCCTTGGACGGCGGAGAAGGCAGGCCCGAAAGAAGTTGAAGGATCTCTGCCTGGTCTCCCGCGCGGGCGGGCGCCACATGGCATTCCTCGAGCATCCACGCCGGCGGCTTCAGCTGGACGACCGGCTGGTGCGGCAGGTGCAGGATGGCCGGCCGCTTGGTCAGCGGCCGACGGCTTACCACCGTGCCCGCCGGCCGAACCTCGACCGCATGGACGGTCATCGCATCGAGGGAAACATCGCCCTTGGCGTCGTGGTCCCGCTCGTGGCTGTCGTTGCGCCGGGCAGGAGCCTTGGCAACACCGGGCCGGCGGGGCGACTTGGCGGGGGCAGATGATGAGGACCTGTCCAGCGTGACGTTCGCGGCTTTTGCCACGGTTTTATCCGTGCCGGTGGCCAGTCGGAGCGAGGCCGACTGCTGCACGTCGGCCGACTTAAATCGCGTCGGCTGGGTGGTGGCCACCGTGCCGGTGCGAATCTTCAGCCGGGGCTTTGGCTTGGGGCGACGCGAGGCGACGGCCGTCGACCTCACGGCTGAGCGGGAGGACTGCCTGGGCGTCGAACGGGAAGGACGTGTGCCGACAGCAAATCGAGCACGTCTTGCGGTCACCCCTCTTGCGCGACCACCTCTTGCTCCATTGAGTGTGCAAGCTTTTCGTACGAGCCGAATACGACAGGACGCTCTGCTACAAGACATCGTGCCTCCTCTCCCTGGGGCGTCATGAAAACCAATCCGTTGCCCTTCAGGATATGCGGCGATTCATCCCATTTCCAGTAGCAGGAAGGATTTGAGCGCGTTTTCCGAAAAAAAACACCAGGGATATTCCCGCGATCGCAGCACCTTGCGGGCTCGTACGGCGGTCGCCAGTGGCCCGGCGCGGTCGAGCATCCGGTTGCGCAACGACTGCGTGTGGAATGCCATGCGGTCGTTGGCCGAGCGAATCTCGCGGCAGCGACGCTTCGCGAGCGTTGGTGTGGGATGCGTATCGATCCAGCGTTGCTTGTGTTGGATCAACTCGCGCACCTGTTCGGGCTGCGCGTCGTGTGGAGCGAGGTGGCGTTCCGGATGAAATTCCAGATCGCGGATCTGGCGGTGCAGGGCCGCAAGCTCCGCGGCCGGATCGTCGGTCGCGAATCCTGGAAACAATTGGTCGACCGGAAGTCGCAGCGTGCCGGTGACCACGGCGTGACGGGGCGGATCGCAGCCTGTGAGCCGACGGACAATGTCGTCGGTGAGCAGATCGTAGGCCGCACCACCCACGCCGTGCACGAAAACGTCGGCCACGATCATGCGGGCCACGAGCGTCGTGAGGATGGCCCGCGGCCGGAGCCGCAGGGAATGTTCCTCCATGCGGGAGAGGGCATCCACCCAGCGCGAGGGTGTGGTATCGGGTGAGATCGGCAGCTCCACCCGCAGTGTCTCCATGTCGGAGAGCACGAGCGTGCCGGGCGTGCCGGTGTTGGCAAAGACCCTCCGCCGCCGCGGGTCGTCCCGCGACCAGATCCACCAGGGCACTTCCAGCCAAGGATCGGACGATGTGTCGTCGAACCGCACGGCGAGATCGGGCATGGGGCGGGCGCGACCGCGGACACGATGCCGGCGACGGTGGTCGGCGAGCGCCGCGTTGTAGGCCTCGTGCAACGGCGCGGCATGGGCGAGCAGCCATCCCATGAACACCATCACCGTCGGCAGGCGGACCAGTTCGCTGACGGGGAGTTCGAGTGTTTCTAGACCCAGACGCGCCTCAAACATGTGCCGCGCCTGCGCGATGGCGAGGCCGAGCCGATGCGACTCACTGGCCCGCTCCACCACCAGCGGCCACCATCGTCGTAGGATCGCGTCGGGCTCCAGCGGCTTGAGGAGACGATCGGCGCGGCTGCCGAACGACGCGAAGCAGTCGGCATCGATGATGCCGCGTTCCTCCCACGCCATCTCCGGCGCGGGACCGTCGAAGGCGACCTGTTCGAGATGCGCCTCGCGCGGCGAGCCCACGGGCACGCCGACGCTCGTCGATGCACAGCGGTCGGTGTCGACAACCAGGTTGATCGCGGTGCCGCCCAGTCGCCGTGCGTAGGCGTCGATCGCAAAGTTCTTCAGCCACACGCCGGGGTGAAACAGTTCCGGTTGATGGCCGCCCATCACGATCGGCCGCGCGATCCAGTCGGCAACGTCGGTGGGCCGGTCGACGTCGCGATAGCTGGCGGTGTATTCGGTAGCGACGGTGAGCACCTCGCGCCGCGTTGCGGCCACCAGTTCCCACAGTTTCAGGTCGCCGATCCGGGTGTCGAAGGCCGCGCGGAGCAGGCGGTTGTTGTCGACGAGGGCCTCGATCGAAGGCCCCGGCGCGTCGGGAGCCGCTTCGAGCGGTGGATCGAGGAGACGACCGCCCGATTCCTGCGGCGGTGCATGAACGCGGCGACGGGACGGCGGCGGGCCGGAGGATGGATGCATGGACTACATGGCAGTGCCGGGGACTGCTGCCGCGACGGCGGCTTCCGCACGATCGAGCACGCTGCGGTAGTAGGCCAGACGGGTTGCCGCGTCGTCCAGTGCGCCGCCAAAACTCCGCGCCAAATCGAGGTAGACCAGCGGCACGGGGAGTTCGACGATCCTCAAGGATGCCGCCGCCGCCTGCACCCACACCTCCAGCGGCATCGCATAGCCGGTCTCAGTGATGTGGAGCTGCTCGAGGCCACGGCGGGAGTAGGCCTTGAAGCCGCAGAAGGCGTCGGTGAGGTCGAGGCCCAGCCGCGTGTTGATGTCGGCCGTGATCTCCGCATTGATGCGGCGTCGGGCGGCGGGCGGCTCACTGGCACCCGGGAACCGCTGCAAGTAGCGGCTGCCGCTGACGATGTCGGCGGCGGGCCGGCCCGCGGATGCCGTCGTGGCGGCGGCGATGAATGCCGGGATCAGCTGTGGCTGGTGCTGGCCGTCGCAGTCGATCGTGACGAGCCCGTCCCACTCTCCGGCGAGCGTCTCGCGGAATGCGGTGGCAAGCGCCGCTCCATATCCCTGGTTTCGCGGATGACGCACGATGCGGATGTCGCCACGCTCTTCGACACGCGCTGCCAGCAGCGGCGACGTGCCGTCGGTCGATCCATCATCCACGACGAGGACGTCGGTCGTGAACCGCAGCACTTCGTCGAGCACC
Organism: Pirellulales bacterium; assembly: GCA_044376405.1. Taxonomy (GTDB): domain Bacteria; phylum Planctomycetota; class Planctomycetia; order Pirellulales; family UBA1268; genus CAMCQY01. Next base: position 57,656 of record JBILKZ010000001.1, read on the forward strand.
GCCGACACGTGGGCCACTTCGTTGTAGACGGGCAGGGCAGTCAGGAATCGGGGCATGGAACCGCCTTTTCCGGCAGGGGGATGCGCGCAGGGCAATCCCCCAAGTGTAGCGCCGGAAAACTGCGGAGCAATTTTTATTTCCGTCGCCGGTTTCAGGAACTTGCTTCAGGAATAAGCGGCTTTATGCCAGCCACTGGAGCGGGTCGGCCTCGTCGCGGCTGGCCCAGCAGGAGAGGCCGGGCACCGCCTCGGACAATCTCCCGGCGAGCACCTCCATCGAAAATCGCTCGCTGGCGTGGTGCCCCACCGCGATCACTGCCAGGCCCATGGCCCGCGCCTCGAGGGACTGATGCAGCTTGATCTCTCCGGTCAGGAAGGTTGTGCAGCCCGACTGGGTCACGGCGGCCAGCGAGTCGCCGCCGCTGCCGCAGACGATGCCGACGCGGCCGGCTGGGTGGTCTGGAATGCCCACCACCTGGACGCCCCTCACCCCCAGCCGCCCGGCAATGTGACTGGACAGTTTGGCGACCGACCAGCCGGCAGGGGCCGTGCCAGCCCGGCCGAAGCCGGCCAGAGGATGGATCGTGTCGGGCTCGATGGGCGCCACGTGATCCAGCCCCAGCAGGGTGGCGAGCTGATCGTTGATGCCGCCGGCGGCCGAGTCCCAGGCGGTGTGCGAACTCCAGACGGCGATGCCGGCGTGGATCAGATCGAGAAGCACGCGGCCAGTGGAGGTGTCGGCGGTGATCCGCGGAACCGGCCGAAAGGGCAGGGGATGGTGCGTGACCACCATGTCGGCCTGTTCGCGGACCGCCTCGGCGGCCACCTCGGGCGTGAGCGACAGGCAGGTCATCACGCGAGCGATCTGTGGCCGGCGGGAGCCGACCAGCAGGCCGACCGAGTCCCATGAGGCGGCCAGTCGCAACGGGGCGATGTGTTCCAGGGCTTCTATCACCTGTGCAATCGCGGGCATGCCGGGAGACTCCTCGATGAATTGCGGTGCTTGATCGCCGTTGCATTGTCCATCCAAGCCCGCAGCGCCAGCAAGGGAGGTTGCTTGCAGATTACAATCCCCGATTCCTTGCTCTGCAGAACGTGCAATTCACAGGATCACATTCTCCGATGGACACATCCCGTCTCGCCGTTGCCACCGCGGCCCTTTCCCCCGACCTGCGGACTGCCCTCAAGCGGGCTCGGGAACTCGGGGTCCGCGGCGTGGAGATCGATGCGCGGGGCGGCCTCGATCCGGAGCAGGTGTCGCAGACGGGCCTCCGGCAGATCCGCAAGTGGCTCGATGACGAGGGGCTCGTGGTGTCGGCGGTGGCGTTTCGCACACGCGGTGGCTATGCCGATGCCGACCGGCTGGAGGCAAGGATCGCCGCGACGAAGCGGGCGATCGAACTCGCGCACGACCTTGGTGCCCAGGTCGTGCTCAACCACATCGGCGACGTGCCGCCTGCGGCAGCGGACCCGGAGGCTGAGCCCGACCCGCAGTGGCGGCTGCTCGTCGACGTGCTCACGGATCTGGGCGGCTGGGGCCATCGCGTGGGCGCCACGCTCTGCGCGGAAGCGGGACGCGCCGGGCCCGACGACCTCGTGCGGGTGATCGCCAGCCTGCCGGAGGGATCGCTCACCTGCGACGTCGTCACCGGCGGGCTGTTGGTGCATCGGCACGATCCGGCCGAGGCGATCAAAAAGCTGGCGGGGCACATCGGCTACGTGCATGCCACCGACGCGGTGGCTGGCAGCTTCGCGGGCCGCGGTCGCGCGGCTGTGCTCGGCACAGGTCACGTCGACCTTGCGGCGGTCTTCGGCACGCTCGAGGAGCGGGGGTATCGCGGGTGGATCGGTGTCGAGTCGGCCGATGCCCGGGGCGGTGCCGCCGAACTCGCGGAGGCGGTGCAGCTGCTCAAGAGCTTGTGAGTGGCAATGCGACAGGCGGGCGAGAGGGTTTGAATGCCAGGTGATCCCGTCGCTTGCGCTCAGGGCTTTTATGGGGAGAGTCACATACAAGCCCCCGGCGTGAGCCGGGGGATCTGGGCCACCACGATAGGCCCGCATCCCTTGCCCCCACGTGATAGATTTTGTTTGCCTTCCTCGTTTCAGAGGCTATGCTCTCTTTATGCAACCTCGCGGAACGCTTCGACCGCTTCGTCGGATCACCACCTGGCTGGCGATTCTTGGCTACACGCTCGTAGCCTCGGGCCTGCCGTTGCCGCTTGGCTCCATTTCTCTTGGGTTCGTCTCGCCGGCCGCCTCTGACTCGCCCGCTGCGAAGCGGCTGGCCGGCAAGGATCGCTCGCGGCCCTTTCCCTGCATGGACAAACCCTGCGGCTGCGCCACGGCCGAGCAGTGCTTCACCAACTGCTGCTGCAATACGCCGGCGGAGACGCTTGCCTGGGCCACGGCCCATCGCGTTGAGCCGGCGGTGCTCACGGCGCTCGAGCAGCGGGTAGCTAGCAGCAGTCAGCTGGCGGCGAAGGCCACAAAGTCATCTTGCTGCTTGGGCAAGGCCCCTGCGGCCGAGGAGTCGTGCTGCACGATCGAGCAGCCCGCCGCGGTGGTTGCTGAAGACGGCGATCTCTGCAGCATGGATGCGTCACGTGCGGCCACGCTGTCAGCGACCGAAGAAGCAACGCCCGACAAAGTTGCTCCCGACGACGAACCGTCACGCCAGCCGCGGTCGCGCGCGGTCACGCTGCGTGCCATGCTGGCCTGCGGTGGCATCGTGGCGGAGTGGTTCGCGGCCGGCGCGGCCTTGCCGCCGCCGCGGCTCGAGGTGTCTCTTCTGATGCACGTGCTCGACGTGTGCACGCCCGGCGACGAAGCGTGCGAATCGTTGGCTGTCTCTCCGGCAGCGCCGCCGCCCCGAGTGGCCTGATCTCTGTCGCAGCCCTGCGCGGCGTGATCCCGATTCTGGATCCAGTCCACGTCAATGCTGCGTGTCAGTGTCGTGATCCGTTTCAGCGTCGCATGCTGCGCGCCGGCGGGAAGAGCTTAATTGGCAGATACCGTGTCAGCTCCATGAGCGGTGCGGCTGCCTGAAGTACACACAGACAAGGATCTGCACCATGACCATGCATCGTTGCGCGGGCCGCGGGCCCGTCCCAAAGAATCGATATGCCTTCACGCTTGTTGAACTGCTGGTGGTGATCGCCATCATCGGCACGCTCGTCGGCCTCCTGCTCCCGGCCGTGCAGTCGGCTCGGGAGGCGGCCCGCCGGACGAGCTGCACCAATAACCTCCGGCAGTTCGGGCTGGCGATGTTCAATTTCGAGAGTGCCCGTGCGCACTTTCCGCCGACTGATGCCCGCGGCAGCGCCGCCGCGGGGCCGACGGCGGTCGGCGGCTGGTCCCTGCACTCGCGGCTGCTGCCGTATGCCGAAGAAGCGGCGATTGCGGATCGTTTCGACTTCAAACAGGCGGCTTTCACTGGGAACTTTTCGTCGCAGACACCCAATGCCGCGTTCGCCGCCCTCTTTGCGACACCGGTACCGATGCTCTTGTGCGCCAGTGATCCAGCACCGACTGTCAACAAGTCAAACGGCTATGACTACGGCGGCAATAACTACATGGTGAGTATCGGCAGCGCACAGGCGAATGGGGCAGGCACGTATTACTGGGACTTTAGTAAACCCACCGATGGGATCGTCTTTGAAAACTCGAAGGTGCGAATCGCGAAGATCACAGACGGAACGTCGAAGACGGCCATTGCCAGTGAAGCTGTCCGCAGCATTGCCAACGGGACTGCCGACTCCGTCACGTTCGCTGCCGGTTCTCCGCCGCCGTTCCCCTACCAATATACGGCGAATGCCTCCTCGACCCACGGGTGGAACTCGACGACCTTGAAGACGAGCGGCATGACAAATCCGACCACACAGGAGGCCGATGACTTGGTCAACCGATGGACGGAACTGACGTCATGGCGGCACGCGGGCTCCCCCTCGATGCGTGGTCGAGGGCAGGCCTGGGCGGCGACGACGGCTGGCAACAGCCTTACGAACGGCTTCCTGCCGCCCAACAGCACGATCCCCGACTACGTCGTCCACTGGTCGGGCTTCTTCGGCCCGAAGAGTTTTCATCCTGGTGGTGCGAACGTGCTCTTTGGAGACGGCCGGGTGGTGCTCCTGTCGGACAAGACCGACAAGGACCTCCACCGCGCCCTCCACAGCATCAACGGCGGCGAGCATGTCTCCGGTGGTTTCTGAGCACTTTTTCGGACCGGACAACCCTCCACACCTTCACCACATCCCGAGGAGATTCTCTCATGCTCCGATCGAATCGTTTCTATGTTCAACGTTGCGTTCCGAATCACGGGGGGCAACCCCGTTGGATCGCTCTGCTCGCCGTGCTCCTCGTCGTCGCGGCCACTCCATCCGCCCATGCCCACGACACCTGGCTGCAAGCCTCGCCGCGGCTCGTTCAGCCCGATGACGTCGTGCACGTCGGTCTCTTTCTTGGCAACCATGGCAACGAGCACCGCGACTTCAAGATCGCCGGCAAGGTCGGCTCGCTCGAGGGCGTGCAGGTGGGCGTGATCGGCCCCGACGGCCGGAAGACCGACCTCGTACCCGACATGGTCGATCTCGGCTACGCGCCGAAGGAAGGCTTCTGGACGGCACGATTCGTGCCGGCCACGGCGGGCCTCCACTGCGTGGCCCACTACCGCGAAGGCGTTCGCCATGGGGCGATGGGATTCAAGGGAGGCAAGACCTACTTCCTCGCCTCCGAGTCGCTCGACAGTCCGGGCAAGCCGACGGCCACGCTGCCTGAGCCGCTCGGCCATCCGCTCGAACTGGTGCTGGAGAGCCACCCGGTGCTCGCCTGCGGGCCTGGCAAGCCGATCGTCGTGCGTCTGCTGCTCAAGGGGAAGCCCCTTGCCGATCAGGTCGTGTCGTTCATCCCGCGTGGGGCGACGCTCGCCGATGGCTTCGACCCGAATCACGAACGAAAAACCGACGCGGATGGCCGGTGCAGCTACACGCCGCAGGAGGGCAACCTGGTGCTGGTTGTCGCGCACCACGTCGATCCCGAGCAGAAGGGGGAGGGGTATGAGAAGGCGAGCTACGCCGCCACCCTTGTTCTCGACGTGCCGCAGCGGTGCCCGTGCTGCGCGGAGTGAAAAGGGGACGCAGCTCTTTTCCTCGCCCCCGCAGGGAACGGAGTGCGCAGGGAAAAGAGCTGCGTCCCCTTTTTCGGTGTCAGCGAACGAGCCGTGCCGCTAGCGCGATTGCGGCGGTCTCGACGCGGAGGATGTGGGGCCCGAGTGAGATGCGGATGACGCCCGCGCGGTCGGCACTGCAGAGTTCGTCGTCGGTGAATCCCCCCTCGGGGCCGACCAGGGCGAGCATCGCCGTGGCGGTCGGGGGCATGGTGGCGACGTCGAGCGGCGCCCCACCGGGATGAGCGATCACGACGCATGCGCCGGCTGGCACCTCGGCCAGCAGCCGGTCGAGCGGGCGGCCCGCTGCGATCTCCATGAGCGTGTTTCGTCGACACTGCTTGCAGGCCTCGATCACCACCCGTTCGAGCCTTGCCTGCGCGGATGCGGTCGCCTCCGCTACGCCGCGGGTCGTCTCCAACGGCACGAGTCTCGCCGCCCCCAGTTCCGTAAGCTTCTCGACCATCCACTTCTGCCGCTCTCCCTTGGGCAGCGCGACGGCGAGCGTGAGCGGGATTGCGGAAGGAGGAAGCGGATCGATGGTCGGTTCACTTGTGTCGAGTTCCACGCGATCCCGTCCGAGCGACGCCACCCGTGCCGGCCACTCGCGGCCCCTGCCATCGAAGAGCGACACCGTGTCACCGACCTTCGCGCGAAGCACCCGCGTGAGATGGCGGGCCTCGTCGCCCTCGAGAATGGCGCGGTCTCCGGCCGGCTGCGTCGTGATGAAAAATCGTTCGCTCATCGAGTGTTCGGCGGACGGGCTGACGCTTTTGCGGGGAAAACTTCGTCCTGACGTGGGGCACCGCTGCCGCTACACTCCCGCCATCATGTCACGCGACCACTGGAAATTCACCGGGGCCCCTTTCGACGGCGGACTGGAACCGGCAACCTTCCACGCCGGCGGTCCTCAGGAGGAGGCTCTTGCGCGGATGGAATGGCTGCTCGAGGAGCGGCAGCGGTTCGGGCTGGTCACCGCGGCGGAAGGCTGCGGGAAGAGCCATCTGGCCGCCATGGCGGTTCGCCGTCTGGGCGGCCTCGGCGCCGAGACGGCGCTGCTGTCACTTCGCGGCCTCGCAGCCGGCGACTGGATTGAACTTCTTCTCGAGCGACTGCCGCTCGATCCGCGGAGTCGTGCCGAGCCGCTGCGGCCCTGGCAGAAGCTGGAAAACAGACTTCGCGAAAATACGCTCATGGAACGCCCGACCGTGCTCGTCTTCGACGACATCGACGAGGCACCGGCCGATGCGATCGACGGGATCACGAGGCTCGTCGGGGCTGCCGAACCGCGATTCGCCCGCACGGTCGTGGTGGCCACGGCGGCTCCCGAGGGACTGTCGCGGGTGCCGGCCTCCATCCGCCAGCGGGCGAGCCTGAGGATCGAACTCGCGGCCTGGAGCGAGGACGACGTCGCTGGCTTTCTCGCGCAGGCGATTGCCCGCGTGGGTGGCGATCCCGAGATTTTTCCCGCCGAGGCCGCGGCCACGCTCGCGCGGTTCGCCGGAGGAGTGCCCCGCACTGTCAGCCACCTAGCGCAGCTCGCGTTGGCCGCTGCGGCGGGCGACGGGCTCGACCGGGTCGATGCCGCCACGGTCGAACGGGCGTGGCGTGAACTCTCGATGGCTGCCGCTGGAGAAAGCCGTGAAGCCGTCTTGCAGGATGACGACATGTCGCCGTCCGGCATCGACCGTGAGTCGTCGCAGCCGCGTGTGCGGGTGGTCCGCCGGCTGTGGGGCTAGGCGTTTTGCTGCGTTATTTGCGGATCGCCTTGATCGCCTGCTGGGCGGCCTCGCGGACCTTCGCGTCACCGTCCTTCAACAGGGGCTCAAGCGCCGGCAGCGCCTGCTTCGCGCTGGCACCCATGTTGCCGAGTTCCTTCGCCGCAGCGATCTGTTTGTTGGCGGGGCCCGTCTTGAGATCGGCGATGTAGCCGTCGACGAGCAGGTTGCCCATCGTCTTTGGGCCCTTCGGGCGTGCGCCGCTTCGGGCCTTCTTTTTCTTGGCACTGGAGCAGCCGGCAGCAGCGCCAGCCAGCACGGCTGCAGCGACACTCATTGCCGTGAGGAACCCGCGGCGGGAACATGGCCTTGCGGACTGGATCATCGGGGAAGCCCTGGCGAAGCCTGCGGGATGAGCAGGAGTCTGCGGATCGTAGCAGGAATGCTTTGCCCCCGGTATCGGTGGCGTGCATGCAGATTCGCCGGCGCATTTTTTCTCCCCGGCTGATCGCGTACACTGACGTCTCGCGCGGCCGGCGATCGCCCGCCTTGCCGGGCGGAATCAGGAAGCCGGGTCGCATCAGGGAATTGAAGCGTGGGCAGAAACGCCGAGCCACAGCCAACGAGAATCGTCTCGATCTCGCCCGACGACGGCTCCGCCATCGATCTCCGCAACCCGGCGCTCGCCGCGGTGCTCTCGTGGGCAGTGCCCGGGCTCGGGCAGCTCTACCAGGGGCGGACAACGAAGGGCAGCCTGTTCATGGCGTCCATCCTCACAACGTTCGTCCTGGGCCTGTGGCTCGGTGGTGGCAAGGTGGTCTACGCGTCATGGAAGCCCGGCGACACCCGCTGGGCATTTGTCTGTCAGGCTGGCGCCGGATTGGTGGCCCTGCCGGCGGTCGTACAGTCGGCCAAACTGCTCGGCCCGGCCCGCCAGCCGCTGCTCTTGAATGGATTCATGGCCCCGCCGCTCGCTCCCGGCCAGTATGTCTCGCGGTCCTACGCCGACCGGCTCGCGCGACACGATCCCGACATTCGGCCCGACGACTTCTTCGACAAGCCACCGCTGAAGCAATTTCGCCGTGATCAACTCGCCCAGTGGCATCGGCATCTGGGCAAATTCTTCGAGATTGGTACTCTCTACACCATGCTCGCCGGCATGCTCAATCTGCTCGTGATCTACGACGCCTGGGCCGGGCCGCTCGGTCTATCAGAGGACGAAAAGAAACGCCGCGCTGCCGAGCCGGCCGCGGCCCCACTCCCGACGGCGTCTGAATCCGCTTCCTGACACACCCGAACCGCACTCACCCGCACGCACCCGCACGAAAGACACGCTCGCATGGACGCGACGATAGCACTGGCACTCATGGCAGTTTCCCCGTGGCTGGTGCAGGCGCCGTTGCTCGCGTCGCTGGCAGGCCGGGTGCCCGGGATTTTCTTCGGGCTGCCGCTGGTGGCCCTGGCCAGCCTGATTTTCGCGGCCACACATCACGAGGATCCGGCGCAGATTCGGCTGGCGACCGTGCACTGGACGGTGTGGCTGGGCGGCATGCTCGGCATGGTGTTGGCGGCGGTGCTGCTGCTCGGCTGGCTGCAGTAGGACGCGTCTGCCGAACGTTACGCGCCGCCGGGACGGCAAAGGTTCCGTCGCTCGGAGATTCCGACTTGCCACTCGCGGCGGCATGGCACGCACAACAAGTCGGACATCCTCCTCGTCTCCTCCACCTTCGCCGATCCCGGCTCGGTCCGTGGCTGCTTCGCAGGATTCCATGCGAGGCAGCAGCTGGCGGGGTTTTGGCTATTGAGTCTGGGCGGCGAGGCGGCGGAGCTGGCCGCAGGCGGCGTCGATGCGGGCGCCCTTACGACGGCGGACCTGCACGTTGACACCTGCCGTTCGGAGCACGTCGAGAAACCGTTCCTGGGAGCCCTGCGTTGGCTCCCGCCACGGAAGCCCGGCCACGGCGTTGTAGGGGATCACGTTGACCAGCGCCGCCCGCCGACCGAGCAGGCGGACCAGTCGCTTGGCGTCCTCGGGCGAGTCGTTCACGCTGCCGAGGAGTACGTATTCAAACGTCAGTCGCCTGCCCGACGCCTCCCAGTAGCGGTCGGCGGCTGCCATCACATCGGCGAGGCCGATCGACTTGTTCACTGGGACGAGCCTGGTCCGCAGTTCATCCTCGGCGGCATGCAGCGAGACCGCCAGGTGGTAGCCCGGGTTTTCCTCGGTCAGGCGATCGATGGCGTTGGGCAGCCCCACCGTCGAGACGGTGATCCTCCGTTGCGAGATGCCAAAGCCCTCGGGATCCTGCGCGGTGGCCAGCGCCGGTAGGAGCCGGTCGAGGTTGGCCAGCGGCTCTCCCATGCCCATCACCACGATGTGACTGAGCCGTTCATTGGGCGGCAAGAGCAGCTGGAGCCTGAGCAGTTGCTCCAGAATCTCACCGGTGGTGAGGTTGCGGATCACGCCGTCGAGGCCGCTCGCGCAGAACACGCAGCCCATCGCGCAACCCACCTGCGAACTGATGCAGACGGTGCGGCGGTCGCCATCCCGGAGGAGGACGCACTCGATCCGCTGGCGGTCGTGGAGTTCCAGGAGGAGCTTCTCAGTGCCGTCGTCGGCCTTGGAGTGCTTCGCGATCGTCGTCGTCCAGATCCTGAAACCCTCCTCCAGTTGCGTCCGCAGGTCCTTCGAGAGGTCGGTCATGTCGGCAAACGATGCTGCCCGCCGGCCGAACAGCCAGCGACGGATCGCCTTGGCCCGCCAGGCCGGCTGCTCCCGCGCCCTGAGCCATTCGCCCAGCAGGCTGCCCGCACCGCCGTCGCCCTCCAGAATGTGAGGCAGGCCTGTGACCGGGCTCGGCGCGGGGTTTTCTACGCGGCTGGCGTCGCCGGAATCGGCGGGGTAGATTTCTGTGGTCATTCGGCCCATCATACGCACACCAGCCGCTGATTTGGGCGCTGATTTGGGCGAAGAGAGGCCGTCGACCGGGCCGGCCGACGCAGGAACACACGCAGGACCCCCCTGCTGCAACATCATGAGCGAAAAAAACCTGGAAGAGCGGACGCGGTGGGTCTACGACGAACGGGCTTTTCCGATCTGGAACGCCTCGTTCGACAAGACGGATCGCACCGAGATGATCCGAGAAGACCTCTGGGCGGGCCGCAGCATCGCGATTCTGCTGGCCGTGCTGGTGGCGATCGGGCTTGTTCTGGCGCTCGGGACCGTCGCGTTCGTCGCCAACTGGCGCTGACCGGCCAGACTGTTGCTGACCAGCCAGACTGTTGCTGACCAGCCAGACTGTCGAATTCGTAATCCGGGCGAACGGTCCGTGTCGGTGGTTGGGGCTCTCATTCGTTGACCGCCCCCCCATCCGGGCGTTAGGCTCATCGACTGAAATTTGGCGGGGTGGGACCTTCAGGTCCGGAATGTGGTGGGTGTTCCATGTCGACTCGACCAGTGTTCACGTCTCAGTCGAGCCTGCGGTCCGAACCGGTGTCCGTGCGCGCCCCTGCGAAGCTGAATCTCTCGCTGGCGGTCCTGGCCCGACGTGCCGACGGCTTCCATGAGATCGAGTCGCTGATGGTGCCCGTCACGCTCCACGATACCCTGCGGGTGCAGGTTTCGGACGTTCCCGGCATCAGGCTCCGCGTGAGGTTTGGCGGCAGGCTAGTGACGGCCGCCGGATCGGCGCTGGCCAACGACGTGCCGACCGATGCCAGCAATCTCGTGGTGAGGGCCGCGCAGAGCTTGGCCGTTGAAGCGGGTCTGGCGGAGTCGCCCGACTCGCCCTGTACTCCCGGACTCGACATTGATCTCGTGAAACGCATCCCTTCCGGTTCTGGTCTCGGCGGTGGATCGAGCGACGCGGCGGCGGTGCTGATGGCGGCAAGGCAGGCCTGGGGGCTCGGCATTCCCGTTGACCAACTCGCTGAGATCGGCGCACGGATCGGCAGCGATGTGCCGGTGTTTTTTGCCGGAGGCGCCGCGATCGCGAGGGGACGCGGCGAGCAGATCGAGATGGTGGCCGGACTGCCTCCGCTCCATGCCGTGATCGCCCGGCCGTTGGCCGGTCTGTCGACCGCGGCGGTCTACGCACAGTGCACGCCGGATGCCTCGAGGCGTGGGACATCGCAGCGGCTGGCCGCCGCGCTGGCCTCCGGGCGTTTCCGCGGTGCGCTTCCGCTCATGCACAACAGTCTGGAAGAGCCGGCACGGAACATGTGCGCTGAGGTGGCACGCCTGCTCGATCACTTTGCGAGGGCCGGCGCGGCGCACCCGATGCTCACCGGCAGCGGGAGCGCCTGCTTTGCACTGATGCGTTCGGCCACGGAGGCGCGGCGCGTGGCTGCGCGGCTCGAGATGGCGGGATGGCCAGGAGTGTTTGCCGTGAGGCTCGCGCCCACGGCCCGTGAGCCGCTGGCCGCCGCGGTGTGCGCATGATGTGCGAAGGAGCGATGTGATCGGTTGAGGATGTCCACTGTCGGCGGCCTGGGGAGGTGCGGCCGGCAGAAGGGAAGGGGGCGTGAGAGATGGAAATCACCGAAGTTCGGATCAAGCTCGTTGAAAACGCCGCGGAGCGACTGCTGGCGTTCTGTTCGATCACGATCAGCGCCGCCTTCGTGGTCCGGGATCTGAAGATCATCGGCGGCCCCAACGGGCCGTTTGTGGCCATGCCCAGCCGGAAACTGTGTGCGCACTGCCATGCGTGCGGATGCAAGAACACCTTCAAGGCCAGCTACTGCAACCAGTGCGGCACGAAGCTTGTGGAGGGCCAGCCGCCGCGGGATGGCGATGGCCGGATCCGGCTCTACGCCGACATCGCCCACCCGATCAAAGCGGCCTGTCGGGACATGATCCAAAAGCGAGTCGTGAGCGAATACGAGGCGGAGCTCGTCCGCGCTCGGGAACCAGGGTATGTCTCGCGTTACGAGGGGATCGGCGACGAGGAACATCGTCCACCGCGGCGTTAAGTCTCGCCGAGCCTACTGCCGCACGAGCGTGTGGAAATCAGTGGTCAACCGGGCCGTGATCGGACCAGGCGTGCCTGAGCCCACCTTGCGGCCGTCGATCTCGACGACCGGGATCACCTCCGCCGCCGTGCCCGTCAGGAAGCACTCATCGGCGGTGTAGAGATCGTAGCGGGTGAGCGTCGCTTCGCCGCAGTCGATGCCGGCCGCATGGGCGAGGTCCATCACCGCGCCGCGGGTGATGCCCTCGAGGATGCCGGCATCCGGAGGCGGCGTGAGCAGCCGGCCACCGCGCACAACGAACAGATTGTCGCCCGTGCACTCCGCTACCTCGCCCTTGTGGTTGAGCATCAGCGCCTCGACGCAGCCTGCCTGCAGGCCCTCGAGCTTGGCCATGATGTTGTTCAGATAGTTGAGCGACTTGATCCGCGGAGAGAGCGCCGCCGAATGCACCCGCTGCGTGGCCGCTGTCACGATCCGCAGTCCCTTCTCGTAGAACTCCCGTGGGTAGAGGCTGATCGTGTCGGCGATCACGATCACCTGCGGGTTCTTCGTGCGGTTGGGATCGAGTCCAAGGCTGCCGGCGCCGCGGGTGACGACCAGTCGCACATAGCCATCGATGAGCTTATTGGCGGCCAGCGTGTCGTTCACCGCCTGTGCCACGACATCCTTCGCCAACGGAATCTCCAGGGCGATCGCTCGGGCGCTAGCCCAGAGCCGGTCGAGGTGGGCGTCGAGACGGAAGACGCGGCCGGAATAACTCCGCAAGCCCTCGAACACGCCGTCGCCGTAAAGCAGCCCGTGGTCGAAGACGCTGACCTTGGCCTCTTCCTCCGGCACGAGACGGTCGTTCATGAAGATGATCCGCGGCATGATCGGTCTCGTGGGCTAGGAGAAGTCGGGCGAGAGAACACTGCTCATGATAGAAGGCAGACGTAAACACGTGAGACTGGACAACCAGCCTCACGCATCAGCGACCCGACCGGCCGCCAGTCTTACGATTCTGGCTGCGCGGCGGGCGATCGCCGCATCGTGCGTGACGAGCACTATAGAAAGGCCGTCCCGCCGGTTCAACTCGCAGAGGGCGTCGAGGATGCCGGCCCCGCTGGCCTCGTCGAGATTCCCGGTCGGCTCGTCGGCGAGGAGCACGCTGGGCTGCGTCACCAGGGCCCGGGCGATGGCCACCCGCTGCATTTCGCCGCCCGACAGCTGCCGCGGCTTGTGGTGTAGGCGGCCCCCCAGGCCGAAGCGGTCGAGCAGGCTTCGGGCCCGCTCGTTGGCCGAGGCTCGCACCCGCATCCATTCCATCACGCCATGTCGCACCATCAGCGGCGCGAGCACGTTTTCCAGGGCATTCAGTTCGGGCAACAGGTGGTACGACTGAAACACCATCCCGATGGCGGTGTTTCGCAGGCGGTCGCGGCGGGCGGCGGGCAGGTTGTCGATCCGCGTGCCTTGCAGATGCACCTCCCCGGAATCGGGGGCGTCGAGCAGGCCCATGAGGTGCAAGAGCGTGCTCTTGCCCGACCCGCTCTGGCCGATCACGGCCGCGAAGCCGCCCGGCTCGAGGGCGAAGTCGACACCACGGAGCACTTCCAGCATGCCGCCGCCAGAACGGTAGCTCTTGCGGACGTCGCAGACGCGGAGCATCGCCTCTTCGCCGGCCAGGCCTGTGGCACTGTCAGTCATGACGCAGCGCCTCCACGGGATGGAGGCGGGCCGCCCGTAAGGCCGGCAGCACGCTCGCCGCCACGGCGATCCCCACGGCGCCGACGATGATCCAGGCCACCGTGAAGGGATTCACGATCGTCGGAATCTTGAAGAAGTAGTAGATCGACGGATCGAACACCCGCTGGCCCGTGCACCATTCCACCCCCGCGCGGATCGCGTTGATGTTCCAGGTGATGGCCAGGCCCAGCGCCAGGCCGACGCCCGCCCCGACCAGCCCGAGGAAGAGCCCGTAGCCCAGGAAGATGCCGGCGATGCCGGCGGAGCCGGCGCCGAGCGACTTGAGGATCCCGATGTCGCGGGTCTTCTCCACCACGATCATGAAGAAGATGGCGAGGATGCCAAAGCCGGCGACGGCGATGATCAAGAACAGGAGAATGTTGAGCACGGCCATCTCCATGTCGACGGCCGAGAGGAGCGGCCCCTGCTTGTCTCGCCAGGATGAGACCGCATACATCTCGGCCGGGAAGGCCTTCCGCAGCCGGTCGCGAACGACGTTCAGATCGGCGCCAGGCTTGAGTTTGATCTGGATCGAGTTGACGCTCGGGATGCCCGTCTGCGGATCGATCATGCCCCGCATCCGCTGCAGCGCCGCAATCGGCACGAAGACGAAGTTTGAGTCGTATTCGCTCATCTTGCTCTCGTAGAAGTCGACGATCGTGAAGGTGTCGCTGACGGCCTTGGGCGGCGTGCCGGCGGTGGGGAAGGTGATCTTCACGTCGTCACCGGGCAGCACGAGAAACCGGTCGACGCCGTCGGAGTCGCGGAAGCTCGCCAGCCCGATGCCCGGCACGATGCCGGTGAACTGTTCCTTGGCCGGATCCATCGTGTCGCCCTCCTCGGGCCGCGCGGCACGGAAGGGGTCACTCCGGGCGGCTCCTGCTGCGGGTGCGGCGTTGCCGTCTGTGGCGGGCTTGCTGCCGTCGGCCGTGGTCGCTGCCAGTACGGCGTCGACCTGCTGATCGATCGGCCGGGCCGGCTGTCCGGCCGCATCGCGTGCTCCCATCTTCTCCCGCCAGAGTTTCTCGCGGGCCACCCGCATCCGCCGGTGCGTCCAGCCGGCGGCCTCCATCGCAGGGCGGGTCGGCCCGTTCTCGCCGGCCTTGCCCTCCGCCTGGCTGTCGAATGTGTCGTAGCCGCCGTCGCGGAGATTGAAGGAGAGCTGGCGGCGGTTCTCGGGATGCTGGAGGTAGGAGCCGAAGTCGCTCACGCCGCTGTGTGTCGTCTCGTCGATGCCGATAAACATCACCTGCCGCGTGAGCCACTGGCCGCGGACCTGGAAGCTGAGCATGGCGGGAACGGCCACCGTGGGCGTCATCCCCTCGATATCGCCGCCGGCCGCGCGGGTGATCTCCTCCATGTGCCACTTCGGATCCTGGAAGCCCGAGAGCGAGTGGCTCTCGAACACGAGGTCGGAGAGGATGCCGTGGATCCGTGTCTGCATCTCGTGGGAGAAGCCGGCCATCACCGCGTTGACGACGATCATCGTCGCCACGCCGAGCATCACGCTGGCGACGCACACCAGCGCGATCCAGCGGGTGCGGAGATACCGCCAGCAGAGGAGGAGTTTGTACATAGTGGCTCTGGCTCGCAGGCGGGGACGGTGACGCGATCAGCCTTCCGCGTGCGGGCGGTGGATGGGAAACAGGATCACGTCGCGGATCGACGGCGCGGCCGTGAGAAACATCACCAGCCGGTCGATGCCGATGCCGAGGCCGCCGGCCGGCGGCATGCCGTGCCGCAGGGCGCGGATGAAGTCGGTGTCCATCCGGGCCATCGATTCCTCCTGGGCGAGCCCGGCCAGCTGCGTGCGGAAGAGCTCTTCCTGCAGGTCGGGGTCGTTGAGCTCGGTATAGGCGTTGGCCAGTTCGATGCCGGCCACGTAGAGCTCGAACCGCTCAGCGACGTGCGGGTCGTCGGCCTTGCGCTTCGTGAGCGGGCAGATGGCAGCGGGATAATCGATGACGAACACCGGTCCGGAGAGCGTCTTCTCCACCGTGGCCTCGAAGAGATCGCTCTTGATGACGTCGGCGTGCCGGCCGGCCGTCTCGATGCCGCGGGCTGCAGCTTCCGCGGCCACGCTCGCGGGATCGGCCGGATTGCAGCCGGTCACCTCGGCGATGAGGTCGTCGTATTTCGCACGGCGGAAGGGGGGGGTGAGGTCGACCGTGTGTCCCATCCATTCGAATCGCGTCGGCGTGCCGGCGGCCTTCGCCGCTTCCACGAAGATCGCCTCGGTGAGGTCCATCATCGTGAAGTAGTCGCCGTAGGCCTCGTAGGCCTCCATCATCGTGAACTCGGGGTTGTGCCGCGGGCTCACGCCCTCGTTGCGATAGACGCGGCCCAGTTCAAACACCCTTTCCATGCCGCCCACGAGCAGTCGCTTGAGATGCAGCTCCAGCGCGATGCGGAGCACCAGCGGCATGTCGAGCGCGTTGTGGTGGGTCTTGAACGGCCGGGCCGCCGCGCCGCCGGCGCTCTCCTGAAGCGTGGGGCCTTCGACTTCGAGGTAGCCTCGCGATGACAGCACGCGGCGGACCGCCTCCACGATCCGGCACCGGGCCACGAAGCGGTCGCGTACCCCCTCGCCGTGGATGAGGTCGAGATACCGCATCCGCTGCCGCAGGTCGGCGTCGACCAAGCCGTGATACTTGTCGGGCGGCGTCTCCAATGACTTCGTGAGAAACTCGATGCCCGAGGCGAAGACGGTCATCTCGCCGGTCTTCGAATGGCCGAGACGCCCGTCGAAGCCGACGAGGTCACCGAGGTCGAGGCAGTCGATGATCTTCCAGGCATCGGGGCCGACCTGCTTCTTGCCGAGCATGATCTGAATCCGGCCGGTGCGATCGTGGAGATCGATGAAGACGAGGCTGCCGGCGCTTCGCAGGAGCATGATCCGGCCGGCCACGCGGACGGCGGGGCCGGCTGTGAACTCGGGCGAGGGATCGAGCGTGGCCCCCGTGCCGCGGACCTCCGCGATCGGCGTGGCGCTGTCGTATCGCTTGCCCCAGGGGTCGATCCCGAGGCCGCGGAGCTTTTCGAGCTTGTCGCGGCGGGCCTTTTCCAGGCCTGATGTGGTGGTGGCTGCAGGGGCGGCCGAGGCGGGGATAGGTTCCTGTGGCTGTGACACGTGCGTCTCGGGGGCCGGGGGAGAATGGGGGTGGCGGAATCCGACATCCAAAACCGGATTCCAAAACCTGATTCCAAAACCTGGAAACCCAGATTTGGAAACCCGGATTGTCGGCTTTTCCGGCGATTTCGAGAAGGTGGGATTTCTACGGGTGTCGCCCGCGGAAAAGCGGGGTGTATAACGCCCGGTCTTATGACCCTTCATCAACGCCCCAGCCTGTTCAGCGTCGAACTGCGGACCGCCCGCTGGGAGGAACTGCTCGAGTGGTATCGCAACGTGCTGGGCCTGCGGGTGCTCGTCCGCGTGGTGGACGACGGCTACGCGCTCTTCGAGGCGGGCGACACGCGGCTGGCGATCCTGAATCGACCGTCACCAGGTGAGCCGAGCCAACGCTGGAGTCTGGGCTTCGAAGTTGTCGATCTCGACGCGGTGCACGCGCGGCTGGCGGCGACCGACTCCGACGTGACGGCACCGAAACTTCACGCCGAGGGCTTTCGGGAACTGATCACCGCCGATCCCGACGGCAACCGCATCCGGCTCTTCTCATGGCCGGTGGGTCATTGAAAAGGGGACGCAGCTCTTTTCCAGGTCATTGAAAAGGGGACGCAGCTCTTTTCCAGACGGAAAAGAGCTGCGTCCCCTTTATTCGCCGGGCTCCATCTGCGTGCTGGTGGTGGCCGCGAAGTAGAGCGTGACGGCCGCCATGCCGAGGCCGAAGAGCAGGATCAGCGCGAGGGCAATCCCCATCGCGCAGCCTGCCCGGCCGTCGTCGGAGGCGAGCGCGGCGAGCTTGCCCTCGCTTAATGTCGCCGTCGGCGCGGAACCCGCGTGGATCTCCTCAGCACTGCGCGCCTGGTCTTGATTGACCGAGCTGTCGAGGGCGAGCAGGAAGCCCCGCGCGTGGCGGAAGAAAAGGATCGGGCAGAGCACGGCGGCTGTGAGGCAGACGGCGAGCGTCGTTTCATTCGAGAGGCCGAGGCCCATCACCAAGACCGCATACAGGGCCCCGGTGAGGATCACCGTGGCGCCATAATTCAGATAGATTGACCCGAGATAGAAGCCCGGCTCCCGCGCGTAGGAGAAGCCACAGTGCGGGCAGGCATCGTGCATGCGAAACCAGCCGCGGAAGAGCGGCCCGATCCCGCACCGCGGGCAGCGGAGCTGCACGGCGTGTGAGAAAACGCGGAAGCGTGCGAAAGGCTCGGCGGGCCTCACAGCGGCTTCAGCCGGATGTTGCGGTACTCCGCCCACATCGGCTTGCCGCCGTGGAGTTGCAGAGCCAACACGCCCTTGGCGAGCGCCCGCTTCGCATCGTTGTCGGTGAAGTCGAGGATCAGCCGGCCGTTCAAGTAGTGGCGGATGTGGTTGCCCTCGGCGCGGATCACCACGTCGTTCCAGTCGTCAACCTTCATGATGTCCTTGAAGGCCTCCTGGTCGATGAGCGGTGTCGCCCCCACCTTCTTTCCCCCCTCGGTCTCCCAGGTGGCCTGTTCGCCCACGTTGCAGATACGGGCCCGTGAGCCGCCTTCGTCATAGATGAAGCCCGACACGTTCGGAAACGTTTCCTCGTTACGGATCTCGTGCTGATAGCCACGGACCACCCATTTGTTTTTTGCCGAGTCGTCGGTGATGTGCTTCGAGCGGTATTGAATGCCGGAGTTGTTGGTGGCGTTGCAGCGGAAGGAGAGCCGCAGGTCAAAGTCGCCCACCTCGCCTCCCTTCCAGATCAGAAACGTGTTGCCGGCCGCCACGTTCTCGGGCGTCGTCTCGCCATGGATCACGCCATCGCGCACGCTCCAGAGCCGGGGATCGCCATCCCAGCCGTCGAGATCCTTGCCGTCGAAGAGTTGCTGCATGCCGGCGGGCTCCGCCGGTGCAGCGGTGGCCAGCGTCGCTGTGGCCTGCTCCGCCTGAACGTGAATCATGGCAGCGGGGAACGCTGCGCAGGCGAGGGCTGCGACCACGGCTCCCCTCAAACCTAGAGACGATCGGCGGCATTGGTCGGCGGTCATGGAAGCCTCGAAAAAAAGGTGGTTTTCTGAACAGTCGTTCGAGAATACTGCTGGCAGAGGGTGGGGTGCAAGCAACGTGATCCCGACCGACGTGCCCTGCCGGCTCACCGTCTCCAGAGAACCTGCAACGAGAGGCCGAGGCCGGGATCGTAGCGGACCACGTCGGTGCGGCCCGACGAGAAATTCGTGCCCTGAAAGAGCGTGCGGTCAAACAGATACGAGACCATCGCCTCCACCGCGAAACCGCGTCCGAGTACCCGCTCGAGCCCCACGGCGGCACGCTGGTCGAACACGTAGAACCGTTCGTCGTCCTGCAGCCGGTCGGCCAGGAAATAGATCTCGGTGTCGGTCCGGTAGAAGGCCAGGAACGACAGTCCCTCGGCGAGCCGACGGCGAGCGACGGCGTTGACGTTGACCAATGGAAAATAGTTGACGGAGAAGGTCCAGTCGTCGGTGGGCCGCCACTCGATCGACGGTGGCAGGCCGATCTTGGCCTCGAAGCGCTCATCGGGTCGCCAGACGTAGGCGATGCCCGGCAGCGGATAGGGAAGTTGCGATGTCGGCGAGTAAAAGAGGCTGAAGTTCCATTCGTCGCGGTCGTTTCGGGCCGGCCGTGTGTAAAAGCCGACTGCCATCAGCGTGAGATCGCGGCCTGCGGCATAGGGACGATCGCTCGCCGATCCGAAGAGAAACGTGCCGCCGATATTGCCCCCGTCGTCGAGCGGACGGCTGTGCATGAAGCCGGTCTCGACCAACCAGAGCTGGTCGGGCACGGGCTGCCCGGAGTCTGGGAGCATCGCGTCGGTGGCGATTTCGAGCCGACCGAATTTGCCGATGCCGATCCAGAGCGGCTTGCCTTCGGCAGGGACCGCCAGAGGCGCGGCGACGCGGGCAAACTGCGCGTTCATCGAAAGCTCCGCCGGCTGACCGGCCACGTCCACCGCAGGTGCCCAGAAGCCGCCCATGGAGAAGGGGGCTGATCCACCGAACGGTCCGCCCGACTTCCGAGGCCGACTGCCGGGACGGGAAGCGGCGGGGTCGACGTCGGAGAGCGGTTCGCTCGCGAAGTCGTCCTGCTCGAGGTTGAAGTCGATTGGTGGGAGAAGCGCGATCCTGGGATCGGCATAGGGACTGGCTGTAGGTGCGAGAGGCGCGGCTACGAGTGGCGCGGAGGCCGTGGAATCGACCGCTGGTAGAGATGGCCCCTCGGCGGCCACTGCCGGAGCGATTGCCAACAGGCCGGCGATAAGAAACCACTTCGCCACGAAACGCCACTCGGTAAAAAACACGCCGCAGGTCGTCGGGAGTGGATACCGGTTTCCGGCGACGGACGAAACCCCAACTGGGAAAGCTGGGGGGCGAGGGTGAAGTGAAGCGAGGGAAGCGAATGCCAGCGAGAACGTGCAGTCGGCCTATCGCTTCGGCTTCCCGGCATCCTCGGGCACGACGATGTCGAGCGTGGCCTTGCCCTTGGGGATTTCCGTCTTGAAGGTGTAGCGAGGGAAGAGTGGCACGGGAAATTCCTTATCCGGAGGTTGCTCAAATCCTTCCACGTCCACGATCACCGGCCCGCTCACGGCGCCAAACTCGGGCCGCGATGTGAAGACGCCCTTGATGATGCTCGACCGACACTGCGGCCCCTTGTTGCCCTGCGAGGCGTCGGGCTCGATATACACGTTGCCCATCGGCACGGGGCTGCCCTTGAAGGTCACCCGGCCGGTCACCGGCGTCAGGCCGTTGGACTTCTGGCAGCCGCCGACGATTGCCAGGGCGAGAGCGAGGCCTGCCACGATGCCGATCGACCCGCACAGGTGGGATGACCGCGACGCCATCATGGGTTGTAGCCGCCCGCGTTGCCGTCGGCTCGCGAGCCGAGCCGACGGTAAAGATTGATGTCGATCATCTGTGACACAAACTGCACGCTGCCATCGGCGAAGGCGACGTTGCAGCCGCCGGGATGGTAGCTGCCGAAGGTCTTCCCCATCTCGCCACTGCATATGGTCGAGCCGCAGCCAGATGCCGGAGCGGCGAAGGTGTCGACGAAGTCGGACGAGTTGATGCCGTTGATGGCAGCGGCCGTCGTGGAGTGTGAACCGACGAAAGTCCCTTGGCGAGACGTTCCGGCCCATGATGGCCGGCTGACGCGGCCCACCCAGAACGATCCAGCCGAGGAGATCGCCCACGCCTGCTCCGACTCCAGTGTGTATTGATACCGGGTCTCGGCGAGCATGAACTGCTTCGAGGTCCCATCCGTGATGTCTTTTGGGCTGATCGATCCGTTGACGACGATCGCACCGTTGCTGAAGAAGTTTTGATTGCCGTAATAGCCCGTGCACCACTGGTAGCCATCGCTCGGCTTCTTCCCGGCGGGCGGGGCGGTGGCCAGACCTCCTCCCGAGACACCGAAGTAGTCGGTGTTTGGGGTCGTGGGCAGGCTATTCTTGTGGGAGGGGCACTGGTAGGCGTTGTTGGGTGTGTAGGCCTGGGTCTTGTTCGCCGCCGGGTAGCCCCCGAAATCGCCGCCAAACGATCCCGCCGTCTGATTGAACTTGTCGTAGCGGGATTGGTCCTCGCAAAACGGCAGGATCCGCACGGTCCAGGGCGCGGTCATGGCAGAGGGGCCGATGGTGCCGGAGTTGGCGAGATAGACGTCAGTGGGTTTCACGAACCCTGAGTCGGTGAAGGCTGGCGGCAGCATGCGGTAGCCGCTCTCGTAGTTGAGGCAGCCCTTGGCGAGCTGGCTGAGCTTGTTCAGGCAGGTCGCCCGACGGCCACTCTCCCGCGCCGCCTGCACCGCCGGCAGCAGCAGGCCAACGAGCGTGCCGATGATCGCGATCACGACGAGGAGTTCGACCAGCGTGAACGCCGTCCGGCGGAGGCTTGGAGCCAGAAAACGTACGGGAACCGCGGTGACACCGGGCATGACGACCCCCCCAATCCAGCTGAAAGCTTGCGAAAAGCGTGCGGACGACCGTCTGCAACGACGATCTCTCAAAGAGTTATGTCGGCGGGACGCGGAATTTACCGATCCGGTTTCAAAAAGTTTCCCTGGCAGGTCTGCCTGGGGAAAACGTGGCTTCTCAGATCCCTTGCTTGCACTGTGGACTTGGAGGGGGGGTGGGTGCCATGCAAGCCCGACGCGCGAGCGCGGGAATCCGGGTTAGACTCATGGGCATGGCTGCTTTCATCCCGGATCCCACGCCTGACAGTCAGCCCGACCGGCAGGCCGTATTCGTCGCCCTGCTCACCGGCAGCCATGGTCGGCTGCTGGGATACCTGATGTCGCTTTTGGGCCGCCGGCATGATGCCGAGGACGTGCTCCAGAAGGCGAGTGTGACGATGTGGCAGAAGTTCGATACGTTCGAACTCGGCACTGATTTTCTGGCTTGGTCGTCGACCGTCTGCTTCTACGAGGCGAAGAACTTCCAGCGACTTTCGGCCCGGGCCCCACTCTGCTTCGACGACCGGCTGCTCGCCGTACTGGCCTCCGAGCGGCTGGCTGATCTTGGACACCGGGAAGAACGCCTCGCCGCACTCGAGCTCTGCCTGCAGAAGGTGCCCGAGAAGGACCGGTTGCTCCTGCAGGCGGCCTACATCGACGGGCAGGGAATCGCCAGCCTGGCCGAGCAACTCGGCCGCGCCCCGCAGACGCTCTACAACCGGCTGAATATCCTCCGTCGGTCGTTAGCAGAATGCGTGGAGAGACGGCTGGCGGACGGGGCTGTGGGAGCGGGGTAGCCGCTGTTTCCAGAGATCACGGCGGTAAAAAACAGGGTCTGGCGACATACAACGGTGAAACGTTCACGCCGATTTCCCAACCCCGAGCGACCTCATGCCCCAGCAGCCCTCTGGATCCGATGGGTCCTTCGACCAGCCCCGCCTCCACGATCTCATCAGCCGCCAGGCCGACGGCCTGATCACGCCTGAGGAGCACCGTGAACTGGCTGCGGCGTTGGAGGCCGATCCCGCGGCGCGGCGGCTGTGGTTTCTCAGGAACGACATCGAGTTGGGGCTCGCCACCAGTGCGGAGCAGAGCCGTAGCGAAATTGTCGTGCCGGATCGCGTGGCCACTGCCTTGGCCGAGCGGCCACGGGCGGCAGCCATCGCCGGGGTCACGGTGGCATTGGCTGGCATTGCCGTCGGTGTCTTCGGTGCTTCGGCGGTCTGGGCCTTGTCGGTGCCCGGGCCGGGCGCGGCTGGCACGACGATCCCCGTGCTCGCCGAGAGCTTCGAAAGCGGTCAGGCCAAGACGGTGCCGGGCCTGCCCCGCGGGCGCACCGATCCCGATG
Source organism: Pirellulales bacterium (assembly GCA_044376405.1). Lineage (GTDB taxonomy): Bacteria > Planctomycetota > Planctomycetia > Pirellulales > UBA1268 > CAMCQY01. The sequence continues at coordinate 80,661 of JBILKZ010000001.1, forward strand.
GCGACATCTGGCGGGGCGACGAGGCGCGGGTCGTGATGGCGATGCAAGAGAGTGAGCCGGCGTCTGGTAGCCGGATGCTCCGTTTCGAACGCGCGACGCACGCCGGCGAAAATTCGCCGAAGAGTGCCTGGAGTGACGTCTACCGGCTCGTCGATGCGCGTTCGTACATTCTCATGGCCGAAGGCAGGCCGGTGACGGCGCGGCTGGCGGCAGACTTTTCGATGGCGGCCGACGCCTGCGGGCCAGATGAAAAATATTCGGCGAGTGTGCGGTTCTACGCCTTTGATCGGGACATCTCCCATGCCCCCAATCCGCTCCCACTCGAATGGGTCTACGAAAATTCCGTGGCCTCCGGGATGAAGAGGGTGCCGCTCGAATGCGGGCAGCGGGGCTGGCAGCGAGTGACGGTCGATGCCTCGCTGCCTCCCGAAGCGAAGTTTGTGCTGCTCCATGTGTCGGCGGTGCGTGACTACCCCAAGCCGACGAGTGAGCCGGCGGTCTTCGCGGGGCATTTCGTGGACGACGTCAACCTCGAACTCTTCGTGGGGAGCCAGCGGCAGTGATGCGACTGATTCAACATTCCACGATGAACGCGGGCTCGGTGATGTCACGGCGTGGGTTGCTCCGCGGTGTGGGCGCGGCCGTCGCCCTGCCGTGGCTTGAGTCACTCGGCCCGCATCTGCGCCGCGGTGTAGCGTCGGAGCCCGTCGCTGCCGGTGGCGATGCAGGAGCACCGCCGCGACGGATGGTCTGCGTGATGGTGAACACTGGCATCATTCCAGAAAACTTTTTTCCCAAGGACCCAGGCCGCGACTACCAGCCGAGCCCCTATCTCGAGCCGTTTGGAGACCTGCGCAACGATTTCACGGTCTTGAGCGGCGTGTCGCATCCGGACGTGACTGGCGGCCACTGTGGCGAACAGGTGTTTCTCACGGGGGCTCGCGACCCGCGGAGCGTGACCTTCCGGAACTCGATCTCGGTCGATCAATTCGCCGCCGAGCAGCTCGGCAACACCACACGGTTTCAGTCGCTGGTCTTGGCAGTGGGCGAGCGGCACGACGGTCTCCTCTCCGTGACGAGAGACGGCGTCTTCATCCCCACCGAGCAGCAGCCCTCGGAGGTCTATCGAAGACTCTTCCTGGCCGATACGGCCGAGCAGTCGACCCGCCGGCTAGCGGAGATCGAACGCGGCGCGAGCATCCTCGACTTCGTGCTCGACAAGGCGCGGCCGCTGGCTCAGTCGTTGCCCGCCACCGACCGGCAGCGGCTCGACCAGTATTTCACGAGCGTGCGTGAACTCGAGCAACGGTTCGACCATGCCAAGGCATGGCAGGCCCGCCCCAAGCCGGCCGTGGGCGAAGCTCAGCCCAAGGACATCCCCGACCGCGCCCAGATGGTCGAGCGGATGGAACTGATGTATGCGATGACGAGGCTCGCGCTCGAGACCGACAGCACCCGGTTCGTCACGCTCTATCTCAATCCTCTCGAGATCACGCCCAAGCTCCCCGGCGTGAGCAACCGCACGCATTCCCTCACGCACCACGGCAACGAACCGGAGAAGCTGGCCGAACTGCGGCGGATCGACGAGGCGGGCCTGGGGGCGCTGGCCGGATTCCTCCAGGGGCTTGCCGATGTGAACGAAGGGAACGGCCGGCTCCTTGACAACTCGATGGTGCTCTTCGGATCGAACATGAGCAACGGCAACGCCCACCTGAATACCAACCTGCCGATCCTGCTGGCCGGCGGCGGCTTCAGGCACGGCCAGCATCTGGCATTCGACCAGAAAAATAACCTGCCACTCGCGAACGTGTTTGTGTCGATGCTGCAGCGGCTTGGCCTCGAGACCGACGCGTTTTCGTCGAGCACGGGCACGGTCACGGGTCTGGAGATGGTGTAGTGGTGCGCCTGCTCGCCGCTGCCGTGCTGGTGGTGCACGCCACATTGGCTGTGACTGCACCGGCAGCGGGGGCCACGGTGCCGGTGCCATCGCGGGCCTTCATCGACCAGCACTGCGTCTCCTGTCACGATGCCGACACGAAGGAAGGCGGCCTCGACCTTACGGCCCTCACTTTCGACGCTGCTCCTGTCGCGGCCGGCGGGAGTGAGGGCGCTCACGAGACGTTCCGCGATCCGTTCCATACCTGGGTTCGCGTGCACGACCGGATTGCCGCCGGTGAGATGCCGCCAGCGGGTGAAGACCGACCGGCCGAGGCCGACATCGCGGCCATTACGACCGCGCTCGACCGCTGGCTCATCGCGACGGAAGCAGAGCGGATCGCCGTCGCGGGCCGCGCTCTCTACCGCCGGCTCACGGCGCAGGAATACGAGTCGGCACTCCGTGATCTCCTGGCGCTGCCGGATTTATCGATACGGCGGCAGCTGCCGGCGGACGATTTTCGCCATGGTTACGAAAAGCTGGGGGAATCGCTCGACCTGTCGCCCGTGCATGTCGCGGAATACATGGACGCGGCCGAGGCGGCCCTGCGGCAGGCGGTGGCCACGCGGGCCGCACCACCGCCTGTCTATCGCAAGCGGGTCTATCCCACGCAGATCACCGAGACATGGAACTGGCTGGCTCGTGGCGACGCGGTGCTCTTGAAGGACAAGCAGCACGATCCGTATCTGCCGCTGCCCGATCCCGAGCGAAACGCCTTCAACGGTCCGGAACGCGAGGCCAGGGGCAAGATCGTCGACGCCCTCAAACTGCGGGACTACGAGGGCACGGTGGGCGTGTTCTCTGGACCGGTTGACAGCGACTGGCGTTTCCCGCTTCATTTCGCGCCGGTGCATGCCGGCCGCTACCGAGTGCGGCTCTCTGCTTGGAGCTTCCTGTGGAACCAGGGCCGCGTCGAGCCGGCGCCGCGCACGGAAAGCTTCATGCTCTCACTCTGGCTGCCGGAGCCGGGGCCACGGTATCCGCAGAGTCCTGCACGGACACTCGGCATGTTCGACGCGCCGTCGATCGAGCCGCGGGTGCACGACATCACCCGCTGGATGGAGGCGGACGAAGAACTACTCTTCGAGGTGGGCACGCTGACTGGCTTCGGCAAGGGGATCGGCCGCTGGGTCTCGCAGGAGAAGGGGAGCACGTCCGCCTATATCGGTCCCGGCATCGCCATCGACTGGCTGGAGGTGGAGGGGCCGCTGCACGAGTCGTGGCCACCCGAGAGCCATCAGCGGCTGTTCGCCGATCTGCCGATCGTGCCGTTCGATGCGAAGACGGGCGGTCGGCCCCCGCACCGCGATCCCGTGAAGCAGATCGTCGGCCATGCCTTTCCCTCGAATCGGGAGCTGACAAAAGACGACACGGCTCCGCCGCTGGTCTCGGTGGCTACGAGCGATCCTGAGGCCGATGCCACCCGACTGCTCGCCGGCTTCATGCCGCGGGCCTTCCGCCGAGACGTGAAGCCCACGGAAGTGGAGAGCTATGCAGCCTTGGTCACGGCGAGGTTGGCCGCCGGCGACTGCTTCGAAGACGCGATGATCCATGCCTACAAGGCGGTGCTCTGCTCCCACGATTTTCTGTTTGTAAACGCGCCGCGGCAGGCTGACGGCAGCGGTGACGACGGCGACTTCAAATCGCACCGCCGGCTCACACCCGAGGGCCTTGCCACGAGGCTTTCTCTCTGGCTCTGGGACTCGCTGCCCGACGAGAAGCTCCTCGCGGCTGCGCGGAGTGGGGCCCTCGACGAACCGGCCACGCTCGCCGTAGAGATGGACCGCATGATCGGCGATTCAAAGTTCGACCGCTTCGTGTCGCGGTTTCTCGAGCAGTGGCTCGACCTCCGCAAACTCGACGACACGCAGCCCGATCGCCGCATGTATCCGGAATACCGGCACATCCTCCGCGCAAGCATGGCGGAGGAGTCGCGGGCTTTCTTCAAGGAACTGTTGAGCCGCGATCTCCCCGTGACGAACATCGTCGCCAGCGAGTTTGCCATGCTGAATCGGACACTGGCCGATCATTATGGCATCCCGGGCGTGGAGGGCTGCGAATTGCGGCGAGTGCCGCTGCCACCACATGCGCTCCGCGGCGGGCTCATCACGCAGGCGAGCGTACTCAAGGTGACGGCCAACGGCACGACGACATCGCCGGTTCCCCGCGGCGTGTTTTTCATGGAACGGTTTCTCGGGGCCACGATCCCGCCGCCACCGGGGAGCGTGAAAGCGATTGATCCCGACACGCGTGGAGCGACGACGATCCGCGAGCAGCTGGCAAAGCACTCGAGCGATACCTCATGCGCCGCTTGCCATCGGATGATGGATCCGCCCGGCTTCGCGCTCGAGAGCTTCGACGTGATCGGCGGCCGGCGGGACCGCTATCGCACGTTTGGCGGCGGTGATGCAGCTGGCGTGGAATTTGTCGCGGGCTGGAAGCCTGGCTATCGGCTAGGAAAGCCGGTCGATCCGAGTGGCCAACTGGCCGACGGCCGATCGTTTGCCGACATCGATGGGCTCCGCGGGCTGCTGCTCGCCGATCCCGACGCACTCGCCCGGTCGTTTGTGAAACAGGTCCTCATGTATGCGACAGGCACCGACATCCACTATTCCGACCGCCTCGCGATCGAGCGGATCGTGGCCGCGTCGCGGGAGCATGGGCACGGGGTCCGCAGCCTTTTGCACGAGATCGCCTCGAGCCGATTATTTCGCGGCAAGTGACGGTGGCGGGTTTGTGTCTCCGTCATATCATGGCGATAGTATTGTGTGTCGATAACGCCCCTCGGGTTGTCCCTGCCGTATGAGGAGTTGCAACGCATGAATCGCATATGTATCTGGGTGTGTCTGGCAGCGTTCTCCGGCGCGTTCTTCAGCGCGGGCTTGGCAACCGCCGGCGAGGCGACGCCCGACGCGCTCAAGCTCCCCGACGACCTCACGGCCACGCTCTTCGCGGCCGAGCCGTTGCTCTCGAGCCCCTCCGACATCGACGTCGATTCGCGGGGCCGCGTCTGGGTGTGTGAAGTGCTCAATTACCGTGGCAAGAAAGAGACCCGGAAGGAGGGCGACCGGATCCTCGTCCTCGAAGACACCGATGGCGACGGGAAGGCCGACAAGCAGACGGTATTTTACCAGGGCCGCGACGTGGATAGCGCGCTTGGCATCTGCGTGATCGGCGAGGGGCCGGGACGAAAGGTGATCGTCTCGTGCGCCCCCGACGTGTTTGTGTTTCACGACGACGACGGCGACCTGAAGGCCGACCGCAAGGAGTCACTCTTCACGAAGACGGGCATTCCGCAGCATGACCACTCCGTGCACGCCTTCACAGTCGGCCCCGATGGCCGCTGGTATTTCAATTTTGGCAACACGGGCAAGGCGGTGCATGACAAAGACGGCAACCCGGTGAAGGACCGGTTCGGGAACGTCGTCAACGACTCTGGAAAACCTTTCCGCGAAGGGATGGTGTTTCGCTGCAAGCCCGACGGCACCGATTTCGAGGTGCTCGGGCACAACTTCCGCAACAACTACGAAGTCGCCGTCGACTCGTTCGGCACGCTCTGGCAGAGCGACAACGACGACGATGGCAACAAGGGCGTGCGGATCAATTGGGTGATGGAATACGGCAACTACGGCTACAAGGACGAACTGACCGGCGCCGGCTGGCGAACACCGCGGACGAACCTCGAGGCCGACGTCCCGCTGCAGCACTGGCATCAAAACGATCCGGGTGTCGTGCCCAACCTGTTGATGACAGGCGGCGGCTCGCCCTGTGGGATCTGTGTCTACGAGGGAAGCCTCCTGCCGGAACGGTTTCGTGGGTCGCTTGTGCACTGTGATCCGGGGCCGAACGTGGTGCGGGCTTATCATGTGAAGCCCGCATCGGCCGGCTACGCCGCGACGGCGGAGACGGTCATCGACGGCTCGGACGACCGGTGGTTCCGGCCGAGCGACGTCTGCGTGGCGCCCGACGGGTCGCTGATCGTGGCTGACTGGTACGATCCCGGCGTGGGCGGCCACGGCATGGGCGATACCGAGAAGGGCCGCCTTTATAGGATTGCGCCGAAGGGTTCCCAGTGGAGCGTGCCGACCGCCGACTTAGGCACGGTCGCGGGCTGTGTGGCGGCGCTGGCAAGCCCAAACCTCTGCACCCGCGCGATGGCGCTTGAGCACCTGGCGAAGCAGCCGCAGGATGCTGCCGCGGCGCTTGCCAAAGCGTTTGAATCGGCCACCGATTCGAAGCTCAGGGCCCGACTTGCCTGGGCGGCGGGCATGCTCCCGGGCCAGGCTGAGGCCTGGATCGCACGGTTGGCCGCTGACAACGACGAACGCTTCCGGATCATCGCCCTGCGGATGGGCCGGCTCACGAAAGGCGATGTGCTGGGCCTCGTGGAGAAGCTCGTGACTGATCCTTCCGTCGCCGTTTGTCGGGAGTGCGCGATTGCACTGAAGGGCCTTGCGGGCGAGCGGGCCGATCGGGCGTGGGCTTCGCTTGCCGCGCAGCACAAGGCCGGCGACCGCTGGGAACTCGAAGCCCTGGGCATCGGGGCCGATGGCCTGTGGGACGGCCGGCTCGAGGCCTGGCTGGCGAAGACGTCGGGTCCGAAGGACGCGGTCGGGCGGGAGATCGTCTGGCGGAGCCGCGGCAGCAAGTCGGCGGCGATGCAGTGCCTGCTGATTGACTATCCCGAGGTCACGACGTCCGAGTCGCTGGCGCTCATCCGGTCACTCGACTTTCAGGATCAGTCACGCGTGAACGAGGCCGTTCGCGAAATCCTTACGGTGAAGACGAGACTGTCGGCTGTGCCTGACGAAAAACTGCGTGTGATCCTGCCCGAACTCGTCATGCGACTCGGCGCCGGTGACGCCGCCGATCCGGTGCTCGCCAAACGAATCACCGAGGTTCTCGGTTACGCGGCGGGCACGCAGCAGTTCGTCGACATCGTTCAGCGGTTCGCTCTCAAGGACCGTCAGAACGAACTTGTGACGCTGGCTGCCGCCGAAGGCACGAGCGAGCAGTTGGCAGCGGCCGCAGCCGGTGCGGCGGTCGATGGTGGCGGGGAGGACCGCGTGAAAGCCGTGCTGGGAGCCGCTGATCCTGCCGCAGTCGGCCGTCTGCTCAACGCGATTGGCATCCGCGGCTCGGCTCCATCGACCGCACTGCTCAAGGGCATCCTCGCAGATGCCAAGGCGACGCCGGAACTGAAGTCTGCGACGGTTCGCGGGCTGGCCCGGTCGCAGCAGGGAGCAAAAGACCTCGTCGCCATGGCGAAGGCTGGTGAACTCTCGGGAGTCTTGCCGCAGGTGGCAGCCGTGGCGATCGCGTCGTGTCCTTGGGGCGATATCCGGCAGTCGGCCGCCGACGTGCTGCCAATGCCGAAGGCCAAGGGGGGGGAGAAGTTGCCGCCGGTGGCGGAGCTCGTCAAGCGCAAGGGCAATCCGGCCAACGGCAAGGCCGTGTTTGCGGGTGCGGGCACGTGTGCGAAGTGCCACATCGTCAATGGCGAAGGCAAGTCGGTCGGCCCCGATCTCTCCGGTGTCGGTGCAAAGCTGTCTCGGGAGGCGCTCTATGAGTCTGTGCTTGTGCCGTCGGCGGCAATCAGCCACAGCTACGAGACCTACACGGCGATCATGGAAGACGGTCGCAGCGTAACGGGGCTGCTTGTCTCGCAGTCGCCTGATCAGGTCGTGATCCGGGGAGCCGATTCGATCGACGTGATGCTGCCGGCCGGCCAAGTCGAGGAACTTGTGAAGCAGCCGGTGTCGCTGATGCCGGCTGATCTGGCCACCACGCTCTCGGCTGACGAACTGGTCGATGTCGTGTCATGGATGGAAACACTCCGCGCCACGCAGTGACTCTCCGGAGAGTGGGTTAACCGTTGCGGAAGGTCTTCTCGACGCGGGCGCGTTCGCGGTCGATCTGCTCGCCGGTGGCGCCGAGTCGTTCGAGAATCCGCACGGTGAAGGCGAGGGCCACCTCGCCTTCGGCGGAAAAGACATCCTCCGCCCCGGCGCGTTGCAGCTTCGGCAGCTCGCGGACGTATTGCGAACGGGCCAGGATGGTGACGTCGGGATTGAGCTCCTTGGCCTGCCGGACGATCTCCTCGTCCACGTGGCTGGCGCCACTGGTGAGAATGAGATTGTCGGCCCCCTTGATGCCGGCCTCCACGAGGGTCTCTCGCCGCATCGCATCGCCGTAGATAGCCCGCACATCGAAGGCTTTCAGCCGGCGTACGGTGTCGAGATTGAGTTCGATCACGGTCGGTTCGATCTCGTTGTCGAGCAGGAGCTGGGTCACAGTCTGGCCCACGGGTCCGTAGCCCACCACGATCGCCCGATGGCTCGGCGCCGATGCTTCCAGCGAGTCGCCATCGTCACTGTCGATGCTCGCCCGCCCACGACGGACGAGCCAGCGCTCGAACGGTTCGATCAGCCGATAGAGGAGGGGGTTGAGCGTGATCGACACGATTGCCGCGGCGACCAGCGTGTTGATCGCCGTTTCCGGCAGTACGCCGAGCTGCCGGCCGAGGGCCGCCAGAATGAAGGAAAACTCGCCGATCTGGGCCAATGACATGGCGACGCTCGTCGCGTCCTGTCGCGGATGGCCCAGCAGCATCACGCTCGCCCAGATCGTGAGGGGCTTGGCGATCAACACGATCGCCAGAGTGGCCGCCAGCAGCCAAGGCGAGGTGAAGATCGTTGTGGGGTTGAACAGCATGCCGACCGACACAAAGAACAGCACGGCGAAGGCATCCCGCATCGGTAGGGCCTCGGAGGCGGCGCGGAGGCCGAAGTCGCTGCGGCCAACGACTGTGCCGGCAAGGAAGGCCCCCAGTGCCATGGAGACGCCAAAGAGCTTTGCGGAGCCAACGGCGATCCCCAGCGCGATCACGAGGACGGCGAGCGTGAAGAGTTCGCGGGAGCGTGTCGCCGCGATATGTTCGAGCACCCAGGGGATGAACCGTCCACCCGCCAGGAAGATGACGGCAACGAGCGCGGCGATCTTAAAAGCCGCGGTGCCGACTGCCACGACCACGCCCTGCAGGCCCGGCTGCTGCCCGCCCAGAATGGCTGGGAGTGCGACCAATGCGGCGACCGTGAGCAGGTCTTCCACCACCACCCAGCCCACGGCGATGTGCCCAGCGCGGGTGTGGAGGTCGCGGTTGTCGGATAGCACGCGGATGAGCACGACGGTGCTAGCCACGGAAATTGCGCTGCCAAACACGAGGCCGGTGGCCCAGTCGTATCCGTGGAGATGCGCCGCGGCCATGCCGAGCAGCGTGGCGACGCTGCTGGCCACAAGCGCTCCTGGGATCGCTACGCGGCGCACGGCCCAGAGTTCGCGGATGTGGAAGTTCAACCCCACTCCGAAGAGGAGCAGGATGACACCCACCTCGGCCAGTTCCTGGGCGATCGAAATGTCGGCGGCGAAGCCGGGCGTGTGTGGGCCGACGGCGATGCCGGCGAGCAGGTAGCCGACGATGGGCGACAGCCGCAGCTGCTGCGTGATGGTGCCGAGCACGAGCGCCGCGGTCAGGCCGCCGGTGAGCGTGAGGATGAGGTCGACTTCATGCACGGATGGGTCTCGTGGGCGGGGCTCGACCTGGGAGCATGGGCGGTGTGAACGGGGATTATGCGAGGAGCATGGTGTGCTGAACAGGCCGCGTCCATCTTTCGCGAGTGTCTATCAGGCTCGTTCGGTGACTTTGTCGAGAGTGCCCCATCATTGGGGAGACGTCCATACGATGTCACGGCTGGTCTCCCTTACCGGCAACTTGTGTTTCCGCGGGCAGGGCATGCGGCGGAGGAGCTTCAGGGCAGAATGCCGTTCCACTATCGAAACGGCGGGAACCCATGCTCAATCGCAGTGCCGTGGTGATCGGTCACGAATCGGCGTTTTTTGACTGGCTGAAAACAACCGGGATCAGCGACGAGACCATTGATGAACGCAAAGTGATTGCGGACCGAGCCGTGTATCTCATTCCTGCCTGCCATTTTCCGGAGGAGGTGGAGGAGGTTGTCGAGGACATCTTCGAAGAGATCTTTCGCCGTGAGCTGAAGGCGTGGCAGCCTGACGACACGAACTGGCCCGACACGGCTGACCTCGACCTGTTTACGAGGTGGTTCACGGTCGACGGCCTCGCGGTGGTCGAGGATGTGGGGCGAGGAGCGATTGCCGATGAGGCCTGACCGCGATCGTGAAAAGCGATTACACTGGCCCGTACGCGGGCCCGTAGCTCAGCGGTTAGAGCAGGGGACTCATAATCCCTTGGTCGTGTGTTCGAATCACACCGGGCCTAATTGTTTTTGCTGATTTTCGGAGAGGACAAAGTCCCAAACCCAAACTCAAACCCAAACTCGGGCGGATGTGGGATGGCATGGAGGAGGCCGGGATCAGATCCGAAGGGATTCCGATCCCGGCCAGAGCCGACCCGAGACGAGAACCAAATGAACGACCGCACCAACTTCTTCGTTGACTGGGGCGCGCTGTCCTTCATCGGCGCAGGGCTTGCCCAGAGCAAGGGGCGTAGCGGTCTGGTCTGGGTCCTGCTGTCGCTCTTGGTTGGCCGGATAGCGACGTTCCTGATCGTCGTGCTCGGCAGGGTGCCGGCGGACTTGGAGTGAGGTCAGGCGACGCCCAAGTCCTCGCCCTCGTCACCACCCTCACCCAACCTCTTTTGAAACCTCCGCCTCTGGATGGGCGTCAACTTTTTCATCAAGTCTTCCATCTCCCGCTCAACCTTGATCTCAACGGGTTCGCACCCAAGTCGCATAGCCAAGTCGGAATGATCTTGAAGAGCGAGCGTCATATTCTCGCACATTCCCTCCGCAGCGAGTTTTTCTTTCGGGCCTAGAGGGCCCAAGTAATTTTTAACCATGTTAGAGACTGTGGTCTGCAATTTTCTTGCAGAGGCCTTTCTCTTCTCCAGCAATTCACCTTCGTTTGTCCACTCCATCGCCGTCCGTCGCAGTGCATGGTGCGTTATCTCGGGACGACCTATCGTCTCGGCGCCTCTCTTGATGAGGCGATGCATTCGCCACTGCATTCTTTGGGGAGAAAACGGCTTAACGGCACGACGACGCTTGACCAGTCGCTTTACCTCGTCCGCAAAGCCGGCAAACACGCAGTCGTTGCCGGCGACCCGAAAGTGCATCAGTCTTTCGTGGATTTGGTCCGGAATTTTGTATGCCCGGCCGTACCCTCTCTTGGCGATCTCCGGAGGGATCACAATGCATCCCTCAATAAACCAAGACCACTTCAAAAAAGTCATCTCCTCAAAACGCCCTGAACACCAAAGACTTACGATGATGAACAGTTCAGCAATTGGTCTACCCTGGAAAGTATCTAGGAACTTCAAC
>JBILKZ010000107.1:0-13833 GCA_044376405.1 Pirellulales bacterium
AACTGGAGCGGCCGAACCAGGCACCGCCTTCGGCTCGGGCACGAACACCGGCTCACCGGCTTCGGGCACAATCCTCGGCATGGAGAGCTTGGCGCGGGCCTGCTCCATCTCCTTCAGGCGGGTGCCGTTCTTGCCGTACTTCTTCACGAGCACGCGGACTGCATCGCTCGGCTGGGCGCCAACGCTCAGCCAGTAGGCCACGCGGTCGTTGTCGAGCAGGCACCGGGCATCGGTATCGGGCACGGACGTATCGTAGGTGCCCAGCACCTCGATCACGCGGCCGTCTCGCGGGCTTCGTCGGTCGGTCGCACAGATTCTGTAGAAGGCGCGGTTCTTCCGGCCCATCCGCTTCATTCGAATCGCCACAGCCACGGTCAGAGTCTCCTCGGAAATGATTGATCGAGCCCCTTAGCGTACCCGACCGGCGCCGGAACCCAAGCCCACCTTCCAGACCCCGGTTTTTCCGCTGTTTTTGCGGAAAAAACCGACATCGCGCCGGGCGGGCTCCCCGAACACGCTCCGCTCACTCGGCGGCTCGGCGACCACGTCGGGGACGATGCTGCGCGTGTTCCGCCGAGGCGCCTGATGCTCGCTTCGGTGTTCGCGGAGCCCGCCCTCGTCAATCGGCATGGCAGGATGCCGTGCGCAGCACCAGCAAACTGCGTTTGCCAAGAAAAAACGACACGATGTCGTGTTTTTCGTGAATACAGTCAGCCTCGCCTCTTGCGGCGGGCATCCTTCTCACGCTGCTTCTTCTGCTTGCGCCGCTCATCGGCGGTGAGCCGCTTGCCGGTGTCGCCCTTCGGCCTGCCGAGCCGCGCGGCGGGATTGCTCATCTGCGCCTGCAGCCGCTGCACCTCGCGGAGACGGTCCCGCATGCCCAGCCCCGCCATGCCCTTCATCATCGCGCTCATGCCGTCGAACTGTTTGACCAGATCGCCCACCTCGTGCGGGTCGACGCCCGCCCCCACGGCGATGCGGCGACGGCGCGACTGGTCGATCACCCGCGAGGGGTTGCGCCGCTCGGACGGCGTCATCGCGTCGATGATGCCGAAGAGACGGTTGACGTCCTTGTCGAGGTCGGCGCCGGCCAGCATCTCCTGCATGCCACCCATGCCCGGGATCATGCCCAGCACCTTGCCCATCGGCCCCAGGCGGCGGGTCTGCTGGAGCACCTTCTTGAAGTCGTCGAGCGTGAACTCGCCCGCGCGGAGCCGTTCCTCCTGCCGCTTCATCTCGTCCTGATCGAACTTCCGCTGTGCCTCCTCGACCAGCGTGACGACGTCGCCCATGCCGAGGATTCGCCCCGCCATCCGCTCGGCATGAAAATCCTCGAGGGCGTCGATCTGCTCGCCGGTGCCGACGAACTTGATCGGCACCCCCGTCACGCTTTTCACCGATAGGGCGGCACCGCCACGGGCGTCACCGTCGAGCTTCGTCATGATGACGCCGTCGAGTTCGAGTGCCTCGTTGAAGGCCTTGGCGCTCTTCACCGCGTCCTGTCCGGTCATCGCGTCGACCACGAGGTAGACCTGGTCGGGGCCCACGGTACGATCGATCTTCGTGAGCTCCTGCATGAGCGCCTCGTCGATCGAGAGGCGGCCGGCCGTGTCGAGGATGACGACGGAGATGCCCTCCTTCTGAGCGCGGGCCACGCCAGCACGACAGACGGCGACCGGATCGGTGACCCCATCCGGCACGTGCACCGGCACGCCGATCTGCCCACCGAGCACCGCCAGCTGCTCGATGGCCGCCGGACGCTGCAAGTCGGCAGCCACGAGCATCACGCCCCGGCCCTGCTCCTTGATCCGCTTCGCCAGCTTGCCGCAGGAGGTCGTCTTGCCCGAGCCCTGCAGGCCGCAGAGCATCAGGATGGTGGTCTTGCCCGGCTGCAGGTGGAGCGAGTGGTCCACCGGCCCCATGAGGTTGACCAGTTCCTGGTGCACGATGCCGACGAGTTGCTGGGCCGGATCGAGCGACTCGAGCACCTTCGACCCCACCGCATCGTCGACCACCCGCGAGAGGAATGTCTCGACGACGTCATAGGCGACGTCCGCTTCCAGAAGCGCGGTGCGGACCCCCGAGAGCCCCTCGCGCATGTTCGCTTCGGTGAGCTTGCCGCGGCCCCGCAGGGTGTTGAGGGCGGACGAGAGCGAGGCGGTGAGCGACTCGAACATGACGGCTCCGTGATGGGAAAACGGGAGCCGGGAGTATACGAGCGGCGAGTGGCCGCCCAAAAAGGCCGGCTCTTTTCGTGCGGAATGGCACGCGAGGAGGTGTTTACGCCCGGAGTCCCCCGGCTTCCGTCGGGGGCTTTTATGAAACCGGCGGCCCACCGCCGGTCACGTCACCCGGCATGTTCCGCCCCGCCGGTGACGAGCCGCTCGAATCGGGAGCAGGCACACTGCGTGCTGCTTGCCCGACGCTTGGCCGGCAAGAGCGGCACATCACCGGAGGGGCGGACGATCCAAACCGCTGTCGGTCAGCTATCGGTCAGCTAAATGTCCCGGGCTCGACCATCACCGGCGCCGAGGAAGGTGCCGACATCATGCCACCGCCTTCGCCGCACGAACCGCAGGCCGGACCACATGCCGGCTCGTGCATTGGAGCCCCACAGGCAGGCTGGCAGGGCTGGGGTTGCGGGGCAGCACAGGGCGCGGCGCCTCCCCCACAGGGCGAGCGAAACTCCATGAACGACGGCCGGCGGCAGCTGTTCGCGCCACCAAAACAACTGCTGCAACCCGGGGCGGCTGCGAGGCTACCGAGGGCGATCACGAGGCACAGGGTTCGGCACATGATTGGCATCTCCACCACCGTCGGGTTTGAAGCGACCCGCGGTCGGACACGATGCGTCGTCCGCGACGACGCCTACCAAACCCTAGCTCACGATCCGCAACACGGTCGGACAGGCGAAACGATTTCTCCAAAAAATTTCCCTGCCGGTCGCGGCCCGCGACAACGACCTTGCCGATGAGGCATGAACGTAGCGATTGCTCCGGCTCTCCCTATCCACCGGCCGTGCGCTCGCCATGATGGGCCGCCTGAAAACATGCTCCGACGCCCGAAAACGCGTGCTACTGTTGAGAACAGTCGATGAACGGCCGCGTTGCGGCACAGGCTGGTCTTCCATGCGTTCGGTGTCTGTCTTGCGTCTTTTCGCTGCACTCAAACTTTCCCTGGCCCTGACGGTGATCGCGGTGGTGTGCTGCTGCGCCACGGGCGTCCAGGCGTCGCCATCGGCCGACGCCCCCGTCGCGACAGACAGGGCGTCGAACGGCGACGACGATGTCTGGGTCGTCAGCACGCGACGACTGCCTGATATCAGTCGTCTCCCATCCCATGTGACATTCGACGTCGAACGGCTGGTTCCTGATGCGGCGTGTAGCCGCTGGATTCGATCAGACCTGCCCAGCCTGCTGGATGATCCGCAGCGGCCACTGCTGATCTTCATCCACGGCAACCGCTACGATTCGGCCGACGCAAAGTCGCAGGGCCTGCTGTTGGCCCGGCGACTGGCGGCCTGCCACCCCAACGCTCCCGCCGCCCGCACGGTGATCTTTTCGTGGCCGAGTTCCCGGGAGGGACACCTGCTGCGGGACAGCCGCGCCAAATACGAACGATCGATGACGGAAGGCCACTATCTCGCCTGGCTGCTGGGCCAGGTGGAGCCCACGCGGCCGGTGGCGATCGTGGCCTATAGCTACGGCGGGCTCATCGCCCTGGAGTCCCTCGACCATCTCGTCGGTGCCCAGCGGTCGGGGCATGCCAGCCTGCAGCCATGGATCGACCGCCCCGCGAGGATGCATCTCGTGCTCGTGGCGTCGGCGGTGCGACAAGACGCCCTGGCTCCGTGCGGCGAATACCGAAAAGTGCTCCGCTGCATCGACCGACTGACGCTCTTGAACAACACGCGGGATCAGGCGCTGCGATTCTTCGAGTTCGTCGATCCCGATCTGGGAACCGAGGCACTCGGGCACGAGAACATGCCCGCCCGCTGGATGCCGCCGGAGGTCGAGTTCGTCCAAGTCGATGCCGCACCGATCGTCGGCAAGAGCCACCGCTTTCCGCCCTACCTCGATTCGCCGTCGCTTCGGAAGCGGCTGGCGTCGGGTGCCCTCGACGGCCTGACGGACGACTGACGGGCTGTGAGGCGATCTGGTTGGCCGATCGTGTTAAGCGGTCTGGGCGGCGAACCACTCGGCCGTCAGGGCCAGGCCCGCGTCGAGCGCGACCGTTGGCTTCCAGCCGAGCAGTTCACCGGCGCGGCGGGCATCGACGAGGTTTGAGCGGAGGTCACCCGGCCGGGCCGGCCCGTGCTCCGGTGGCGGCAGCGTCCCTCCCCGACCACGACGGGCAATCGCGTCGCCGACGGCGGTGCGAATCATCGCCTCCAGGTCGTTGACGTCCGCTCCGAAGCCAGTGCCGATATTCAGGCTCGTGAGCGTGCCCGGCACCACGGTGGGCAGGTCGGCCGTCAGGGCCAGCACGTTCGCTCGGGCAACATCGGGGCCGAAGACATAGTCGCGGATGTAGCGACCGTCGCCATTGATGCGGGCCGGTTCGCCCGCCAGCAATTTCTTGCAGAAGATCGCCACCACGCCGGCCTCGCCATGTGGGTTCTGCCGGGGACCGTAGACGTTGGAATAGCGGAGGGCGACCGTCGCCATCTGGTGCTCTTCGGCGAAAAACTTCAGATACCGTTCGCCCACCCACTTGGTGATGCCATAGGGGCTGACCGGATTGGCAGGCGTCGATTCGGGAGCCGGCGTCGTCACTTCCCCGTAGAGCACGCCGCCGCTCGACGCAAAGACCACGCGGCGGCAGGCGTGCCTGGCCGCAGCCTCGAGCACGTTGATCAATCCGATGCAGTTGACCTGGGCGTCGAAGAGCGGATCGCGGACGGACCGGCTCACCGACATCTGCGCCGCCTGATGGCAGACCGCATCGGGCCGTGCCACCTCGAACACGCGGGCGACCGCCTGCGGATCGACGATGTCGGCAACATGCAGCGGCACGCCGGGGGGCAGGTTGTCCCGCGAACCGGTGGAGAGATCATCGAGCACCTCGACGTGGTGCCCCGCCGCCAGGAGGCCGTCGACGATATGGCTGCCAATGAATCCGGCACCGCCGGTGACAAGGATGTTCATAAAATGTGTCCGTTCCAATTCGGCCGAAGGTCGCCAAGCCAGGGGATTGCTGCCGGGCAAATCGCCGCTGACAGTGCCGCAGGGCGATCATATGTTCGCCACTTTTGCCTGCAAACGCAGCGAAAAACAGCCATTCGCGGACGACACCGCGTTGCTGGAGGCACCTGACCGGGTGTGTCCAGATGAAAATCGGCACGCCCCGCCGGTGGGCGAGGGCCGCTTTTTTAGCCCTTTGCGTCCCCGGAATCCTATGGTGACCTGTCCCTTGACTGGGGCGTGTCCCGGCTGAAGATGATACCTAACCCAAACTGCTGGGTGGTTTTCAACGTAGGATCATTCACAACGTTCTCGCTCTTTACCCAGATTCCCACCCAGTCCGTCGGCGGCCTCGTTTCTACCCCGAAGGTGCCCCATGCCATTTTCTCTGCTTCAGTCCATCGTCCGCACGTGTGGCGCCGCCACGAGACCCGCTCGGCGACGCCGGGCCACCGCCGGGCTGCGAAGCCGTGAAGCGGCGATGGGCCTTGAGTCGCTCGAGCAGCGGATGGCACTGACGGTGGCGGCGCCATCCATCGGGCTGACGGCGGCAAGCGATACCGGTATTCGCGGTGACGGCATCACGCGGCTCGCGCGACCGGTGTTTACCGGCACGGCCCCGGCCCGTTCGAGCGTGGTCGTCTACGCCGATGGGCAACTGCTCGGTGTTGCGACCGCCACTGTGCGTGGGGCCTGGAGCCTGGCGACGCCTGCAGCTCGGCCGCTCACAGCCGGCGCCCACACGCTGACGGCCTATGCGGTCGGCCCGGGGCAGGTCTGGAGCACGGCAACGCCGATGTGGATGTCAGTCGATCCCACGCCGCCCACGGCCAGCCTTGCCTATGACTCGGTCAATGGACGCGCGACACTGACGTTCTCCGAGCCGGTGTCGGGGGTGCGGTTGTCCAGCCTGATCCTGTCGGGCCGAACGCAGTCTGGAGTCACGATCACCAACGTGCCCATCAAAGACAGTCGGGCTTCGCTCTACGTCGGCTTGATCACGCTGTCCCAGTCTCCTGACGGAAGGACGTTTACGTTTCAGCAACAACTCGCCCTGGCAGACCCGGGATCCTACACACTGTCTTTCGTGAAGACGGGCGTTACGGACCGTGCTGGCAATCCGCTGGCCGCCGGCGCCGCGACGAGATTTACGATCACCTGACCCCTCGTGATCCCTCGGCACCACCCACAAATATGCCTGCGTCGAGCTGTAAGTCCTTGCCATAAAACATCTTGCGGACGACGACCTGTGTCGAACAATCGGCGCTGCGAGAGTTTGCACAACCGCTGAAAGCCAAGATTTTCCCGAGAAATCGACTCCGCGAGCTTGACCCCCACAATCGGCGACATAATCTACGCATCTTACCAAGGTCCTCGTTTCCCCGAGGAATGCAGCCATGAAAACCACCGCCCCACGCACCGCACCGAGTGGCTTTACGCTTGTCGAGCTGCTCGCAGTGATCGCCATCATCGGGACCCTGATTGGCCTGCTGCTGCCCGCCGTGCAGCGGGCCCGTGAGTCGGGTCGCCGGATGCAGTGCACCAATAACCTCAAGCAGATGGGCGTGGCGCTCTCCAGCTACGAACAGGCCAAGAAACGGTTCCCGCCTGGCAACGACCAACTCGGCAACCGGCTGCATGCGTGGTCGTCGTTTATCCTGCCGTTCCTGGAGCAGTCGGCGGTGTCGGATCGCATCGACTACACGAAGCCGTGGGATGATCCCGCCAGCAATCTGTCCAAGGTCGACATCACCATTCCAACGTATGTCTGTGCCAGCGGAATCAAGAAGTTCCCCGGCAAACAGGACTACGGTGGGATTCTCGGTGCCTACATCAAGCCTGATGGCGAGCCTCTCAATCCACTCACCACACGTGATGAACATGGCGGCATCCTCTATGCCACCGATGCCGATTACAAACTGCCGGCAACCGCGGCTTCGGTCACCGACGGACTTTCGAAGACACTGCTGGTCGCCGAAGCCGCCGATCGCGAGACGGTTGGTGCCGTCGACACGCACACGAATGGCGACGCCTGCTGGGCCTGCGGCAACAACTGTTTCCCACTCAACTCACGCGTACTCAACGACCCCAGCGTGGATGGCTTTCGGAGCCTGCATGATGGCGGGATCAACAGCCTGTATGGCGACGGCCATGTCTCGTTCTTGAACGATCGGCTCGACGTTCGCGTCTTGATTGCCATCTCAACCCGTGTCGGCGGCGAGACGGAGACCGCAAACTAGTCCCCTCCATCCGGGCCCCACGACGTGGCCCCCAGATCCAAACAAAACAAAAGCCGGGGTAACCCGGCCCACCAACATTGCGGGGCGACCCGCATTCGGTCGTGCTGACCTCAGCACGGTCGTGATCGAGTGAATGTTTCTTCGAAGAAAGGTTCCTATGATTCGTAATGCTTTCCTCGCCTTGGCGGTCGTCGCCATGGTGGCTTCGGCCAACGCCGCGTTTGCGGGCGGCCGGAGCAGCGGTAGCTCGAAGTCGAACAACCAGTACGTTCGCATCAAGAACACCGGCACCGCGCCGGCGCTCGTGAATGCGAAGAATGGTGCCGCTTCGGCTGCGGGCGGGAAGACGGTTTCTGGCAACGGCGTGGCTCAGTTCACGATCAAGAAGGGGGCCGCCCAGGCCTACGTTCAATCGCAGACTGGCGCCAACCCCAAGACGCTGGACTTCAACTTCCCGAAGAGCCAGTACGTCTACCTGTTGGCTGCGGCCGACACGACGACGTCGACTCTGACCTTCTCCCCCCCGGGGAAGATTTTCTAGTCGCCGTCCGGATCTCCATCCGAATGCTGGCCTGAAAACAGACGAGATCACGAGCCGGACAGCACATGCGTGGGCCTTGGCCCACCAGTGCCGTCCGGCTCGCTCGTTTTTGCGGTCCCTGTTTGCAGACCTGTTTGCGGCCCTGCCGGTCTTCCTGACGGCCCACGTTTGTGCAGGCTGCGGTTCGTGATTAGAACCGGTGTATGAATGTTTTCCTGCGGCCACGATCAGGCAACGGGCGGTGGGCAGATGCCCTGGGTGCCGTGGCGATCACGATGCTGATCGCGGCCCCGTGGCTCTGGCAAGATCTCGTGCCCTGCGAATGGCTCGGCGTGGCGGCCGCGCTTGCGTGTCTCCCGTACCTCCGCGGTTGGCGGGGCGAAACGCTCGTGCTGGCCGTGGCGGCGGCGAGCCTCGCCACGGCGTTTCACTGGTCGCCCACCGTGCTCGCCGACGCGATCCAGTCGAGCTACGGGATCGGCCTGGCCTTCACCGTGCCGATCGTGCTCTGGGATGCCTTGCGGCTCTCGCTGCCCTTCTGGTTCGTCAGCCGCACGGTCGTCGACCCCCGCAACGCCTGGCTCCCAGCGGCACTCGTCGCCGTGGCGACCGAGGCCTTCGTCATGGGCGTCTTTCCCTGGAAGCTTGGCTACAGCCAGCTCGCCTGGCCCGTGCTCGTGCAATCGGTCGACCTGCTCGGCCCGGAAGCCGCCACCTTCGTGCTCTATGCCCATGCCGGCGCGATCGTGCTGCTGGTGGAGATGCTCCGCCGCCGCTGGAGGCCCGCGCACGAGGCCGTCGGCCCGGCGTGGACGGCGGTGGGCGTGGCGGCGGTCGTGATCTGCGCGGCCAACCTCGCCTACGGCGTGTGGGCGATGCGCTTCTGGTCGGCGGAGATGGCCGCGGCGCCGAAGATCAGCGTGGCGCTCGTGCAGGTCGACCCCAGCCGTGACGATTCGATCGACGCCCTGCAACGGCTCTCACGGGAGGCGTGCGCGGATCGTGACCGGCCCTTCGACCTGATCTGCTGGCCCGAATGCAGCGGCGGCTCCTACTCGGAAAAACTCCCCGCCTTCAACGATCCCGAACGGATCTTCGCGGAGTCGCGCGATCCGCAGCGGGGTCTGCGGCCGCTGGCCGATCCTGCCTGCCCGCTCCTGTTTGGCGGCAAGATCTACAGCGGCTATCCCGAACGTCCCAACGACATCTACCAGTCGGCGATCCTCGTGGATGACGCCGAACGGATCGTCGGCTGCTACCACAAGCGGCACCTGATGCCGTTTGGCGAATACGTTCCGGGCACGGCTTTCATGCCCGAACTGCGACACTATTTTCCGATGGACGACGACCTCGACGTCGGGCCGGAAGCGACCGTGCTCCCGCTTGGCGATAAGGCGAAGCTGGGCGTGATGCTCTGCTACGAAGACATGGTGCCAGACGCCGCCGAATCGCTCGTCGACAATGGCGCCAACGTGCTGCTCTCGCTGATCAACGGCTCGTCATTCAAGGCGACCCTCACGCTCCTGCAGCACCGGCTGCTCGCGCAGATGCGGGCCGTGGAAAACCGCCGCTGCCTCCTGCGGTGCGCCGCGACGGGCGAGACGTGCCTGATCTCACCGCTCGGCACGATTCCCACGCGGCTGCCACTGAACGTGGAGGACGTGCTCGTCGCCGAGGTGCCATTGATCAACCCGCGCACGGTGGCGAGCCAGATCGGCCAGACGTTTCCACTTCTTTGCGGCGGTCTGGCGATCGCCCTCGCCCTCGAAAGCGTGCGGCGAAGGCGGACGGCCTGACGCTACGCTACGCCGCGCGGCGAATCGCCGGGGCCTGCACTGCAAGCCGCGCCTCCACCATCATCCGCGCGACGTCCTTCATGTGGGATCGCGCGGTCCAGCCGAGACGGGCGGTGGCGTGCGACGTGTCGGCCTGGCCCGAGAGAATCTCGCTGGGCCTGGTGAGCGCCGGGTCGCGGACGACGTGCTTGCGCCAGTCGAGGCCGAGGCTGGCGAACACCTCGCGGACGAAGTCCTCGAGGCTCGTCGTCTGGCCGGTGGCGATCACGAAGTCCTCAAGCGTGTCGAGTTGCAGCATGCGGTGCATGGCCACGACATACTCTGGCGCCCAGCCCCAGTCGCGACGGACGGAGAGGTCGCCGAGGCTGAGCACGTCCTGCTCGCCCGCGGCCACGCGGCAGGCGCCCGCCACGATCTTCTGCGTCACGAACCGCTCCGGACGCAGCGGGCTTTCGTGGTTGAAGAGGATGCCGGTGCAGGCTTCTATTTTGTAGGCCTGTCGATACTGGGCGATCTGCCAGAACGACGTCGCCTTGGCGATGCCGTAGGGGCTGCAGGGCCGCAACACAGTCGTCTCGCCAGCCGGTTGTTCGCCGGTGTTGCCAAACATCTCGGAGCTGCCGGCGTTGTAGAGCCGGATCGGCCGATCAAGCATGCGGATCGCCTCGAGCAGGTTCACCGTGCCGATGACGATGCTCTCGAAGGTCTCCACCGGCTGATTGAAGGAGAGCCCCACCGAGGTCTGGCCGGCGAGGTTGTAGACCTCGTCGGGCTGCGTGCGGGAGAGCACCTGCATCGTGGAGCGGAAGTCGACGAGCGACATCGACTCGACCGAAACACGGTCGCGGATGCCTAGCCGGGTGAGTCCCTCGAACCGGCTAGCCTGGGCATCGCGGCTGGTGCCGACGACCGTGTAGCCAAGGTCGAGCAAGTGGGCCGCCAGGTAGCTGCCATCCTGACCGCCCATCCCGCAGATGAGGGCCTTTCGTGCGGACACAGGCTTCTGAAGCGTCAGGGTGGACATGGCGCCGTGGGTCATAGCAATTCCCAGGGGGGTATCGGAAGGGCAGCTTGGACGTGAACTTGGCCGGAAAACGTTGCCGTTCAGGCAGCCGCCGGATCGAGAATGGAGCGGTAGACCCGCAGATAGCCGCGGGCGGCGTTTTCCCAGGAAAACTCAGCGGCCCGGGCCCGGGCCGCGGCGGCGAAGGTCGGCATGGCCGCCACCGCTGTCATGCCGGCTCGGAAAACGGTGGCCATGTGCTCGGCCCCGAAGGAATCCCAGTAGAAGCCGAGCGAGCCGCCGAGTTCTGGCAGGCTCGTGCGGCGGGACATGAACACCGGCTTCCCGCACTGCATCGCCTCGAGCACCGGAAACCCAAAGCCTTCGGTGAGCGACGGGAAGGCAAACGCCTCGCACTGCTCGTAGAGCCACTGCCGGTCGCCGTCGGACACCTGCCCGGTGAGTGTCACCCGACCAGCGAGATTCCGGGCGGCGACTTCGCGGGAAAGTTGTTCGCCGTAGGGAGTCTCCCGCTTGCCGGCGATCACGAGCGCGAAATCGGGAAGCCGCTCGATCAAGTCGAAGAGGGCATGAAAATTCTTGTGGGGCAGACAGTTGCCGATCGACAGGATGAACTTCCCGCGGGGTGCCCATGCCGGGGCCACGGTTGACGCGACTGGAGGAGCGGAGAGGCCTGGCGACACGACATGCACCGGCTTGCCGGCGAGCCGCAGGTGCGCCGCGACGTCATCGGCCACGTAACGGGAGTCGGTGACGATGGCCGTTGCCCGGTCCACCTTCCGCTGCACATCTGCCAACTTGCGGACCACGGCCGCAGGCCGATCTTGATGCCGGGCGTCGTGGAGGAAGTTCAGATCGTGGATCGTCAGCACGACGGGCACGGTGGGATCGAGCGGCAGATACTTGCTCGTCTGGTTCGTGACGTGCCAGAGGTCGTAGCGGTGCCGCCGCTGGAAGGGCGCGAGGAATGGCCGGTAGAGGCTGGCGAAGGTCTCCTTCCGCCAGGGGCTGACCTCGATCTGCTCGATGCCTTCAGCCCGGAAGTGCCGGACGGTTTCCTGGGGAAGCGTCTGTGGCAAGAAAAATACCGGATCGAAAGACCGCTCGCCGAGTGCCAGGATGCCCTCGGCCAGGTGCCGGCAGAACCGGCCCAGCCCACAGTTGGCATGCCTGAGCTTCTCGAGGTCGAGCACGACGCGGGGCCGGTCAGCCCGGGGCTGCTTGATCGTCTGCTCTGCGAAAAGCGGGTTGGCGACCATGAATGGGAAGGCCACAAGACCACGGAGCGGAAGCCGGCTGACACCAGCTGGCACGCACACCGACGACTCCGTGGCTGTATCGGCCGTCACACCCCGCAAACTAAACGCCACAGTCAGCGTCGCCAGTTCGTCGCAAAGATGGAAAGACTGCGCAGGCCAGGGATCTTGGTCGGAACCATACCGATCCTGGCGATGCGGAAATCCCTCCGGCTTGGGGAGATTATTCAAGCTGTGCGGATAAAGCTGTCGATTCCGTTGGTTGCCGTCGCTAGAAGTCCGGGGAGCGAACCCACCACTCCCCGGAACGAGCGGCACAGGCCTGTCGTCCGAGGGAATCAGGGAAGTGATCCGATGCTCGTCAGCCGCACGCACAAACTGGCGTTTGCCCACTACCCGAAGACCGCCGGCACGTCGCTGCAACGGTGGTTCATCGATACCTGCCCGGATGCCGACCTGCTCGTTCCCGACAATCCGCACTACCCGGTCAATCTGAGCCTGAGCCTGCTGCGGCCGCATAGCCTGCCAAGGCGTCTCGGACGATTCACCCACCATTCCTTGAAACTGTGGTCGCCAACTCTGGCCGATCGATATAGCCCGCTCCATACGTCGCTGCGGATCGTCGGCGTGATTCGGGATCCGTTTGAGATGCTGGTGTCGCTGTTCGAGTTCTGGAAGCGGGAGCCGGCGGTCGCGCATTCGACCGACCCATTTATAGGTTCCACGCAGCACCATACGTTCCGCGATTTTCTCGCCGCCGCGGTGATCGGTGGCCGTATCCCCTCGTACAAACAGTTCTTCGATGTCGGCGGCCCGCTCTGGCAGAACACGACACTGCTCGACTTCGAGTCACTGCAGCCGGCGCTTCAGGCGTTCTGCGACGACAACGGCCTCGGCCATGCACGCCCCCTCCCGTCACTCAACCGCTCGGCGGGAGGCCGCGATATCGAGCGGTATGTGGACGAGGCAGGCCCGCTGATGGCGGATGTCCGCAGCCACTTCCGCTGGTATTACGAGGAGGGCGTCCACCTCATGATCCGCGGCAAAAAGCCCCTGCGGGCGGCTGCCTGATTCGCCCTTTGCGGGCATCGCCTGCGGCTTCAGTCCGCAACGTTGATCGCGGGCACATTCTCTCGCCCGCTGCGCCGGTTAGACGTCTCGCCGGTAGCTGTGATAGCTTTTCCGGGCAACGGAGATAGCCCCTCACGGCCGCTACACCCCCCGCATCTCTCCCAAACCGCCCCGCGACGGCGTCGGCGGCTTGGGCTGGAGCATAGGTGTTGCGCCCGTGTCTCGCTTTTCGCGCCTTTTTCGCCCCGGAGCCCCTTCGATGAGCCGCAGCCGTACCAACATCCAGACGTTGTTCCGTCGAATCACACGAATCTCCGTCAATCGCGTTCGTCCCGCGGCCCCTCAACGCCAGAGCCGGATACGACTTGCCGCGTTTGAATCGCTCGAGGCACGACTTGCGCTGGCCACCCTCTACGTCACGACGTTGGACGACACCAACACCGGTTCGCTGCGGCAGGCGATCCTCGACGCGAACTCCCCCACCAATGCTGGAACCGCCAACACGATCACGTTTCAGATTTCGGGCGCCGGCACGATCGCGCTTGCGACGGCCCTGCCGCCGATCACGAACACGTACGGGACGACGTTCACCTTGAGCAGCACGACGACGGCCATCACAATCGACGGCGGGGCGACGTCGGCGGCCGACGGGCTTACGTTCGCCAACGGCGCCAACGGGATCGTGATGAACGGGCTGAAACTGACGCTCACGGGCTTCGACA
>JBILKZ010000213.1:0-4604 GCA_044376405.1 Pirellulales bacterium
GCCCGCAGTGCCAAACTCCTCCTCGTAGATTTTTCGCCACATCGCCGAGCGATCGAATTCAACGGCATCCGAGCGGTCGCGTGCCAGTTCCCGTTTCGTCACCGACAGGAGCCGTACTTCAACCTTCGACCGGCCGTCCGCGGCGTCGTTGGCGTCGACCGTCTGGCCGACCATCCAGGCAAGGCCCCGCCACGAAGACTCGAGCTGCTGAAACTTCGGGTGGTGCAGGATGGCGTCGAGCTGCCGCGACAGGGCCTCGTCGATGGCCGCGATGTCCTCGCCCAGGCGAACGAGGAGCGTAGACCGTGACAGCCGCTCACCGATGCCCACGCGGCGGGCCGCCCACGCGCGAAGCGCCTCCGCGGAACTCTCCGCTGTCAGCAGATCGGCCAGACCCCGGTCATCCGCGGCAGCAGCCGCGATGTCCCGGACGAACGCCGACTCCGGCGCCGAAAAAGACTGTACTGAAGAGGATCGCGGCCTATCCGGCTCGCGAAACGCAGCAGACGCTCCGACCACCGACGCGGATGTGGAAGCCATTCAAGCCCACCTCTGCCGGCGGTCCGCCGCCGCACCATCGGATGCCCCATCGGATGCCAAGCAGTGTGCGAACAGACGAATCAACCGCCCTTTGCCGACGCCGGAATCTTCGCCACCATCCGCAGGCTGGCGGTGAGCTCTTCCAGTTGCAGCCACGGCCGCAACCAAGCGACCGCGTTGTAGCTGCCCGGAGCACCCGGAATCTCTTCCACCTTGATCTCGGCCTCGGCCAGCGGATAGCGGGCCTTGACGTCTTCGGACGGGTGCGGATCGGACGAGACGTAGTTGGCGATCCAACGCTTCAGCCACTCCTCGCAGTCCTGCCGCTCCATGAATGAGCCGATCTTGTCGCGGGCGATCACCTTCAGGAAGTGGGCAATCCGCGAGCTGGCCATGATGTACGGCAGCCGCGCGGAGATCGCGGCGTTGGCCGTCGCCTCAGGCCGGTCGTACTTCTTCGCCTTCTGCGCCGTTTGCGCGCCGAAGAAGACGGCATAGTCGGTGTTCTTGTAGTGGCACAGTGGCAGGAAGCCGAGCTTCGACAGCTCCGCCTCCCGGCGGTCGGTGATCGCGATCTCGGTGGGGCACTTGAGGGCCTTGTCACCGTCATCGGCTGTGAACACGTGGGCCGGCAGTCCCTCGACCTTACCGCCGTTCTCGGCGCCGCGGATCGCCGTGCACCAGCCGGTCTTGGCAAAGGCATCGGTAAGCCGGGCACCCAACACGTACGACGCGTTCATCCACGAGTAGTTGTCGTGGGGCACCGGCTTGGCATCCCCCTTCTCGTCAAGCTCAACCTCCTCGAAGTCGAACTCCTCGACCACCTTCGTGTTCTTGCCATAGGGAAGCCGTGCGAGCGACCGCGGCATCGTCAGCACCACGTAACGGGCATCGTCGGAATCGCGGAAGCTCCGCCACTTCGTGTAGGTCTCGTCGAGGAAGATCTTCTCGAGATCGCGGGGCTTCGACAGTTCGGAGAAGCTGTCCATGCCGAGGAGTTTCGGCGAGGCGGCGGAGACGAACGGGCAGAACCCGGCTGCGGAGATCTGCGACATCTTGCCCAGCAGGTCGACGTCCTCGGGGTGGTTCGAAAACTCGTAATCGCCGATCAAGGCGCCATAGGGCTCGCCGCCCGGGGAGCCAAACTCGGCTTCGTAGATCTTCTTGAAGATCTGGCTCTGATCGAACTCGACGGCCTTGTCGAGATCCTTGAACAGCTCCCGCTTCGAGATGTTCATAACGCGGATCTTGAGTTGGGCACCGGTCTCGGAATTCATCACGAGGTGATGCATGCCCCGCCACGAGCCTTCCAGCTTCTGGAAGTCGGCGTTGTGCATGATCGCGGCCAACTGCTGCGACATCGCCGTGTCGATCGAAGCGATCGCCCTGTTGATCGTCTTCGTGATGCTCTTGTCGAACGCCACCGTTCCCTTGAGCGACTCTTCCACGAGGGAGCGGATGAGTTCGTCGCGACGCGGTTTCTCCACGGCGCGGGGCATCATGCTGGTGATCTGGTCGAGCAGGCTTCCCGCTGCTGCGGCCGATGCTGCCTCTGGCTGCTTCGCGGATTCTCCGGCAGTGCTCATGTCTGTTCTCCGTCCTGGGCAACTCGGGCATCACTGCCCGGCGGCGGGGTGTGGGAAAGGATGTGAATCGATTCGGTGGTGTGACAGGGACAACGCAGACAGCGGAACGATTACTTGCCCTCGGGCTCCACGCCCAGTTCACCGGCAAGCTTCTTGACCTGTTCGGCATCCTGCAGCAGTTTTTCCAGTTCGCCCTCGAGGCCGTCGGCGCGATCCATGGCGCTGAGCAGTTCCCGCAGGCGGTTGCGGGTGTCGAGGAGCTTTCGCAGAGGCTCGACCTGTTCGACGATCTTCGCCGGCTCGAAGTCTTCGATCGAAGAAAACTTCAGCTTGACGGCCATCTCGCTGCCATCGCCGGCGAGCGTGTTTTCGACCTTCATCTCGACACCCGGGGTCATTCGCTTCATGACCTCGTCGAAGGAATCCCGGTCGATCGAGACGAACTTGCGATCCTTGAGCGGCTTGAGGGGCTCGGTTGGATTGCCCGAGAAGTCACCCATGACACCGACGACGAAGGGCAGTTCCTTGACGACGGTTGCGCCTTCGGTCTCGACGTCGTACGTGATGTGCACTCGCGGCTTCCGCACGCGAGACAACTTGCCGTGCACCGACTCTGGCATGATGTGGCTCCTTCGACCCCTTCAATAATGAACGCCCGATCGCACACTGCGACCGCGGGAGAATATCCTCCCCCACCTTCAAATGTCAAAGCGCTCCCCAGATTCCCGCAAAGCGGCCCTCTGCAAGGCGGCCATTGGGATGCCAGCAGAATCAGCCGCCGCTGGCGCCGCCACTGTCGCCATCCATGCCGGCAGCCCGAAACAGCAACGCGAGGGCGGACTCGTCACGAAGCAGTTCGCGGTAGTAGGCCTCTCGCGGCAGCCGCCCGAGCCGCACAACGTTGCGAATCTGGGCCCCAATGAGGCTGTGTGGGTCGTGCCGTTCGAAGTAGTCGGCGATCGATTCCAGCTGGCTTAAGGCCTCCGCCCGCCCGGTCGGTGCCCCTGCCCGACCGCCACCGCCCTCTCCATCGGCCCCCGCCTCTTCGGTGGTGGCGTTGCCGCTGTCGCTGGCAGTCTGCTCGGGGGCCGGAATTGCCGCCGGGGCGAAGGTCCGGATCGCGGCATCGCATTCCTCGAAGAGGTCGCGGATCGGGCCGGCCGGCAGCACGGCAGCGCCCCCGGAGGCGGTCGACACCGCGCTTGACAGCAGTTCCCATTGCTCCGCAGCATAACCGAGTTCGAGATAGACCTCCTTCAGGTGCGGCAGTGGCGTGGTGGCGACCGCCTGTTCGAACTGCGTGGGCGAGACCGCGCCGCGTTCGACGGCCAGCTTCAGCTTTTCCTCGCTCTGCTCGTTGACGAGGTCGCGGCTGCTCCGCCAGTGGCAGATCGCATACTGCTCGTCGGAGCGGCTCTGCGTGAGCGGAATGTGGAGGATGGCGGGCACCAGGAGTCCCTCTGAATCCATGCCAACCAGCCGCTGCAGCGGCAGGGTCCGCTCCTCGACGACGGCATCGTCGTCCGCGGGCCCGTCTTCCGGATCGGGAATCGGAAAGAGATCGCTCCATGACGACTCCACCATTACCCGCGTCATGGCGAAGCCGGCAGCCAGCCCGATGAAGCCGTCGGTCCGCGCGAGTGCCTCGATGGTCATCGCCGCAATGTCGAGGTCGCGTGAACGGTTTCTGAGGATTTCGAGACCGCCGTCCCGTACCTCGACCCAGACACTGCGGGCCGCGGCCCAGCCACCCTCTGAGGAGTCGCCGTCGTCGGCACGTCGCTCAATCCGTCGCGCTTCTTCACGAAGATCGCGCATGGCCGATCTCGCCGCCCTGCCCTCCTCGGAGATCTGGAGGTTCTCCCCGGCGGGAAAATCCCCGCTGATCGGAGAGCTGAAGATATCGGGATCGATGTCGACGGAGAGTGGCATGGCAGAGGCTCCTGTGCGGCCGCAAAGTCTTCTCACATTCTACAATGTGAAGGGATGCGCGGCGGGTGAACGAGTCATGACGGCCCCGGGTTGATCACGCGGGCCGCGGTCGCGCGGTGGGGTTTTGCCGGTCGTGCCGCCGATGCGGCCCCGGGGGCAGGGTTTGGCCACCGGGGACATGTTCACGCCTCAGCCGAAGCCGCGGCGTTCCAGGGCGATCCGCAGATCGGCCAGCGTGCGGGTCTGCAGCCGGCTGGCCCAGGCCGTGCTGATGCCGACCCTTCGAGCCGCCTCGGTGAGCGTGCGGCCCTCAAAAAACGTGCCCCGCAGCAGGGCCGACTCCTTCTCCGGCAAGGCGGAGAGCAGATCCCGCAGGAACATCACCAATTCCAGATGGAGCGACGCTTCGCCGGCATCTGTTTCTCTGGACATCAAGGCCACGTTTTCCAGGTCGTTCCGCACCGGACGCCGCGCGGACGTCTTTTCCGTAGTGGCGGCGGCCTGCGTCACGGTCTCGGAGGCTCCTCCTTGTCCCTTGGGCGAAGC
>JBILKZ010000108.1:0-13740 GCA_044376405.1 Pirellulales bacterium
GTGAAGGATGCCGCCGCGGCACGGCAGAGTACGGTGGTGGGGATCGCCGCGATCGGCGCGTTCTACGTACTCACGCTCTACTTGGGACTGGGCGCGATGACCAGTGGCGCCCTCGACCCCACGAGCACGAACATGGCCGCGCCACTCCTGGCCAAGTCGTTCAGCACCACGCTGTTTGCGATCATCTCGGCGATCGCCTTCACGACCGTGCTCGGCACGGTGAGCGGGCTGATCATGGCCGGCAGCGGAGCCGTGGCCCACGATCTCGTGGAGAATGTGTTTGGCATCCCGATGACCGATCACGAAAAGGTACGGTGTGGCAAGATCGCGGCGGTGGGACTCGGGATCATCGCGATGGTCTTGGGCGTGCTGTTTCGCAGCTTCAACGTCAGCTTCCTCGTGGGCTGGGCATTCAACATCGCCGCGAGTGCCAACCTGCCCGCGCTCGTCATGCTGCTCTTCTGGCCAAGGACGACGAAGCAGGGGATCATCGCCGCGGTGACCGTCGGGATGGTCTCGTCACTGGCGTGGATTCTGATGTCGGCCGATACATTCGAGAAGGTCTACGGCTGGAGCCGGGAGGCGTCGATCGTGCCCTTTAGCCAGCCTGGCCTCGTGACGATTCCCCTGGGATTCCTGGTGCTCGTCGTCGTGTCGCTGCTCACGCCGAAGCCCGTGGAACCCACGACCAGCGACATGGTGCGACGCCATGGCTAAGACGGACGCTTCCGGCGGACAGCATGCCGTGATCCACTGCGGACGCGGGCACCTCGAGGCGATCCGCGGCATCTACAACCACGAAATCGTGCACACGACGGCGCTCTATGAATACGAGCCCCGGAGCGTCGAAACGATTGCTGCGTGGTGGGCCGCCAAGCAGGCGGCGGGACTGCCGGTGCTCGGCATCGAGGCCGAGCCGGGAGTGCTGGCGGGATTTGCCAGTTGGGGGCCGTTCCGACCGTTCCCGGCCTACGGCCACACGGTCGAGCATTCCGTCTACGTTGACGAGCGGTTTCGCGGTCGCGGCGTGGGGCGGACGCTGCTGGCCGCACTGATCGAGGAGGCCCGCGTCAGGGATCTTCACACGCTGGTGGGCGTGATCGACGCCACCAACTCGGCGAGCATCAGCCTGCACCGCCGGCTCGGCTTCACGCATAGCGGCACGGTCCGCGAGGCGGGATTCAAATTCGGCCGCTGGCTCGACGTGGAATACTGGCAGCTCATCCTGGCCGCGCCCGCGTGAGGCCTCGTCAGACCCGCGGGAGTTCGAAGCCCGTGCGGTACTCCCGCGTGAAGAGGCGGTTTGCCTCGGCGTCGGTCGACCGCTCCGTCTTCGGGTCGATCGTAAGCTCCCGGCCGAGCGTGAGCTTCGTGGCGGCAAAGTCGACGTTGTCTTCCTTGCAATACGCCTCGAAGCTGTCCCATGTGTCGGTCACGTGCTTGTCGCTTGCGGCGAGCGTCGGCCGCGTGCCGAGGGGCACCGCCTGGCCGAGCGTCCACGACACGTTGCCCAGATGCGCCAGCGCACTGGAAAGGTGCCCGTCCTCGATATCGAGGTGAAGATCCTTGTGATTGCGGCTCTTGATC
This sequence comes from Pirellulales bacterium, assembly GCA_044376405.1. Taxonomy (GTDB): domain Bacteria; phylum Planctomycetota; class Planctomycetia; order Pirellulales; family UBA1268; genus CAMCQY01. Next base: position 1,588 of record JBILKZ010000108.1, read on the forward strand.
GCCTTGACGAAATTCGCGAAGTGCTGCTGGTAGCTGCCTTCCGACCACTTGCCCAGTTCGTTGCCGTCGTAATCGAAGGCGGCACCGGAACTGTAGTTTGGCCCAACGGCAAAGCCCGTGGTGCCATACCAGATGTTGCAGGCTTTGTTGAACGGTCCCCCGCTCTTGAGTCCGAACGTGACGGGCGTCTTGATCTCGAGGCCGCGGACATCCGAGATCAGCAGGGCGTCGTCCCATTGGAAGATGGTGACCTGGCTGTTGGCCGTGTCGCCATTGTCGATGTAGCCAAGCCGGCCGCCAAGGCTGACGACACGCTTCGGGAGTTCCTGCTTGCCAAGGCCCCAGCGGGCCTTGTCGAGCTCGTGGGGATTCTGGTTGCCAAGGTCGCCGTTGCCCGTGACGTGGTTCCAGTGCCAGTCGTAATGGAGCTTCTTGCGGGTTGGCACCTCGGCGGGAACCGGACCCGCCCAGAGATCGAAGTCGAGGCCGGGCGGAATCGGGGCGGGCGTATCGACCAGCCCGATGCTCGGACGATTGCGGTAGCAGATGGCACGGGCCACCTTCACATCGCCGATCTTCCCGCTCTTCACGAAGTCGAGCGTCTGCCGCATGCCGGTCATGCTGCGGCTCTGCACGCCCATCTGACACATGCGTCCGAGCTTCCGCGCCCACTGCGTCATCACGCGGCCCTCCTCCACGTTGTGGCTGCAGGGCTTTTCCACATAGACATCCTTGCCCGACTGCATCGCCCAGATGGCCATCAGGGCGTGCCAGTGGTTGGGCGTGGCAATCGAGACTGCGTCGATGTCCTTGCGGTCCAAGAGACGGCGGACATCCTGCACGTAGGCCGGCGGGTGCAGCGACTCCTTGAAACGCTTCTCGCACAGACGCACGTAGGCGGACGGATCGACATCGCAGACCGCCACGAGTTCGACATCCGGATTGGCGAGCCACTCGCCGACATGCGACGCTCCCTGCCCGTTCACCCCGATCGTGGCGACGCGGATTTTTGCTGAGTCACGGGCACGGCCAACGCCTGCGGATGATGCCGACTCGGCTTCGGCACCCACGGACGTGGAAGCGGGCATGCCAGCCAACGAGGCGGCGGCGAGAGTGAGTGCGGTTTCCACGAAATCACGGCGCGAGATTGGCACGAAGGCGGACTCCTGGAAGGGGCTGGGAAGAGGCTGGGACCGGATTCCAAGCAGATGAAGGCAACGGCCGCTGCAAGGGCCCGTGTCTCGTCGAGTCTACCCTTCCGCCATCTCCAGCCAACTGCCCAAAGCGGCAATCCAGCGAAAAATCCAGCGGCATGCGAGCCGACCGGAGAGCGTGCAGGCCACCGAGGTCGAGTGGCTTTGGCTCAGGAGCGGTCGCGACGGTTGGCCGCCGACTTTTTTGCCTTGCGCGGGGGGGACGCCGCGGTGTGGGGCCGCGAGGCAGCACGCGGGGTGACCTGTCGAGGGCCGCCCGTCAGTGGGGGATCATACGACACGCTCAGCACCTTGGCCGTGCCGCGGCCGGCCGGCGCGAGGACGTGGGGAATGGCGGCATAGATGTAGACGGTGTCACCCTTGTCGAGGTGGATTAGTTCATTTCCGTATTCGAGTTTCACCTCGCCCTCGAGCACCATCAGAAACCGCTCACCATCGTGGTTGTCGGGATGATGGCGGTTGCCCACACCCGACAGGTTCACGATCATGGGGTTCATGGCGCGATCGCGCCACTGGTCGGCGAGACTTTCGGTCACGTATCCGCCCCGGCTGTCGCGGGCGGCTTCGGTCCTGCCCTCACCCTGTTTCACGACGACGTACTGGGGCGGCACCGATAGGCCTTGCACCAGCGTGTCGACGCCGCACTCGAGCACCTCGGCCAATTTGACGAGTCCGTCGAGCGACGGAGTGAGCTGGCCATTCTCAAGCTTGGAGAGCCAGCTGACCGTGAACTGAGCCCGCGACACCACCTCTTCCAGGGTGAGCCTGCGGGCCAAGCGGGCAGCTCGAACGCGTCGTCCGAGGTCGGAAAGATTTACGGCACTGGTCATGCGTGGCGATCAAGGGTGAAGGCAGTTCCCGGGGGAGTATGCCCCAGCGAGGAGACACTCGCAAGAGGGGTGTGCCTCCAGCAAGCCTCGCGGGTGCCTCCCGCCTCAAAAGGGCCTTGATCGGCCGGCCTCGATCAGGCCTCCCCGGAACACTGAACATGCCTCCACCACCGCATAGCACGGGCGATGACCGGCTTTCAGGCGCTGGGACGACGGTAGTGCCGGTAGGCCAGCAGCACATCGTGAAGGTCCGACGAGATCGAGATTTCGTCGTCCTTGAAATCGGTGAGCCAGGTGCGATTGCTCGCCACGGCGTCGGCCAGCAGGGGCAGTACCTCACCCAGCGGGATGCGGACGGTGTTTTCTGCGGCCTGTTCACGCACAGCAACGTTCGGCTGGCTCAGATCGGGGCCGGTGTACACGCGAAGACGACGCATGGCCATATCACACTCCCTTGTTGCTCAAGTTCGCTGGCTGGAGAGACGTGCCCTCTGGCCGGCTGGCGAGGCGTCATCCTGACGCGGACCAGCACCACCATGACTATCGGCAGTTCAACCCCGCAAGGTTTGGCCGAATTCCCCGGACTGTGAGGAATGTGCGGTGTGAGACCGGGCAGCCGGGGTAATCTGCCCGAGCGAGTTGGGCCCGGGTAAGTCAGGCCCGAGAGAGGCCTGGAGCCGGCTCCGGACCCTGCCCTGAAGGAAGGTTCCGCACGCGGCCGGCGCGAAAGGCGTCGCCGATCGACTGGGGCACGAGCGCCTCCGCCTGAAACAGCCGGGCGCGATTCTCGGCGGTCGAGGCCTTCATCTCCTGCTCGCGGGCAATGGCCACACTGCGGCGTTCCTCGGCCTTGGCCCGGGCCACCCGGGTATCGGCCTCGGCCTGATCCGCCTGCAGGCGGGCACCGATATTCTCGCCCACCTCGATATCGGCGATGTCGATTGACACGATCTGAAACGCCGTCTGCGCATCGAGTCCGCGCTGCAGCACCGCCTTCGAAATCGTGTCGGGATGTTCCATGACTTCGAAGTGGCTGTTGGCCGAGCCGATCGAGGTGATGATCCCCTCGCCCACCCGCGCGATGATGGTCTCCTCCGTGGCGCCGCCGATGAGCTGCTGCAGATTCGTGCGCACGGTGACGCGGGCCCGGATCTTCAGCTCCACGCCGTTCTTCGCCACGGCTGAGAGCGTGGATTTGCCACTGGCGTTATCGGGGCAGTCGATCACCTTGGGGTTGACGCTCGTCTGCACGGCGTCGAGCACGTCGCGGCCGGCCAGATCGATCGCGCAGGCGCGGTCGAAGTCGAGGTCGAGGTCGGCGCGGTGGGCCACGATCAGCGCACGGATCACCCGCGGCACGTCGCCACCGGCGAGATAGTGCGCCTCGAGCCGTCGCGCCGTGATGTCGCTGCCGAGGCCAGCCTGCACGGCCATGATCCTGGCCTGCACGATCGTCCGCGCGTTGACCTTCCGCAGGCTCATGCCGAGCAGTTCGAGGAACCGCACGGGTGCCTTCGACCAGAAGGCCTGAAACCAGAGCTGCCCATAGTTGAAGATCAGCAGGAGCATCGTCAGGGCCAAGAGGCCGAGCACGAGGCCGATGCCTGCCAGGACCGGCATGGGCAGCGAGGATGGCAGTTCGTTCACGTGAGACTCGAATGTGGCGGGGAAGGGGGCCTCAGGCCCGGACTGAAACGTCCTGCCAGCCTAGTTCGGGAAACCGGCCGTCGCCACTCTCGACGGCGAGCCCTCGATCCAGCCGCCGCCGAGCAGGCGGTCGCCGAGATAGCAGACGGCCGGCTGGCCGGGCGAAATCGGGCCTGGCGACAGGTCCGGGCCGCCGGTAAACCGTGCTGAAAAACGGTCCGCCCCCAGCGGCGTGACCACCGCTGGCGCCGGCCCCCGCTGGGCCCGACATTGCACCAGGCACTCAAACGGCTCGTCGCCCACCGGCTCGAGCCAGGTCGCCTCGCCCGCCACCAGGTCCGTCTCGGGCACATCCTCGTGATCTCCCACGACGATCCGGCAGGCGTCTGCATCGATCCGCACCACATACAGCGGCCGGCCCACGGCGAGCTTGAGTCCGTGCCGCTGGCCCACCGTGAAGTGTTCGATGCCATCATGGCGACCGAGCACGCGTCCATCCTGGGTGACGATCTCTCCCGCCCGTGAGCCGCCGAGCCGCTGGCTCACGAGCCGCGCATGCTCGCCCGAGGCGACAAAGCAGATCTCCTGGCTGTCGGGCTTGTCGGCGGTGATGAGCCCGAGTGTCGCTGCCCGGCTGCGAACGGCGTCCTTCGACATCCCACCCACAGGCAACAGCATCCGGCCCAGCCGCTCAGGCAACACATTGAAGAGCACGTAGGACTGATCGCGGGCGGCCTCGAGACCGCGTGAGAGCCGCGGCCGGCCGTCAGTTCCTTGGGTCAGCTGGGCGTAGTGGCCCGTGGCCACGTGCGTGGCCCCGATGGCGTCGGCATGATCGAAGAGCCGGCCGAACTTGATCCACGAGTTGCACCGCACGCAGGGATTGGGCGTGCGGCCGCGGCCATACTCCGTGGCGAAGTAGTCGATGATCCGACTGAAGTCGTCGGTCATGTCGAGGGCGAAGAGCGGAATTCCAAGCCTGTCGGCCACCCGCCTCGCATCGAGGGCGTCGGCGACGCTGCAGCAGCCCTGATGGCCGCTGGCCTGGTGCCCGCTCCTCTGGTGCTCGTCAGGCAGAATGGTGAGGTGCCCGGGCGATGCGGGCTGCGGTTGCAGTGCCGGCCGGCCATGCCGCATGAAGACGCCCACGCAGTCATGCCCCGCCTCCACAAGCAGGCTCGCGGCGACGCTCGAATCGACTCCGCCCGACATGGCGACAACGACGCGTGGCATGGGAGCTTTTTTCACAGCCAGCTAGTAGATGAGCGTGGCTTCAACGCGGTGCGGCGCCAGCCGTTCGCGGCCCCCCAGTGGCTGAATCTCAATCAGGAAAGCTGCGCCCGCCACCTCTCCACCGCCGGCCTCGATGAGCCGCATGCAGGCTGCCGCGGTGCCACCGGTGGCAAGCACGTCGTCGACGACGAGCACGCGGGCGCCGGGCGTGAGCACGCCGCGGTGCATCTGCAGCCGATCACGGCCATATTCAAGGTCGTACTCATGCTCCAGCGTGTCGGCCGGCAGTTTGCCTGGCTTCCGCACCGGGATGACTCCCACGCCGAGCGTGATCGCCAGTGGCGTGGCGAACAGGAAGCCCCGCGCTTCGACCGCCGCGATGGCATCGATGCGGGCATTGCGCCAGGGCGCCGCGAGCAGGTCGATGCTCGCGGCCAGCGCCGCTGGGTTGGCCAACAGTGGCGTGATGTCCCGAAACAGGATGCCCGGCTTCGGGAAGTCGGGGACGGGGCGGATGTAGGCGGTGAGGTCCATGGTGAAAGCCTACCGCATGGGCCGCCCGCCGTCAGGCCCCGTGCCGCAGCCGGATCGTCGCCCGCGGAACGCCGTCGATCGCCATGGCCAGATTGGCGAGCGTTTCCGACTCGATCTGCCGCACCCGCTCCCTGGTCAGGCCGAGGACCACCCCGATCTCCTTGAGGGTCATGGGCTCGACGCCGCCCAGACCGAAACGCAGCCGGATGATCTTCGCGGCCCGTTCGTCGAGGGTGTCGATCCGCCGCATGACATGCCGCAGCGTGTCGTGGTCGAGCAGCACGTCGGCCGGGCACTTGGCGTTTTCGTCGCGGACCAGTTCACCCAGCGACCAGCCCCCGTCGGCCTGCTCGGTCTGCGGGGCATTCTGGTGGACATGGATGGCCTTCTTGATGATCGGCAGCTTCTTCCGTGCCAGGCCCAGCATCCGCGCCACCTCCTCGGGGGTGGGTGTGCGGCCGAGGCTCTCGTTCAGGCGTGCCGTCGCACGCCGCCATTTCGAGAGCAGCTCCACCATGTAGGCTGGGATGCGGATCGTCTTCCCGGAGTTGATGAGCGCCCGCTTGATCGACTGCTTGATCCAGTAGCTGGCGTAGGTGCTGAACCGTGTGCCCATGGTCGGGTCGAAGCCCTCGACGGCCCGCAGTAGGCCGAGATTGCCCTCCTCGATGAGGTCGGGCAGGGCCAGACCGCGGTTCGAGTAGCCCCGCGCGATGTTGACCACCAGTCGAAGGTTGGCACGCACCATGTGGTCCCGCGCCGCGGCATCTCCTTTGGCGATGGCCGTGGCCAGCCGCCGTTCGTCCTCTGCCGTAAGGAGCGAGGTGGCGTTGATGTCGCGGAGGTAGGTCTCGAGTGGGTTCTGGACGGCGGACGAGGACGGCTTGCTACGACGAGAGGGTGATGGCATGGGTGGAGATGGCCTTCCCCTGGGCGTGGGGGATTTCGGAGGAATAATGAAGATGATGAGCAGTCGATTCCGTTCGCGGGCCTTGTCGGCTCGCGGGCTGACCGGATCAACAGCGGTGTAAAGAAAGCTATCGACGCTCGCCGCAGTGCTCTGCACAAGCAAGGCAGGAAGGGTGCCGCACAGCGGTTAAAGCGGTGCCACGGGTCATGCCGGTCGTGCTGTCACGCTGCGGAAAACTGCAGCGGGTCTTCCAGCCCCCAGTCGATCCTCACGAGTTCCGGGGTGGCTCCGAGGCGGATCGGGAGCAGCGACGTGCCGATGCCGCGCGAGACATAGAGCGGCGGCCCGCCGTCATCGCGATACCAGCCTGAGACATAGCGACCGCAGCCCGGCGGCAGAATCGTGGCCACGCCGAAGGGCGCCACCTGGCCGCCGTGCGTGTGGCCGCTCAAGACCAGCGACGCGGGGTGCTCAGGCGGCAGCCCCAGCGTGTTGCGAGAGACCGGACAGTGGGCGAGCACGAGATGATGGTCAAGCGATCGGCCGTCGCGCAGCGCCGTGGCGGCATCCGGCCTGCCGTCGAGGATGTCGTCGAGGCCCGTGATCCGGACCGTCCGTCCGTGGTGCTCCAGTTCGATCGACTGATTGACGAGCAGTTCGATGCCGTGACGAGCGTAGGTATGGGCGAACTGATCGGGCCCGACACCGCTGCGGTATTCCCAGTTGCCGAGGATGGCGAGCACCCGTGGCGATCGGGGAAACTCTCCGAGCAGCCTGTCGAGCAGCGGGAGCGATTCGGCCCGATCGATCGAATCGCCCGTGATCACGATGAGGTCGGCCTGGGCCTCATGGAGCTGCTCGAGCAGCTGCCGTTCGAGCGTACCGATGCCGTGCACGTGCAGGTCGCTGACCTGCACGATGCGAAGCCGGTCGGCAGAGGCGGCCTCTCCGAAGGAGTGGTTGCTCGTCACGAGCCGCCGTGGCGTGATCGCCACGCCGTCGATCGCGGCCGCTAGCGGCACCGCCCCAGCGACGAGGCAGGCCCTCCTGAGCAGCGTGCGGCGGCTCAGGGATAAAGGCCGGCGGCTCCGGGATAAAGGCCGGCGGCTCAGGGATGAAGGCCGGCGGCTCAGGGATGAAGGCTGGCGGGGCAGGGCCGGACTGGGCTCACCGGCGGCACTCGGCGATGTCATGGGAGCGGGACTCGGTCGGGGCGGATGCCTGGTCCCAGCACACGGTCGAGAAAGAAGATCAGGGACTGGCCGCCGGCCATACCCAGGTCGAGGCTCAGCCTGTGGCCGACAGTGGGAAGGATGACGATCGTGGTATCGACGTTGGCGGCCTTGAGCGCTTCCGCGAACTCGACGGCCTGTTTCGGTGGAACGGTGCTGTCATTGGCGCCGTGGAGGATCAGCACGGGCGGATCGTCGGCGGAGACATGGGCGATGGGGCTGGCCCGTTGTGCGGCTTCACGAAACTCCGGCAGCGGTCCGCCCACCAGTCGGCTGGCTGGCGAGCCGGGGCGGTCCTGCTCAGGGCCCAGCGTGGTGAGACTTGCCGGCGCAGCCACTGCACAGACCGCCGCGATGCGTGGGAGCACGGTGTCGCCGACTCGGTCGGCCGACGTGCCGCCGGCCGCTGCCGGCTGGCTGGTGAGGCCCACCAGTGCCGCGAGATGGCCGCCAGCGCCGCTGCCGGCAACAGCCACGCGATCGCGGTCGATCCCCCAGACTTCGGCGTTCCGCTCGATCTCCGCAATGGCAGCCCGGCAGTCATCGAGCTGCGCGGGAAACACCGCAGTATCACTGAGACGGTAGCCAATGCTCGCCACCGCATAGCCCTCGCTTGCCAGCCAGATCAATGGGCAATCTGCCTTGGAGCCGTCGCGCCACGTGTCGCCATGAATCCACACGACCAGCGGCATGCCACCGGTATTGCAGCCGGCCGGGAGGTACAGATCAAACCGCTGCCGAGCCTGAGCGGGCTGGCCCGACTCTGGTCGGCCGTAGGGCTGGTCGCGGTGTGTCGTGATGCCAGTGGCATCTGCCGCCGCGGGCACCGGCGAAGCCATTGTGGTGTCGGTCTCAACGGCCGTTGCCGTGCTCTCTTTCGAAGGTGCCACTGGAAAGAACTCCGCGGCCGGCAGCGAATCGCGGAGCGGTGGACGAACCGGCACCGTCTCGTGCGGCATCTCATCGAGCTGCGGCCGTCGCCGGGTGCTGCGACGTTGGGATCGACGGGAGCCGCGGCGGCCCTGCGGCACTTCCACGCCCGCGGGGGCATCGGCTGCCGGCCGGGGATCCTCCCTCCAGGCGACTGCCACATGCGGAGGCAGCAGCATCTCCACCGGGCTCGTTTCCACAGCGGCGACCGAGTGGACCAGCAGTGGCACGACCAACAGGGATCGCGGCAGTAAACGCCATGGGCTGGCCGCGGTGGGAAGGGAGGCAGAGAGAATCGCCATGCTCAGAGTATACCCTCCGATGCGATCCCAAACCCGTCAAAAGACCCATTGAAAGACCCGCCAGACCACGGGCCCGCCTCGCGTGAAGCGCGGCGGGCCCGGGTGTGGAACGCGAAGGTGACGACTAGCGGCGGGCCTGCATCTGGCCGGTCGGGGTCAGTTCGTCGATGATCTTCGGAATGTAACGGCTGAGAACCTCGGCCAGCTGCTCGCGGTCGATGTTGCGCTGACCGGCGATCTCGTCGAGTTCGCGACGGCCGAACACGTCCTCGATCTGCTTCCGGTCGACCGGCTTATTGGGCCCGGTGCGGACCCAGGAATCGACCTGGTCGCGGAGCCCCTTGTCCTCGAACTGCTTGACGACTTCGGGCAGCTTCTGGGCCGAACCGCCGCCGAAGATCTGCGTGAAGATGTCCTGCAGATCGTTTGCAGAGGGCATGCCCTGTCCGCCACCTTGCGGCTGCGGGGCACGCTGCTGCGGCTGGGGAGCCCGCTGCTGCGGCGCCGGCGCCTGCTGCTGTTGCTGCGCAGCGCCTTCGAGAACCTGCTTGAGAATTTCACCGAGAATATCCATCGACACGCCTCCGAAAGAGTGGAACTGCCCGCGGCGAGTGTCCTCAATCGGGCACGCGGCCGGAGTGGCCGCTCGAATGCCGTCGATCGGGGAACCGAGGGGACATGTACCCTAGCAGATCGGGAAATGCGATGCGCCTGCCGGGACAAACCAGATGAAAAGGGGACGCAGCTCTTTTCTTTCCCCTTTTCTCCTCCGGAAAAGAGCTGCGTCCCCTTTTCTCCTCTTTTCTCCTCAAGGCAACTGCTGCACCTCGCCGCCGCTCCGCGTCGACAGTGCCCGCCAAATGGCGGCTTCGACGGAGTTGGCAATCGAGGCCGTCGAGCCGTCCATCATGGCGATGGTCACGATGCCTCCGTGGTGGCTCCGGGAGGTGATGGCGGCGAACGTCTTGGCGGTCGCGCTGCTCCCTTCCTGCCGGGAGTTCAAGTCAAAGTCGTAGGTGGCGGATCCCGATTGATAGGGCACTCGCGTGTTGGGCGTCAGCGTGGTCGTGAAGCCGCTGTGGTGCACGCGGCCGTCGGGCCATTCGGTGTGGCCGGTGTTGTCGTTGGTGGTCGCGCCGAGCTTGGCGTCGCCAGCCGACATGCCGGTGGCCAGCCCGACGACAGCAGCAGCATCGGACGGGGGCGACTGTGCCGGGTGGCTGCCGCTCGGATCGCTCGTGTTGCGGACGTAGGGGGTAAAGGCTTTCACCTCCGCGATGCAGAACGTCTTGCTCAGGCCATCGGTGAATTTCGCCGGAGTGAAATTGGAGTTGGGGTGGAAGGACCCGTCGCCTCCCTGGCCCGTCGCAGGGTCGTAGACGAACCAGGTGCCAAAGTTGAATCCGTATGTGTGAGGGAAGACATACGGGACTTCCGCGCCACTGCGGGTCTTGGTGCGGAAGACGAGATTCGTTTCACTCGGGCAGAAAAACGGACCGATGCGGGCGTCCTTCACCGTCCCCCAGTTCTTGGTGAGATTCTCCGGGCTGAAGCCGTCGTCCCAGGCCTGCTCGAGGTTCACCTTCACGGCCGCGGCGCCCTCCTCAAGATAGGGAAGGAGGCGGCCATGGATCGACCAGGAGCCGTTGTTGCTCGTGAAAGTGGTTCCCGGCGTATGGAGCATGCTCGGCGGAAAGGTGCCCCTGGCCGATTGGTAGTTGTGGGTTGCCAGCGCGAGCTGACGGACATGGTTGCTGCAGGCACTGCGCCGGGCCGCCTCGCGGCCGCTCTGCACCGCCGGCAAGAGCAGGCCGACGAGCGTGCCGATGATGGCGATCACCACCAACAGCTCGACGAGCGTAAAGCCGGGCCGGGGGTTGGCGTGGCGAGGCATCCGAGTTCTCCAGTGGGCGGATCGCATACCCGGAGAACGGAGCAAATGCCGTGCCATGCGGCGACTGGCTCAGGGCCTGTTTTTGCGAAAGCCCGAGGATACCTGTCGGGTGAGTGTTTCACCGCGCGGTGAAGCATTCACCGGCCGAGCTTGGAGCGGAGCGTGGCCCGGTCGAGGCCGAGCAGCTTGGCCGCGGCGGTGCGGTTGCCGCCTGCGGCATCGACGACCTTCTGTACGAGCGTGGTTTCGACGAGGCTCATCAGTGGCTCGTGGAGCGGGCCGGCGGTCGCGGTGCCGGTGGCGAGGGCGGCGTCCACCCAGGCGCCGACGGCAGCCACCACCTGCGCATCGGCAGTTGCGTCACCGTCGGGTTGGCCGACTGGCTGGCTGGCTGCTGGTTGTGCAGGCAGGTGCTCCGGCCGCAGCGTGCCGCCGCGGGCGACCACTGCGGCGTATTCGATCGCGTGCTTGAGTTCACGGACATTGCCAGGCCAGGACCGGCCACGGAGGGCGTCGCGAAACGCCTCCGACGTCGTCGGCGTCGGCCGTCCGGCGGCCTGACGCGCGAGTACATGTGCCGCGAGTGTGTCAATGTCGTCGCCGCGGGCTGCCAGAGGTGGCATGTGAATCGGAAACACATGGAGCCGATGGTAGAGGTCTTCGCGAAACGTGCCCGCGGCGATCGCTGCCACGAGGTCGCGGTTGGTCGCGGCGATCACGCGGACATCGAGCTTTCGCGGCGCGGCCGCGCCAACCGGCGTCACCTCCCGATTCTCCAGGGCACGGAGGAGTTTCACCTGGAGGTCGATCGGCGCCTCGCCGATCTCATCGAGGAACAGCGTGCCCCCATCAGCCAGGGCGAATAGTCCGGGACGATCGGCCGTGGCGCCGGTGAAGGCGCCGCGGACGTGGCCGAAGAGTTCACTCTCGATCACGCTCGGCGCCAGGGCACCGAGACTGGTGGCCACGAACGGCCGGTGCCGCCGCGGGCCGTGGGCATGGATGGCGCGGGCAGCCAGATCCTTGCCGGTGCCGGTCTCGCCGGTGATGAGTACGGGCAGATCGGTCGGTGCAACGAGTGAGATCTGCTTGAAGACCTCCTGCATCGGCGGTGATGAACCGACCAGCAGCGCGGCGTCGCTGACCGTCGCCGCCGGCTGATCCCGTCCAGCTGCGTGCTGATCCCGCTCGGCCAGTGCGTGCGCGACGATCCGCGACACGCTCTCCAGATCGAATGGCTTCACGAGATAGTCGAAGGCGCCGGCGTTGACCGCCCGCACGGCGGTGTCGAGATCGCCGAAGGCCGTCATCACCACGACCGGTGCGTTCGGGACGATGCTGCGCAATTCGGGCAGTGCTGAGAGTCCGTCGCGGCCCGGCAGGCGGACATCGAGCAGCATCGCCTCCGGCTCGAAGCGGCTGCATGT
>JBILKZ010000214.1:0-4577 GCA_044376405.1 Pirellulales bacterium
ACATAAAAGGTGTCGAAGCCGCGGGCCTGTGGGTGGTAGGGCCACTGCGTGCCGTTATGCCACTTGCCGAAGCAGCCGGTGGCGTGGCCGGCATCGTGGAAGACGTTGGCCAGCGTGCGTTCGGCGGGATCCATCCGCTCCTGGCCGAGCGAGACGCCCCGGACGCCGCTCCGCGGGGCGTAGCGGCCGGTGAGCAGTTCGGCCCGGGTGGGCGAGCAGACCGGCTGCACGAAAAACTGCGAGAGCACCGCACCATCCCGCGCGAGCGAGTCGATCGCGGGCGTCGAGAGGTTCGTGTTGCCCGCGAACGAATAGTCGCCGTAGCCCGCGTCGTCGGCGAGGATGACGATGACGTTGGGGGGCCGCGCATGGGCCGGGCCCGTCTCGGCCGCCGGGGTCGGCGCCGCGTGTGCAAAGACGACCGCGATGGCCGCAATGGCCCGGAGGAGTGCCCGGTTGTGGCTCACAGGCATGGTTGCGTGTCGTCCGGCGGAACTGGCATGCTGTCGAGAGGCGAAAGTATAGCCGTCAGGAAATGCCCCGTGCGCACCGTCCCGAAACCGTTTGCCGTGTTGGTCGCTGCCTGCGCGTGGTGCGCCATGGCTGCGACGGCAGCTGCCGACGTGCGGATCATCAGGGCCGTCGTCGATGGACGGGATATTCCTATCGATGGGTCGGCTGCCGCCGACGCGGCACCGCTTCGCGTGTCATCCAACGCGGGCCGCATCCTGTTCGTCTTTGAGGGTGAGGCCGAGCAGGGGGCCGCGGGTCGTGCGACTGTGCCTGCCGGTGCTGCTGGCGGCACGGCGACACCAATCCTTCCAGCGCTGCGCGGCAGCCGGCTGCGTTACCGTCTCGACGGCGTCGATGCCGACTGGCGGGATGCGCCGGCGCATGGCCGCCTGAGTCTGACATTCCTCGACACCGGCGGCAGCACGGTCGGCAGTTCCGACGCCAAGATGCATGGAACGTCGGAGGGCTGGCGGGGCCTGCCGGAAACCTCACCGCTGAAGGCCTTTTCGCTGACGGGCGTAGCGCCGCCGCTGGCGTCGTCGGTGAAGGTGAACTTGCTGTCCAACGGCGGCGACGAGGTCGTGGGCGCGATGGCGATCGACGATGTCGTGCTCTCGATCGCCGCTGAGGGGCGTGAGCCACGTCGGAAGGCCCTGTCGCTCGCTGGGCTCGGCGACAACGTGCATCCGCTGGCGACGCCGACAGGGTGGGGACGCTCGGGATCCCGCGGCGAGATGAGCCGCGTGGCGGTGCGACCTGAGTCTAGAACACCGATCCTGGTGATCGATGATGACGATCCCACCGAGTATGGGTCGTGGTTGAGCCGAGGGATCGCCGTGCCAGTCGAACCGGGAGACGTGGTGACCGCGTCGTGGCGGGCAGCGTATTCGCTGGGCCTTGGCGGTCGCGCAACCGCCGTTTATGGCGGGCTCGAGCCCGGCACCTACTGGTTTCGCGTGGCCGCTTTTCTGCCGGGCGGCCAGCCGACGGGCCTCGAGGCCGGCGTGCGGGTCGTGGTCGTGCCGCCGTGGTATTGGCGTCGCGACGTCTGGGCGGGGTGCGCGGCCGTGGGCCTCGTGGCCGGTGCGCTCGTGGCGCGGGCGGTGTCGCTCCGGCAGATGCGGAGACGGCTCGACGAGATGGAGCGCATCCATGCGCTCGACCGCGAGCGGGCGCGGATCGCGCGGGATCTTCACGACGACATCGGCGCGGGACTCACCGAGATCGCCATGCAGACCGACTGGGTCCGCCGCGATGTGCAGGGTCTGGCATCCGCGGCCACGGTGGCCCGCGCCGAAAAGGCATGTGCTTCAGCGATGGATCTGGTGCGGAGCGTCGATGCGATCGTCTGGGCGGTTAATCCCGCCAACGACACGCTCGACCGATTCGTGCCCTATCTGACCCACTCGGCCGAGCAGTTTCTCGACGCTGCCGGCGTGAGCGTGCGGTTCGACGTGCCCGACAAGGTGCCGCCGCTGCCGCTTGCGGGCACCGTGCGACACGACCTGTTTCTGGTCGTGCGTGAGGCGATCAACAATGCCGTCAAGCATGCGCGGGCGAAGGTTGTGCGGCTCGGCGTGAGGCTGGAGGGGCAGTCGTGCGGCGAGCAGCCGCAGCTCGTGATTGCTGTCGAGGATGACGGCCAGGGCTTTCCTCTGCAGACATCCATGCCGAAAGCACAGAACGCAGGCCGCTCAGGCCTGGCCAACATGCGGCGGCGGGTAGAGGAATTGGGTGGCCGGTTTGTGATCGAGAGCAGGCCGGGGGCGGGCACGCGGATCGAGTTGGCCGTGCCGCTGGAAATGGATTCCACGGCCGTACCCGGGCCTCGCCAGGGAAAAACATCATGAGCGCGATTCAAAGAGCGATCCAAGTGGGCACGATTCAGGTGGCGGTGGTGGAGGATGACGCTCGGCTGCGGCGGACGTTCGTCGACGTGCTGGAAAGCTCGACAGCGTTTCGCTGTGTGGGCGCGTTTGCGACGGGTGCGGAGGCCGTGGATGGCATTCCAAAACTCGCGCCCGACGTCGTGGTCATGGACGTGAACCTGCCCGACACGACGGGGGTCGAGTGCGTGAAGATGCTCGCGCCAAAGCTTCCCGGCACTCAGATTCTGATGGTGACGGTCTATCAGGATCCCGACACGACGTTTCAGGCGCTAGCCGCCGGCGCCCACGGCTATCTCGTGAAGCCGGTGCTCCCGGAGCGGCTGCTTGAGGCGATCCGCGAGATCCGGGCCGGTGGCGTGCCGATGAGCCGCACGATCGCGCGGAAAGTGATCGAGACATTTCGCAGCCGCGAGGCCGCTGAGGCAGCGGGCACATCCGCGGCACGCTCGCCAGCTGCATCCCTGGACGAAGAGTCGCTCACGTCCCGCGAGCAGCAGGTGCTCGAACTGCTCGTGGAAGGGTTTTCATACAAGGAGATCTCCCAGCGGCTCGGGATCTCGACATCGACGGTGGGCACCTACGTGCAGAGGATCTACGAGAAGCTGCACGTGTCGAGCCGCCGCGAGATCATGGCACGCCGCCGCCCGGCCCGGGGGTGAGACGCCGCTTTTAACGGTAAAAGGTGACGCAGCTCTTTTCCAGCTAGGCATTTCCTCAAGACGGTTTGACATCATGATGCACGCCGCATACATTTTGATGCATGCGAACGACCATCACCATCGGTGACGAATTACTCAAGCAGGCCCGTCAGGCCGCGCTCAAGCGGTCATGCACCCTCAGCACGATCGTGGAAGAGGCGCTCAGGAAAGCCCTTGCAGCCACGGTGGCGTCGTCATCGTCCCGGCCCACGCGGTTGGCGACGTTTCGCGGTCGCGGACTCCGGGCGGGTGTCGATCTCGATGATTCTGCCGGTCTGCTCGACACCATGGATGGGCGATGATCCTTCTCGACGTCAATGTGCTCGTCTATGCGCACCGGGAAGATGCCGCACGGCACGTCGAGTTTCGCCGCTGGCTGGAGGCCTCGCTTGACTCCCCTTCAGGGTGCGCGGTGTCGGAACTGGTGTTGAGCGGCTGCTTGAGAGTGCTCACCCACCCGCGGGTCTTCGATCCGCCGACGCCGCTCGCTCGGGCGATCGAGTATGTCACCATGCTGCGGGATCACCCGCGGCTCACCGTGCTCGCGCCTGGGCCGCGTCATTGGGAGCTCTTCCTCGATCTCTGCCGACGGGCCGAGGCCCGCGGCAACCTCGTCAGCGATGCCTACCACGCGGCATTGGCCATCGAGACCGGCTCGGAGTGGATCACGACCGACCGCGATTACGCGCGATTTCCGAGCCTCCGTTGGCGGCACCCGCTCGATCCGGCGTAAGAGGCGACGAGGGAGTCCTGGAGCTCCGTCTTCGCGGCGCTGACGCGGGACTGCACGCGGACGGAGACATCCCGCGAGAGCCGGGCATAGAGTTCGGCCCGACGCTTCTCCCAGATCTGGCCGAACGGCTTGGCCGATGCGGTGTCCGCCGCCATCACCACCATGACCACCACGAGCACCGCGACTAGACCACATGCTCTCTTGTGCATCGATCGCCTCCTTGCGGGCAATAGGGCCCGCTGCATCTGTTTCGGCAGCGGTCCACGGAGCGTCCGCAGGCAGGCGCGGCCGGAGCAACCAGATTGCCCGACACGCGAGGTTGAACCATCACGACCGGTGCGACCGCACCGGTCCAACCGGATCACCTTGCCCAGATTGAAATGAGTGCGCGGCCAGTTCTCTTCGGCACGGGGCGTGCGGGCGGCCCGTATTCCCCTGCTTGCGATGCGGGCTTGGGTAGAGAGCGGTTCCCATGCACGCCCGAAGCGTGAGCGAGGGAATCGGTGTTGCGGACCCACAAAACCGCGGCCATCCTGAAATCAACGAACGCCCCTGGCAACCCTCGGGCGGAACACTTCTGGGACGATGCTCTGTTTGAATCCCTGGGGCCGTCTGCCCCGCCGTGGACAAAATTACTACACGTAAATGGGGGGTGTCAGCGGCTAGAATTCCCACGGAAATGACAGGCAACGGTTGTTCGCTTCGGGGGAGTGTCCCATGGTGGGTTCAGCAGGTTCGTCACGC
>JBILKZ010000215.1:0-4560 GCA_044376405.1 Pirellulales bacterium
GATCGTGTCTTTTGTCGTTGATGGCAGCCGGACGAAGCATAATCTTGCCGGTATTGGGTTCGAGGCGGGTATTGGGCTGGCCATGCTGGCCGCGCAGTTCTAACGGCAGCAAAGCTGCCAGAACCAAGCGATGGAGCGGACGCTCGATAGCCGCCGCTGATTGCCGACGTTCTGGTGAGGGGTGACACAGTCGTGAGACCAGTTACAGTGGCAAACCTGGAGCCTGTGGTAATGGGTATGCCGTCATTGCTCGAATCTCGGGAAATCATGCGAACCACTTCTTTTCTGGCGGTCACGTTCTTGTCATGCCTTTCATGCCTGTCATGTGCGGCTTATGCAGGTGAGCCCGATCCTCAGGAGCTCGTCACGCAGGTGCTGGAGACGGCTGGCGGCGAGGAGAAGCTTTTGAAGCTGTTTCGATTGCGCGAGCGACTGCTGGTTACGAAGACGCCAGCCGAGCCGGTGACACAAGATGAGAAGGGCAATCGCACGTCAGTCGTGGAGGTCTCTGGCGACTGGTGGATCGGCAAAGCAAAGCGTGATAAGGACAAGGTGCGAGTGCTCTGCTGGGCTTGGAGTCTCCGCCTTCTGCTCGACCCGCAGTCCACGATTGAGTCGTGTCACGACATCACGGTGAACGGCAAACCTGCATTCGGCCTACGAGTGACCGAGTCAGTCAAGGCGCCGATCGAACTGTTTTTCGACGTGGAATCGAAGCGACTTGTCGCGATCGACTATGACGACACGCGGCACGTATTCAGCGAGTGGAAGAAAACCACCGACGGACACCAATACCCATCGCACGTCGTCGGCTTCCGCTTCACGGATCGCGATGCCGGGGCACTTGCGAGCAACCAGTGGTACCAGACCGACATCCTCGAACTGACGCCGCTGGACGAGTTGCCGGTCGAGCTCAAGCGATAGCGTCGAAGCAGGCGACGAGGTCGACTCTTCGCCTTCTCTATCCGGAGGCTTTTCATGCCGATCATCGTGGCATCCCTGATCGTGAATGTGCTTGTGGCGGGTTTCTTTGGCCTCGCGACAGGGTTCAGTCTGAACTCGATGCTCCCGAAACTCGACGTCGTGTTTGGGCCAGACACGCCCGCGCGGCGAATTCTCGCGTGCTTGTATCTGGCAATTGCCGGTGCGAGCGCCGTGGCGTTGGTCGTCGTGCCACTGCGGATGAGCATCGTCGTCGTGCTCTTGCCGCTCCAGATTGTTTACAAGACGCTGACGCTGTTCTTCGTCGCGGACAGCAAGAATCCCGTGCCGTGGTGGAATCTGGTGATCAGTGCACTCCACGCTGCGTCGCTTTGGGCTGCCTTTTCAGGCCAAGGCCTTCAGTAGCCGGCGAGAACTGTCACGCCATCGGCAGTTGCACAGCCGCCGCCGCGGCGCGGAGTTCCTTCGGCAGTGGGAAGTAGACGTCTTCTTCTCGGATCGTCCGCTCCTCCACCGTAGCGCCGTAGCGAGTCTTGAGCCACGTCACGCAGTCCTGCACGACGCTCTCCGGGGCGCTGGCGCCAGCGGTGATCACCACCGTCTCGGTGCCAGTGAACCAGGCCGGATCGATCTCATTGGCACCGTCGATGAGATGCGCTGTGATGCCCCGCTCGCGGGCGAGTTCCGCGAGCCGTTGGCTGTTGGAGCTATTCTGACTGCCCAGCACCAGCACATGATCGGCTCCGTCGGAGAGCAGGCGGACCGCCTCTTGGCGATTTTGTGTAGCGTAGCAGATGTCGTCCTTCGGCGGCCCCACGATCTGTGGGAACCGTTGTTTCAGCCGGTTGATGATCCGCGACGCGTCGTCCACGGAGAGCGTCGTCTGCGTGAGGTAGGCGAGCCGGTCATCCGGGCCGAACGGCAGGGCATCGACCTCTTCGGTGGTCTCCACGAGCATGAAGGCTTCGGGTGCCTGCCCCATCGTGCCGATCACCTCGTCGTGCCCCTCGTGGCCGATCAGCATGATCCGGTAGCCGGCCTTCGCATACTTGATCGCCTCCAGATGCACCTTCGTCACGAGCGGGCAGGTGGCATCGATGGACCGCAGCCGCCGCTCGCCCGCGATACGACGCACCTCCGGGGCCACACCGTGGGCGGAAAAAAGCAAAACGCCCCCCTCCGGAACCTCCTCGACCGCGTTCACAAACACCGCCCCCTCGCCCGTAAACCGGTCAACGACATGCTTGTTGTGGACGATCTCGTGGAACACGTAGATCGGTGTGCCATGGAGTCGGATGGCTGTTTCAAGCGTCTCGATGGCCATATTCACGCCGGCGCAAAAGCCACGCGGGCTGGCAAGCAGGATCTTCATGGCGATGGTTCCGGGAGAGGCAACGGGGAACGCGGCTGGGGCCAAAACAGTTCAGTAAGCTATGGTAGTGATGGCGATTCCGCCCCGCCAGTGAAGAACAGGCCCTCCTCCGCAAACACCGCGTAAAGTCGGTCGTGCCGATGTCCGTGCAACCAGCGCAGCCCGTCCGACGCGACCCGACGGCGTGGCAACTCACGCCTGTGCCCACGGTCGGCGATCGTGCCGCCGCGGAAGCGTTCTGCCGCGACGTGGCCGGGCGGCACTACGAAAACTTCACCGTCGCCACGCGGCTCGTGCCGTCAAGGCTGCGGCAGCATCTGGCCAACGTCTATGCCTATGCGAGGTGGAGCGACGATCTTGTCGACGAGGCGGCGAACCCCGCGGAGGCGGCCCGGGATCTGGCGGCTTGGCGGCAGGGGCTGGAAGAGTGTTTCGCGGGCCGGCCCGGTCATCCCGTCTACGTGGCACTCGCCGAGACTGTCCGTCAGACCGGCCTGACGATCGAGCCATTCGCCCATCTGCTCGATGCGTTCGAGGAAGACCGGGCGTTCGACGCGGCTGGCGTGGCGGTGCGGTATGAAGATCGCGATAAACTGCTTGCCTACTGCCGCCGCTCTGCCGATCCCGTAGGGCGGATCGTGCTCGCGCTGGAGGGCTGCCGCGACGCGGCGGCCCTCGCCATGTCCGATTGCATCTGCACAGGCCTGCAGTTGGTGAACTTCTGGCAGGACGTGCGTCGCGATCGTCTGGCGGGCCGCGTCTATTTCCCAGGCGACGACATGCGCCGGCATGGCGTGACCGAAGCGATGCTCGATGCCCCGCGGGCCGCCCCGCCGCTGCGGGAACTGCTCCGTGAGGAGGTAGCCTGGGCCCGGAAGCAGTTCGATGCGGGTGAACCGCTCGTGGGAGTCGCGCCGCCGGTGCTCCGGCCTGCGATTGGCATGTTTCTGGCGGGCGGCCGGGCCGTCGCCGATGCCATCGAGCGGGCCGGGTATGACACGCTCGTGCGCCGACCCACCGTGGGGAAATGGACGAAGCTCCGGCTTGCCGCGCGGGCCTGGTGGAGTCTGCAGACCACGCCACACACTGCTGGTGGTGGCCCGTCATGACCTCCATCAACTCCATGACCTCCATGACATCTATGACCCGTTTGTCCTCGCTCGCTGCCGACCACGAGGCCTGTGCCGAGGTGCTGAACCGGTCTGGCTCGAACTTCTCCCTACCGATCCGCCTTCTGCCCGAGGCAAAACGCCGCGGCACGACGGCCCTCTACGCCTTCTGCAGGCGTGCCGACGACATTGTCGACGACGGCGACAATCCCGTTGAGGCCCGCCATGCGATCGACACCTTCGACGCCGAACTCTCCGCGGCGATCGCCGGCGGGGCATCGGCC
This sequence comes from Pirellulales bacterium, assembly GCA_044376405.1. Taxonomy (GTDB): domain Bacteria; phylum Planctomycetota; class Planctomycetia; order Pirellulales; family UBA1268; genus CAMCQY01. The sequence continues at coordinate 3,708 of JBILKZ010000215.1, forward strand.
GATCCTGTCATCAGAGCGGTCGTCGATACGGTCCGCCGCTTCGCCGTGCCCGTGAACTATCTCCACGACATCATCGACGGATGCAGAATGGATCTCGATCAGACCAGCTACGACACGTTCCCCGCACTCGAGGAATACTGCCGCCGTGTGGCCAGTGCCGTGGGGCTCGCCGCCATCCACGTCTGGGGCTTTCGCTCGCCGCGGGAGGCCCTGCCCGCTGCGCATGCCTGCGGCCTGGCCTTCCAACTGACGAACATTCTCCGTGACATTCCCGAGGACCTTGCCCGCGGCCGCATCTATCTTCCAGGTGAGGATTTTCGAGCCTCTGGCTGCAGTCCAGCTGATCTCCGCAGCGGCCTGATCGGCCCTGGGTTTGCGGAGCTGGCGAGGGTGAACGTGGCGCGAGCGGTGGATTGCTATCGACAGGCGGCACGGCTCGACAGGCTGCTCTCCACCGACGGTCGCATCGTGTTTCGCGCGATGTTCGGCGCGTATCGGTCGTTGTTTGCCGCCGTGCAGAAGGCAGGCACGCGGATCTTCACGGAGCGGGTACGACCCGGTCGGCTCCGTATCATAGGCTCGACCGTGGCGGCACTCGCAGTCGGTCCAAGGCCTCCGCTGGGTGGCCGCAGTGTGGGGACCCGCCACGCATGAACAACATGACTGATCCGTCGCGTTCCGCAGCAGTTCGCCCCGCCCGGCCGCATGTTGTCGTGGTCGGTGGGGGGCTGGCCGGTCTCGCGGCGGCCGCATCGCTCTCCTCAACCGACGTCCGTGTCACCGTGCTCGAGGCGCGGCGTCGTGCCGGTGGTCGGGCGGCCTCGTTCGAGGATCCGGTGGCGGGCGGCCTCGT
>JBILKZ010000216.1:0-4548 GCA_044376405.1 Pirellulales bacterium
GGCTGGCACCGGTCCCGAGCAGGCACCACTGGTGCATGTCCGAAAAAATGGGCTACGCTACTGAGCGAATCCAGGGTGAACCTTCAGGCTGAAGCACGGGAACAGAATCATGCGCGATCGAACATTCCCCTTTCCACGCCGCGATCTTGTGTCGCTCCTGTTGTGCGGCTGCCTGGCCCTCGCGGGCTGCTCCGATCAGCGCGCCGCCAACACGTCCGCGACGACGGCTGGCGCTTCGTCGGGCTCCGGCAGTGGTGCGTCCGGCCCCAAGCGACTGATCTTCATCACCAATGGCGACGATCCCTTCTGGGATGCGTGCAATGCCGGTCTGATCGAGGGCGCGAAGCAATTCGGTATCGAGTCGCAGGGGCTGCGAGTCGTGATGGAAAAGAACAACGCCTCGGCGCAGGGGCAGATCGAGAAGCTGCGGCAGCTCGCCAGCCAGTCCGACGTGGCCGGCGTGGCCATCTCGGTCATCCAGGCGGAGAATGCCGCGATCGTCGAGGAGATGAAGAACCTCGCCGCCAAGGGGGTGAAGGTGATCACGGTCGACAGCGACGTGAACCGCAACACGTTCCGTGACGCTCGGCCCTTCTACATCGGCACCGACAACATCGAGGGCGGCCGGCTGCTCGGCACCGCAGCCAAAACGCTTCTTGAGAGCCGTGGCAAGACGACGGGCGGCTACGTGCAGTTTGCGGGCTTCACCGACAACGACAACGCTCGGGCGCGGATGAACGGCTTCAAGGAGGCGATCGGCAGCGGCTTCACCGAGGCCGATCGCATGAGCGACGAGATGGACCTTTCCAAGGCCCGTGACAACGTCCGCACGGCCCTCGTCAACCACCCAGCCGTGGTGGCGCTCGTCGGCATCTGGGCCTACAACGCACCGGCCATCGCCGAGGTGACTCAGGAACGCGGCGTCCGCGACCGGCTGACGGTCATCACATTCGACGCCCAGGCAGCGGCCCTGAACCACATGGCCGACGGCAAGATCGACGCCATGGTGGTGCAGAATCCGTTCGAGATGGGCATCCAGACCGTCCGCCTGCTCAAGGCCATGCTCGGGGCTGACGAAGCAACCATCAAGGAGATGTTTCCGCGGCGGGGTGAGCCCGATGGCGACATCTACACGACGGGCCTGCGGCTGATCGTTCCCAACACGGAGTCGCCGCTCAATTCGATGAAGACCGGTGCAGAGTCGGCCGGATCGAAGGGTGTCGAGATCATGCCGCTGCCGGCATTCCGCGAGTGGCTGGCCAAGTATGGCCTGTCGAGTTCCTGACGCCGGCCCACGGCCGCTATCCAGAGCCCCAGCCATGTCGCAGTCGCACTCGACGCACAAGCCGACGTTCCTTCTCCGTCCAGGTGAGTGGGCTCTGGTCGCCGCCATCGCGATCGCCATCGCGCTGACGGCCCTGGTGGATGCCAACCACAGCTACTGGTTTCAACCGCTCGACAGCATCCGCGACATTGCCCGCAACACGGCCCTGCTCGGCATCTTTGCCTTGGGCGCCACCGTGGTGATCATCGCCGGCGGGATCGATCTCTCGGCAGGCTCGATGATCGCGCTGTCGGGAACCGTCTGCGCCACGACGATGCTCGCGCTCGCCCCTGCCCAAATGATGGGCTTCAAGCCGGTCGGGGCCGTGGCCGTGGTGGCCGGCTGTCTCGCGAGCCTGCTGGTCGGGTTTCTCGTGGGCACGCTCCACGCATGGCTGATCACCGCCGTCCGACTGCCCCCGTTCATTGCCACGCTGGCCACCCTCGTGGGGCTGCGGAGCTTCGCGAGGGCCCTCTGCGAGAGCACCACGGCGGCGTTCACTCCCACGAAGAGCGCGCTGATCAACATCTCCGACCCCTTCTTCAAGACGGTCCGCGACAACGTCTGGATTCCGGTGGCCGTGTTCGGGGTGCTCGCGATCGTGACCTGGCTGCTCCTCACGCGAACGGTGCTCGGCCGGCACATCCACGCTCTGGGCGGCAACGAGCAGGCCGCGCGGCTCGCCGGTATCCGCACCGACAACGTCAAGTGGTTCGCCTATTGCTTCGGTGCGATGACGGCAGCCTTGGCGGGCCTGTTCTACATGGCCAACGAATCGGTGGCGGCACCAGTGAATCAAGGCCGCGGCCACGAACTCAACGCCATCGCCGCGGCCGTGGTGGGCGGCTGCTCGCTGGCGGGCGGGGTCGGTACGGTGCCCGGCACGGTGCTCGGCACGATTTTCCTGCGGGTCGTGATCGACGCGGTGTCGAAGATCATCAAGACTGGCGCCGACGTCTACGAGGGCCTGATCGTGGGCATCGTGGTGGTGATCGCCGTCACGCTGGCTCAGGTGGGTCAGTTCGCCAAGGGCGGCCGCGGTCTCCTGCCGGGAGCCCTAGGGCTCTGTGCCATCCCCACGCTGGCGGTGTTGTGTGGTGCCATCGTGTCGATGACCGCCGGTGGCCGCATTGGCATTGCCGCCGGCGTCGGCGCAGCGGTTTTTCTGTCCCTGCTGCGGGCCTGGGAATCGCGGCGGGCTGCCTGATGGCGCGAGGGCGGGCATGAACGTTTCCATAGGCACCAAGGCCGCCGACCACGCCGACGCCCCAGCCGTCGTGATGCGAGGCATCACGAAGCGGTTTCCTGGTGTCGTCGCGCTCGCCGACGTGACGCTCGAAGTTCGCCGTGGCGAACTCCACGCTATCTGCGGCGAGAACGGAGCCGGCAAGAGCACGCTCATGAAGATCCTGTCTGGCGTTTACCAGCCCGACGAGGGAACGCTCGAGATCGCGGGCGTGCCCGCGCGATTCACGGGCACGCGGGATGCGGAGCAGGCCGGCATCGCGATCATCCATCAGGAATTGGCGCTCGTGGAGGACCTCTCCGTGGCAGCCAACGTGTTTCTCGGTCGCGAAAAACGCACCGCCCTCGGGCTGCTCGACGACCGCAGCATGCACGACGAATGCGGTCGGCTGCTTGAGTCGCTTGAGTGCCAGGTCTCACCGGCCATGCGCACCGGCAGCCTGCGGGTGGGCGACCAGCAGTTGGTCGAGATCGCCAAGGCCCTGTCGCTCGAGGCGTCGATCGTGGTGATGGACGAGCCAACCAGTGCCCTCACCGACTCGGAATCGGCGAGACTCGAACGCACCATCATGCGGCTGCTCGCCGCCGGCACCACGATCCTCTACATCTCGCACAAGATGGACGAGGTGTTCCGACTGGCGGATCGAATCACCGTTCTCCGCGATGGTCGGCATGTCCGCACGGTAAACCGGGCCGACACGAATCCCCGCGAGATCACCGGCTGGATGGTGGGGCGGGAACTGGCCGACCACGAGTTTCGCCAGGCCCGCACCCGTGGGCCGACGTTGCTCGGAGTTCGTAACCTCACGCTTCCCTGGCCGGAGCATCCCCGGGGCTACCGGCTGTCGAACGTGTCGTTCGACCTGCATGCCGGCGAGATCCTGGGCGTGGCCGGCCTGATGGGCGCCGGCCGCACGGAGCTTTTGGAGACGATCTTCGGCGCCGGTGAGCCGACCTGGACCGGCGAGATCCGCCTAGATGGAAAGCCGGTTCGTTTTCAACACCCACGCGAGGCCTGCGACGCCCGGATCGCGATGGTGTCGGAAGACCGCAAGCGGCTCGGGCTGTTTCCCGATCTCGACGTGGCAGGCAACGTGAGCCTGTGCAGCCTGCGGGATGCGCTTCGCGGCGGCCTGCTCTCTCGGCAACGAGAGGAGGAACTCGTCGCCGGACCGATCCGTGACACGGGCGTGAAGACACCGGGGCCGCACGCCGCCATCACCGGCCTCTCCGGCGGCAACCAGCAGAAGTGCATCATCAGCCGCTGGCTCCTCACGAAACCGGCGATCCTGCTGCTCGACGACCCCACACGCGGCATCGACGTGGGCGCGAAGGCAGAACTCTATGCGCTCATCGACCGGCTCTGCCGCAACGGGCTCGGCGTGATTCTCACGTCGAGCGAACTGCCGGAACTGCTCACGCTCGCCGACCGGATCATCGTGCTGGCGGAGGGTCGGCTGACAGCGGAATTTCTGCGGGCCGAGGCGACCGAGCAGAAGATCATCGAAGCTGCAACCGGCGGGTAAAAATGGGGACGGGAGCGATTTTTGGTCGGCACCCTTGCGATTCTTATCGGCGACAGGAGAGCTCCCTTCGCCGGCCGACAAATCGCTCCCGTCCCCATTTTTCGATTTTTACGGCACCGTGGCGACTTCGCCGCCTGCCCGGCTGGACAGCGATTGCAGCAGGTCCACCGAAATGCCCTCGGACACGGACCGCACGCCGCCGTCGGCCGAGAGCACCTGAAACACGCCTCCCGGCAGCCGCGACCGCGGCTTGAGCGAGGTCTCCAGCGGCGATGACCCGACGCCTGCGCCCAGGCCCGTGAAGCGGCCGACGTCAGACACGTAGGGCCAGGAGTACCGTGGCTGCGTCCATGTGCCGCCGCCATCGACCGTGTAGTCGCCGCACTCGGCGAGCACCAGGGTGTTCGACAGGCCGTCGGTGATATCGGCCATCCGGATCGGCTTGCTGCGGAT
>JBILKZ010000109.1:0-13641 GCA_044376405.1 Pirellulales bacterium
TGATTGCCTCGGGCGTGATCACGATCTCCTGGACGGGCGGACTGCCGAGCATCACGGTCAATAAAGACCGGGCCGCCGTCGTCGGCAAGGAAGTGCAGCAAGAGGCGATCAAGGCGGCGGAACGGGTCCAGCAATACCGCGCCACCAACTACCGCTGAGACGTCGCGGGCACATCCCGTCGCTCGCGCTCAGGGCTTGTATGCGGACGGAAGCCGATCCCGTCGCTCGCGCTCAGGGCTTGTATGCGGACGGAAGCCAATCCCGTCGCTCGCGCTCAGGGCTTGTATGAACAGATACAAGCCCCCGGCGCCAGCCGGGGGATCGCCCGGCCGGCATGAAGACAGTCCTGATCGCTTCCGCTCAGGGCGTCAGCCGCGGGTCCATGTGGCATCGACATATCGCCACGGCCGCCCCTCGGGAGCCTCATCCCGCAGGCACTCTGGCAGCCGCTGGTGGGACCAGCCGTCAAAACAGATCCGCCGGGCAAACCGCAGGATCGACCAAGGCATGCCCACCGCCGAGAAGAACGGCGGACCGGCCGAGGGCCACGGCCCCCCATGCTGCATCGGCGGCGTGACGGCCAGCCCTGTGGGCATCCGATTTTCGATGATTCTGCCGGCCCGCGCCACGAGTTCCACGGCAACCTGGCCGACCGTCGCATCGTCGCGGCCATCCTTGGCGCTATAGATGCTGGCGGCGAGGGCCCCAGGCACGCAGGTGACCGCCTGCATGAGTTCGCCGACGCTCGCGCACTGCACGAGCACGGTGGCGTTGCCAAAGGCTTCGATGAGCAGTGCCTGCGGTCGGGCCACAAGGTCTGCGGCGGGCACCGCGAGCAGGGTCGGCCTGTGGCTGCACGGGCCGTCGCCCACGCCGCCTCCGGCCAGCACCCGCGCGCCTGCCTTCTCGAGCTGCGCGATCGCCGACACCAGCCGCTCGCGGCCGACCTGTCCCAAGAGCACCTGCGCACCGATCGTGAGAAACCGTTCCGCGACCGCGGCGGTAAACGTCGCGGCAGCCTCGTCGTTGATCAAAAAGACGAATCCCGGCTTCGTGCAGAACTGCCCGGCTGACCCGGTGACGCTCGCGGTCAGTTCGCCCGCGATCTCACTGCCGCGCTCGGCCAGAGCCCCAGGTAAGAGGACGACGGGATTGAGGCTTCCCATCTCCACCCAGATCACGCGTCCGGCCGCGGCCGCAGCCGCATAGAGCCGTTTGCCGGCCTCCTGACCACCGGTAAAGCCGGTGCCGCCAACGCGGCCGTCGGCCACGAGCCGTGCGCCGTCGTCCATGGAGATCCCATGCACAAGCTGCACGGTCGCCGGAGGCAGCCCGGTCTCAAGAACCGCGGAGAGCGACTCGTCGGCCGCCAGCCGCGACACGCCAGGATGCCCAGGATGAGCCTTTGCGATGACGGGATTGCCGGCTGCGATCGCGGCCGCGAAGTCGCCGCCGGTGACGGCGCCGTAGGCCAACGGGAAATTTGCCGGCGGAAACACGACGACCGGTCCGAGCCCGAAGGCCGCGGAGCGGATGTTCCGCTGGGAGTCGATCATGCCCATCCGCCAGGTGCCCTCGCGGGCGGCGGCGGCGGCCTGCCGCAATTGGTCGAGTGTTCGCGGCAGCTCCACGTCGGCCAGCCGCGGCTTCACAGCCAGCCCCGATTCAGCATGGGCAATGGCAACCAGTTCGTCCCCTCGGGCGGCTAGCCGGTCGGCATACCGCTCGAGGAAGTCGGCGATGCGCGGCCCAGGCAGGCTCGCCAAGGCAGGGGCGGCGCCGACGGCCGCATTGAGCGCCGCATCGACATCGCTCCAACCGCTCACCGGCCAATGCTGCGGCCGCTCGACGCCGGTGGTGGGATCGGCCGCGCGAAAGCCGCCCGTGGCCGTGGCGGCCCGCCACTGGCCATCGATCAGTACCAGTTCGGTATCGCGGAGCGGGGCGTTGGCAGACATGGTGGCAGACCTCGAGAGTGGTGGGACAGTGTGGCGAGTAGTGTACGATCCAGCATTCCCGCGGAGCTATGTTCCCCATGCGTCACGCCCCGATCAAGCCATCCCTGTTCCTCACCCACCGTCAGCAACTGACGTCGCTGCTGCCGCCGCAGAGCCTCGTCGTCGTGCACGCCGCCGATCTGCTGCCCACCTCGGGCGACGGCACGCTCAGGCTCCATCCGGCCAGCGACCTCTTCTGGCTCACGGGGATCGAGCAGGAGGAGAGCGTGCTCGTGCTCGCGCCCGACGCGATCGACCCAGCCCAGCGGGAGATGCTCTTCATTCGCCAGCCGAATGAACTGCTCACCACCTGGGAGGGCCACAAGCTCTCCAAGGATAAAGCGCGGGAGATTTCCGGCGTGGCGAAGATCCGCTGGCTCAGTGATCTTCCTGGCGTGCTGCACGCACTCATGTGCGAGAGCGAGAGGATCTACCTCAACGCCAACGAACACGAGCGGTCGAGCACGGAGGTCGAACCCCGTGACCTGCGACAGGCCCGAACATTGCTGGTGCGATATCCGCTCCACCGCTACGAACGTCTCCAGCCGCTCCTGCGGCAGCTGCGGGCGGTGAAAAATGCCGCCGAGGTGGAGCTCGTGCGGCGGGCGGTCGAGATCACCGACGGCGGCCTCCGTCGCGTGCTCGCAACGCTCCGGCCGGGCGTGATGGAATACGAACTGGAAGCCGAACTCATCGGCGAGTTCACTCGGCAACGTGGCAAAATGGCCTACGAACCGATCATCGCCGCTGGGAAAAACGCCTGCGTGCTCCACTACAACGACAATGATCAGCCATGCCGCGACGGCGAGTTGGTGCTGATCGACGTCGGCGCCTCCTACGCCAACTACGCCGCCGATCTCACGCGGACCTATCCCGTGAATGGGAAATTCTCGCCGCGACAGCGGGCGGTCTACGAGGCGGTGCTGCGGGTGCTCGAACACTCGATCGCCCGCACGACCGCAGGCACGCTGCTCCGCGACTGGAAGCGGGCGGCGCAGCTCGAGATGAATGAGGAGCTTCTGCAGCTCGGCCTGCTGACACCCGAGCAGGTTGCCAAGGACACGCCCGAGGAGCCGGCCTGCCGGAAATACTTCATGCACGGACTGGGCCACTCGCTCGGCCTGGGGGTGCACGACCTCGCGCCACCAAACGGACCGCTGGCTCCCGGCTGGGTGATGACGGTGGAGCCCGGAATCTACATCCCCGAGGAGGGCATTGGCATCCGTCTCGAGAACGACATCCTCGTCACGGAAGATGGTCCTGTGGATCTCTGCGCGGGGGTGCCCATCCTGCCGGACGAGATCGAACAGTTGCTGGCGAAATAGCGGGCGTTTTCCTGTATACTCCGCCATCCGAACCCCATCAGGAGTCCACGCGATGCGTCTGTCCGTTCTCGTATCCCTTGCTCTGCTTTCCCTCACACTCAATCCTTTCTTCATGGAGACCACCGTGGCCGCTGAACCCGCTGAAGTCCCGCATCCTCAACTTCCCGCCGGTGCCGGCAAGCTCGATGCCGATGCCCCGAAGGCGTTCGCCACCACGAACTCCGGCCTGCAATACCGCGTGCTTCGCAAGGGCACCGGCGCCAATCCCAAGGCCACCGACGCCGTGAAGGTCAACTACCACGGCTGGCTCGACGGCGGCAAGGTATTCGATAGCTCCTACCAGCGTGGCGAGGCGATCGAGTTTGGTCTCAATCAGGTGATTCCAGGCTGGACCGAGGGCATGCAGCTGGTGGGCGAGGGCGGCATGATCGAACTGGTGATCCCGAGCAATCTCGGCTACGGCCCGCGCGGCACGCCGGGCGGCCCGATTCCCCCCAACGCGACCCTTCACTTCCTCGTTGAACTGCTCGACGTTCGGTAGTCGCGACAGTCACCGGCGCTCTTGCCGCCAGCGGCTCGGGGGCATGCCGTGGCGTTTTGTGAACGCCACCGTCATGTATTCCGTGTGCTTGAAGCCGGCCCGCGCGGCGATCGCGGCCAACGAGAGTTCGGTCTCGAGTAGGAGCTGCTCGACGCGGCGGAACTGCACCCGGGCGATCTCCTCGTGCGGCGTGTGGCCGACCCGTTTCGTGAACCGGTTCTCGAGCACCCGGCGTGTGGTCTTCAGGGCCTGGGCGACATCGGTCACCTTGATGCCATCACAGGCATGGTCGCGGATCTGCCGTATGGCGGCCACCACGAGCGAGTCGTCGATGGCGAGCACATCGCTGCTCTGGCGGGTGACGATGCCCAGGGGCGGCAAGAGCCACTCGCTCCGCTTGAGCTGCCCGCCCCGCATCAGCTGGTCGAGCAGTTCGGCGGCCAGCCGGCCGGCACCGGTCGCATCCGGCATCACGCTCGAGAGCGGCGGACTCGCCAGGCCGCAGAGCACATCATCGTCGTCCACGCCAAGCACGGCCACCTCGTCGGGCACGGCAATCCCGGCCCGCCGGCAGGCATCGATCGCCTGCCGGCCGCGGTTGTCGTAGCAGGCCAGGAGCGCGACCGGCTTGGGCAGCCCCGCCAGCCATGCCTCGACCGCCTCGTCGTCGTCGGCCGGCGCCGTTTTCCAGCGGCGGTTGGAAAATACCGCCACGTCGTGCCCCTTCGCCATCACGACCTCGACGAAGGCCCGGCAGCGGTTGTCGCTCCACCGAAACCGGTCGTCCCCGAGAAAAGCGAAGTGGCGAAAGTCACGTTCGAAGAAGTGGTCGGCGGCAACCGTGGCGATCATCGCGTCATCGGTCTCGACATAGGGCAGGTCGGCGACCAGCCGCGCCGCGCTCACGTCGATCACCGGAATTTCGAGCTTCCGCCGCAGCTTCTCGATCGCCTTGGCGGTGGATTCCGTCTCGATCCGCGCGAGCACGCCGTCGCCGACCCACGTCGCGAGTGCTTCCAGCGGCGGCGTACCCCGCCCGTGTTCCGGCAGGAAGACCGTCCACGGATCATGCTCCCGCACATGACGATGAATGCCGGCGAGCAGGCCGCGCGCGTAGGCGTTCGAGGCTTCGATGACGACAGCCACACGGCGGTTCGATCGGGAAGGAGCAGGCATGCCACCGTTGTATCACGCTGGTTGCGGACGGGATCACGGCAGCTGCCGTCTCACGGCATTTCGGCCGTCACCGCCATCACGATCGGCGCGGTGCCGTCGTCCCCCTTGACGAATTCGATCGCGGCCAACGGTTCAGACCTCTTGGGTTGGATCCGCAGGGAGCGGAGCTGGCGGCCCGCGAGGTCAACGGCAAACTCGCTCTGCGGCACGTCGACCTGCCGAATATAGTCGGCGATGTGCTCGCCGTTGACGAGCGGATGGTCCTCTTTTTGGCCGTCCGCGTAGACCAGCCGCACGATCATCGACGTCGATCCCTTGGCCGTCGCTGGAAATCCCCAGCCGGCGACGCCGCCGAGCAGGTGGATCGCCTTGACCGGCGAGGCGAGCGTGAGCGACACGCTCTTGGGCATCTTGGGCGCGAGATAGCCCTTGGTGCTATGGAGCATCACCACGTTCGGCACGCTCTGCCCCTGTGGGTCGACGAGCACGAACGGCACCCCCTGAAACGTCTTCGGCTTCCAGTCGGGAAACACCAGTCGCTCGACGGCGTTGTCCGGATTGATAAACATGCCCTTCGTGCTCACGGCCGTCGCCACTTTTTCAAGTGTGAGCGGCACGAACTTGCCACGGGTGGTCAGGAAGGCGAGCAAATCGGCAAATCCTTCGGGCTTGATCTGCTTCTCGAACCCGACCGGCATGAGCGAGTTAGGCGACGGCTGAAAGAGGTCGATCTCGTCCCGCTGGATCGCCACACGCTTGCCTTCGGCATCGACGACTTCGATCGCCGTCTTGCTCTCGCTGGCCAGAAGTCCGGTGACCACGCGGCCGTCGTCGGTCGACACGGTATAGGCCCGGTAGTTGCCCTCGACCGAACGGTTGGGGTCGAGAATGTGGATGAGCAGTTCGTGCGCCGGGTGCACTGCCATGCCCGTGAGCTCGGGGCCGACCTTTCCGCCCTCACCCGAATGCATGTGGCACTTGCCGCACTGTTCCTTGAAGACGATCTTGCCGCGGCCGGCGTCGCCGCCAGCCTTGACCACGGGAAGAATCTCGTCGATCACCTTCTGGCGGTCGGCATTCGGCAGGCCGCCACCGGCCGTGAGCATTTTCTTTGCCCGGTCGCGAATGGCACGATCGGGGTGGTCCGTGAGCTTGATGCGTTCCACGATCGGGATGTCGCCGAGACTGACCGTGCCCTTCTCCAGTCGCTCGACCAGCTTTGCCGCCCATTCACGGTTGGCCAGCACCGTCCGCACCGCCGCCTCACGGACCTGCGGCGTGAGCGAGGCGAGTTTGTCGAGCAGTGCCACAGGCGCCTCCGCCGCGGTTGATTTTCCGAGGGCTGCGATCAAGCCTGCCGAGAGCTCCGGGCTGGCACGGCCGCCGACGCGTGAAAGAATCGCTTCGACGACCTTCGGATCCGCCGGCCGCAGCGTCACGAGCCGTTCAGCCGACTCCGCGCGACTCGCATCGGGGGACTCCGCCCGATCCATCTCGGCAAACAACGCCTCGCTGATCCGGCCGATCTTCGAGTCGAGTGCCTTGGAACCGGTGTGCTGCACGAGCGTGACGAGCTGTCCCTGTGAGGCTGGCGGCAGTGTGTCGACAAGTGCGGCAATGGCGGCCTCAGCATCGGGCCCCAGGGCCGCGGCCGTCCCCTTCGGCCAGCCACGGGCCATGCCCGTGAGTGCTGCCGCCGCCACTTGAGGCCCAGCATCGCGAAGCTGCACGATCGCCTTGCCGACCGCCGCCGCATCGGCACCGCGGGCCACGTGCTCCGCCACCCGTTCGATGACCGCCAGCCGCCGTGGCTCGGGACTTGCTTTCGGCCGGTCGGCCGACACCAGGGCAGACACCAGCGCCGGCAGAACGGTCGCCGAGTGCACCGCCGCCGCGCTCGTCGCGGCATCGGCCAGCACCGGATCTGTGAGTGTCCGCGGATCGGCCAGCAGTTGATTCACGATCGTTCCGGCCTCGGCGGAGGGAGCCCATTCACCGAGCGACTCGAGCAACGCCAGCCGCACCAGCGCCGCCGGATCGGCCGCCACACCGGAACCCGCCAGCTTGGCAAGCGAGCCCTGGTCCCGCGGCAGCACCTTCACGGCGTTCATCCGCACGCCCGCCGACGGATGGAGAAGCGCCGACTGCGCCGTGGCGACGGCCAGCGAATCGGCGGCGGGCCCGTCCAGAGCTCCGAGAGACTTGAGCGTCCACAGGGCGTGGATCGCCCCGGGATTGAGACCCACGCCATCGACCGACGCATCCCGCACGAGGTCGATGAGCCCGGGCACGACATCGCGGCCGCTATCAGGACGGCCCGCGGCCCGCTCGACGAGTTTCCGCTGGGCCCGCTCCCGCCAAAACATGTTGTCGTCGCGGAGCGCGGCGACGAGTTCCGCAGGGCCCGCCTGCGCGAGCGTCTTCCGGCTCGTGCTGGGTGCCTGCCCGTGCACGACCCGCCAGATCCGCCCGTGCGTCTTGTCGCGGAGCGGCGTGACATACGCCCCCCGCTTACCGGTCTCGAAGCCGGCCGGCGTGGGATTGTGCTGGACGATGTAGTTGTACCAGTCGATCACCCAGACCTGTCCGTCCGGCCCCACGTCGGCAGCAATAGGTGCCGTCCATTCATCGTCGCTGGCAACGAGATCCCAGGCCATGCGGCTGGTGAAGGCGGCTCCCTTTGGCATGAGCTGGAATGTCGCGACGATGTGCCCGGTCGGCTCGCAGACGAAGGCGGTGCGATTCCAGTATTCCTTGGGATAGGCACGGGCGGTGTAGAGCCTGTGACCGGCGGCGGCGGTGAAACGGCCGTGGTGATCGACCTGCCGGATCGGCACGAAGTCGCGCCCGCCACGCGAAGCCAGTTCCATCAGCGGACTGCCGGCGATCCCTCCGAGCCGCTCCGCGCTCCAGCCGCGGACGCGTTCATACACGCGATTCGGGAGCGGCATGTGTTCGCTCGGATTGCCGTTGGCCGTCGAGCCGAAGACGAGTCCCTCCTCGCTGAAGCCGAATCCCCACGAGTTGTTGTTCGTGCTGCGGAGATATTCAAGCTTCGAACCGTCGGGGAGAAACCGGAAAAAACCCATCGGAAAACTGATGGCTTCGCCGCCGACGGTGCCCTTGAATCCGGAATACCCCACGATGCCATACACCCAGCCATCGAGGCCCCAGGTGAGATTGCTCGGGCCCGCGTGTGTATCGCCAGTGCCCCAGCCACTGAACAGCACCTTTCGAACGTCGGCCTTGCCGTCGCCGTCGGTGTCCTTGAGATAGAGCGTGAGCGGCGCCTGCACGACGATGAGGCCACCGTCATGGTCCAGCAGGCTCGTCGGCACGGAAAGTTTCTCGGCGAACACCTGCCGCGTGTCGGCTGTCCCATCGCCGTCGGTATCGAGTAGCCGCACGATGCGATCATGGCCGTCGATCGGGGCATTCGGATCTTCCTTCGGCGGCTCGACCAGATCGTTGGGATAGTCGACGCTCTCCGCGACATAGAGCGTGCCGTCGGCATCGAAGGCCTGCGCCAACGGCTTGCCCTGGAGGAGCGGTTCCGACGCAAAGAGCTTCACCCGAAAACCCTCGGGCGTGATCGCGTGCTGCCGCGACTCCTCGGGGTCGAGCGGCTTCTGCATCTGCGAGAGTGGCTCGTTCTTCTTCGTGGGATCGTGGCCGGGCGGGGAATAGAAGGCCACCTTCGCCGGCTCGTACTCGAAGGCTTTTAGGCCCGCCGGTGGCTGCGTCATCACGGGGTGGTCGACATACCCGCCGGCCGTCGCGGGATCGCGGCCGGCCGCGAAGCGGAGGCCACGTTCGACGAGGTTGTGAAACCCCGGATGGCTCCAGGTCCGCTGGTCGTGGCCCCAGGCCGTGTAGAAGACGCGGCCCTTCCCCTCAGTGCGGACCCAGGTCCACGGCTCGCGCTGGTCGCCTTCAACACGCTCCTCGAGCACGGTGCGGCCACGGTCGTTGTGCTTCGTGTGGACGTAGGTCTCGTCCCAGCTTGTGAAGCCGCCAAACCCCTTCATCACCGGATGATCCGGCGCGACGTTCACCGTGCGAAACTCACCGGTGCCGTGCTTCTGAAACTGCGCCCCGACGAGGTCGATCCAGGCGGGCGAATTGCGGAAACAAAAACTCGCGCAGTGCAGCGGCACGAGCCCCTTGCCATTCCTGACGAAATCGAGGATCGTCGCCTCGGCCGCCGGAGGCAGGGTGTCGATATTGGCATAGACCGCCAGCGTGTCGTAGGCGGCGAGTGCCTGCGGCGTGATATCACCGATGCGGTCGGTATAGACGAGTTCGATGCCCCGCGCGGCGAGCACGGGCTCGAGCTGCGCAAACCGCTCGACAGGCTGATGGTGGCCGTTGTCGCCCAGAAATAAAACCCTGACTGGAGGCTCGGCGGCAACGGCCACCGCCGACACCACGGCCAGGAACCCGGCGAGGAGCAAACGGACAGGGCGGTGCATGGGCAGGCTCCGTGACGAAAGGGGGTGGATGGCTTGAGGCGGACGGCTGGCTGAAGAGCCGCTACGACGAAAAACTCCACTCAGGCAGCTTCATGATCGTGCCCCCCTTCATGGCCGACTCATGCGCGAGGATGCCGGTGCAGGTCCAGTTGGCGCTCTGCTTCGCATTGGGATAGGGGTCGCGGCCCTCGACAAGCGCCGTCACGAACTCGTGCACGAGGTGCGGATGGCTGCCACCGTGGCCGCCGCCTTGCGTGAAGGAGAGGTGCTGGTGGTCATCGGCATCGTAGACGCCGCCGGTCGTGAACCGCTGAATCGGCTCTGGCAGCAGATGGGCGAAGTCGGGCACCGACACACGCTTCGGGATCTCGGGCTCCGGCTTCTTCGCCGTGTGAATCACCGGCTCCTCGTTTTCGCAGAGCTGCCACTCGAAGCTTGCCTTCGAGCCATACACATCAAAACTCTCGCGATACTGACGGGCCGTGTCGAAGAGTGAGCGGATCACACGGGCCACGACGTCGCTGTCACGGAGTTTCACGTGGGCGCTCTCGATGGCAAACGGCGAGCCGTAGTGCTTGATGAGTTCTTCGCGGATTCTCCCCGATCCAAAACAGCTCACCTCTTCGGCGTCCTTCCGCTCGAGGGCCAGGCAGGGTCCGACACAGTGCGTGGCGTAGTGCATCGGGGGCAGGCCGGGCCAGTAGTTCGGCCAGCCATCCATGTCCTGCTGGTGGCTGGCCTGCACGAACTGAATTTTCCCGAGGTCACCCCGGTCGGCCATCTGTTTGATAAAGAGAAACTCCCTCGCGTAGACGACCGTCTCGGCCATCATGTACTTGAGCCCCGTCTTCGCGGCGAGGTCGACGATTTTCTTGCAGTCTTCCACGCTCGTGGCCATCGGCACGGTGCACATCACATGCTTGCCTGCCTCGAGCGCCGCGAGCGTCATCGCGGCATGGTCGGGGATCGGCGAATTGATGTGGACGGCGTCGATCTGGCTGTCCTTGAGGAGGTCGGCGTAGTCCTGGTACCGCCGCTCGACGCCATAGGCCTTGCCGACCTGGTCGAGCTTGTCCCGCGACCGCTGGCAGATCGCGACGAGTTCCGCGTGGGGGTGCCGCTGGTGGATGGGGATGAACTCGGCCCCGAAGCCGAGGCCGACGATGGCCGTGCGGATGGTCCGAGCCGGGCGGGCGGTGGCGGTCATGTGGGCGGATTCTCCATGCAGGGCGTGCCAGAAAACCCTTACTATTTCACAGTCTTTCAACCCCGTCCATGAAGATTTGCACAGCCTGCATGAGATTTTGCACAGCCGCCGCCGGGGCTGGGTGGGATGCTGCCTCCAGCAGGGCAAGCGAGGCTATCGCACCAGGTCGGCCGGGTTGAGATCGTACGGCGACAGGGTGCCGGACGCATTCACCGATTTCTGCCAATCCGCCACCCGCGGCGAGACCGCCTTGCCGTTGGAGGAGAGCAGCTGGCAGTAGACCCAGGGATCGATGCCGTTTCGCACCACGCGTGTCCGGCCATCGCAGAAGGCCACGTTGACTGCGCCGGGGTGACGGGAGGAGGGATACCGCTCTTTCCAGTCGTCGCCGTTGGCGCCCACCAACGGCGGATTCGGGAGCGGGCAGGTATCTGCCGTGGGGTTGATCAACTGCAGGTCAGTTCTCGACCCGACGCCGATCTCCAGCGGATGGAGGACCGAATGGTTCTCGACTCGGGCGCCGACGTTCGCCCTGACGAGAACCGGATTGGCGGACCAGGAAATGTCCTTTGACGCGTTCGGACCGGAACGTTCCGTGAGCAGCAGCGTGTAGCTGGCCCCGTCAAGGGCGACCTTCCTCAGGCTCACGACGGTCGGCTTGTACGTCGGGCGGCTGGAGTCAAACATCGGCTCGCCAGAGATATTCCCAACCGCATCGGCGAACACGCCATCAGCCTCGAACTGGGAGGCGGGCGTGGATGCTTCATCCAGTTCCTCGCCGCCGTTACCGGCATTGACTGCATAGGAGAGCGGTGATGTCGTGGTCACGTCGCCCCGCGAGGCACAGGCATAGGTTGAAATCTTTTTCGTCGACGGGTTGTCGGCGGAAGAAGCGGCGGCGGTCGTGTACGAGGCATACCAGTCATAGATTGGCTTGCTCTCGATGTGCGGCAGGATCGGCACGGTCCAGGAGACACATGCTGCCTTCGGATCGGTCGAGATTCGCACCTTGGTGTAGGTGTCGAGGACGTTGCGCCACCCCGGCAGCTGCTTCTTTGCATCGTCATATATGGTCATACCCAAAGCAATCTGCCGCAGATTATTGGCACACGACGTCCTGCGGGCAGACTCCCGCACCACCTGCAGGGCAGGCGAGAGTGTGCCTATAAGGATGGCGATGATCGCGATCACGACCAACAGCTCGACGAGCGTGAAACCGCGGCGACGCCCCCAGTGCCTGGCACGAGGCAGCAGATGCATGGGCACAACAGTGCGGCGGTCAACCATGGGGTCCTCGAAGGCGGGGCGAGGAATCGGCTCAGGCGGCATGCGCCGGTCTCCCGGCGGTGCATCGTCAGCCGATTCGACGCGGGCGAGACGGGCGTCAACGGCCGACGCGACCTCTATGATACAGCCGTCGAGCATCCACTTCGGCCGGAACGCCGGTCACTCATCAATTTCTCATGGATCGGCGGATTGCACGCATCTTCCAGCAACTCCGCCTGAGACCGAGCCGCCGCCGGTGCCCCTGCGGCGGCGTCCGGAGTGACGCCCACTGGCGGTGGAACAGCCCGGCCGGGGTCAGCCAGGCGGCCATCTACCCGATCGGCCGCTTCAATCAACGAGGTCCGCATGCGTGCGACGGCGCTGACCCGGTTCCCGCGTCACTCTATTGCATTGCCGGATATTCCATTTCCGGCATGGTTCCCCCGAAATCATTCGACAATCAGATCGGGCTCACGTTGAGCGACCCAGTGCAACTGGCGAAAGGACTCAAGCAACGCGACAGCGGCTGGTGGCGAGCGAGTGGCGGTCTGGCTTCTCGTGCGTCGGACCGGTCCAGGCATCACAGCGGCGGAGCAGATACTGTCGTCGCGGGAAACAGCGCCTCCATGACGGACGTGCGGTCGTCGGTCCAGACCGGCGCTCTTGGGCCCGGCAGCAACGGTTGCCACTGCCACCGCGGGCTCGTCGGGGTGCTGTAGACGCGCTTCGCGATGTCAAGGGATCGAGTGAGTGCGATCCATCGTGAGGCAAGTCGGGCAAAATCCTCCGGGACGTCGCGGTCGGCACCGTCGAGAGCCATCCAGCCCCCTTCGGCAGCCAGTGCCGCGACGATCGGGGCGAAGTCGAGATAGCGGTTGGAAATATGCACCGCCAGGATGCCCTCGGCGGTGAGCTTGCGGCCGTAGAGATCCATCGCCTCGCGGGTGAGGAGATGGGTCGGCACGGAATCTCCCGTGAACGCGTCGATCACCAGCAGGTCGAACGCCTCGTCGGGTTCCTGCGCCACTGCGATTCGCGCGTCGTCCACGACAATCCGGCACCGGCTCGCGGTGTCCGCCAGATAGCTGAACCATTTTGGGTTGCGGGCGATGGCGACGACCGCGGGGTCGATTTCGAAGAACACGAATTCCTGGCCCGGCTGCGCATAAGAGGCCACCGTGCCCACGCCCAGCCCAGCGACGCCGACGCGGCCGGGCGAGGCGGACTGCTCGAGCGCCGCGAAGATGCTGCCGAGCGGACCGGTGGGGTGGTAGTAGGCGAGCGGAATCCGCCGGCGGTCGGGGTCACTGGAGACGAGTTGGACGCCGTGCCGGATCGTGCCGTGCACAAGTTCCCGCGAGGGGCCGTTGTTGCTCGATTCCACCCGCAGGACCCCGAAGAACGTCCGCGTCCGGTACAGCACCTGCCGCTCCTGTTCGATCATCCAGAAGGCGGCCAGCAACACGAGGGCGAGACTCACCGTCCGCTCGCGGCGGTCGACCGCGAACACCGCGACGACGACCGCGGCAGCGATCGCGACGAGCCAGAGAGACCGACTGGGGGGCAGGCCCGGCACCATGCCGGCGGCCGCGGCCATGCCGGCGGCGGCCGCGACCGCGGCCAACAGTCGCGGTCGCAGCGACCAACTGCCGGCCAC
>JBILKZ010000110.1:0-13521 GCA_044376405.1 Pirellulales bacterium
CGTCCGTCACCATCACGGGCGTCGGGGCGATCCGCTGAATGCTCTCCCAGCCGGCGATCTCCCAGATCCGGCCGTCGATGTCGCCGCCGAAGAGATAGAGTTTTCCAGTCTTCGGATGGCGGAAAAAATACCCGGAGAAGTTTTCCACGTAGGTCTGCTCATGCGACGGTTTCGGACCGCGCCGCATGTCTTGGCCGACGTCGCCGAGAAACAGGCCGTCGCCGCTGACGAACGAGTAGTAGCCCCAATAGCTGCTGACGGCCACGATCTCGCCGCCGTTCTTCTCGGGCAGGGCAGCCTGACCGGCCACGCGGAGCGCGCCGAAGAGGTCGCCGCTCCGCGCCGGCATCGACTTGGTGGCGAAGTCGATCGCCACGCGGCTGTAGCGCCAGAGCACATCGCCACCGTTCACAAACTTGTAGAGCCCCTGCTTGCCGACGCCGTCGCGGGTCTTGCCGTCATACTTTTCAGAGGCAAGCGTGTAAAACTCCTTGAAGTCACTTTGCAACGCGGGCACCGTGTCGATCCGGTGATAGCCCTTGAGCGCATCGCACTTGATTTCTAACGCCTCGTCAGGCTTCGGATAGACGGGGATGCCTTCGGGCGAAAGGCCGGTCGGCCGGTAAAGCCGTCCGCCGAGCAGCATCGCCCCGCCGGGAAAGAGGTCGTGCATGCCGTAGCCCCGCATCCGCCTGCCGCGGTCGTCGAGGGAGATCGCGGGCAGAAACTCGTCGCGGCCCACGGCATAGAGCCCGCCGCCACCGTCGGTGGCGAACTTCTTTCCAACGATCGTCGCCAGCTGGAACGTGTTGCCCATGAAGCCCAGGTAGACACCGCCGGGGCCAGGCAACGCCGAGTCGGTCCAGCCCTGTCGGTAGACGGTCGCGTCGGGCGTCACGGTTCCCTTGTCGTAATCGACGATGAACCGGGTGTTGTGGATGTAGACCTCTTCAGGTTTCTCGGGATCTGACGCCAGCATCGGCGAATAAGCCGTGTTGCCGAAATACTCGCGAACGAAACTCCCGTCGGCGGCGTTCCACACGCTCACCCGCTTGGGCGTGGCGTCGTGTTCCATCACCCAGAGGCGGCCGGCCGTATCCACGGCGATGCCGGCGGGCAGGAGCATGCCGGTGGCGTCGTACCTACCGAGCCACGGGCGGCCACCATCCTTGCCGATGCGGCTCTTTTCCTTGCCGTCGGGCGACAAGACGAGCACCTGCATCCGCTTGCCGCGGACGCTCACGCAGAGGTTGCCGGCCTTGTCGAGCGCGAGGCCGAAGGGATGCCCGAGGTCGCGGGCAAATGGCTGCGGCACTGGCGGCTTTGCAGCCATGTCGAGCTTCACGATCCCGTCGCCGCTGACCGCGAAGAGCGTTTTTGTGTTCGCATCGAACGCGAGCCCGGCCGGCTTCGGCACGGCATACGACTCGGTGATCCTGCCGGTGGCCTTGTCGATCGCGACGATCTTGTCCTCCCGATAGAGCGATCCATAGATCGCATCACCGCCGACGGCCAGCGCCACGAGATTCGCGCCGAGATCGGCCGGGCCGAAATCGCCCGCCTCCATCCTCGCGCGGCCGTGCGTGGCATGCGACGATCCCTCCTTGGCGCGTTCCTTCGGCCACTCCGTGACGAGCAGCTTGTCTTTGCCGCCGCAGAGGCTCGCCCGGCGGCCGGTCTTGGTGTTAAACGCGTAGATGCCGCCGCGGTTGGGCTGGTCGGGCTTGTTATTGCCGCCGTCCATCGCCACATAGACCACGCCCGCGGCGGCGTCGTAGGCCAACGCCGTGTTGATGCCGTCGAACACGCCCCAGTCGAGATAGCCGCCCCAGGTCTTGCGGCCCTCGGGGTTCATGCACTGGATGCCGCTGCCCAGTTCGTTCACGGTCCAGAGCAGGTAGACGTTGCCCTGTTCGTCCGCCGCGGCGCTCACCGGATTGCCGTGGTCGCCGCTCATGCTGCCGCTGCCGTCTTCCGTCGTCCATGGGGGCGTGCCGCTGTTGTGCACGCTCGCGACGAAGCGCGGCGCGAGCCCTGAGTGGGTGAGGGCCCGGATCGCGTAGCTGCCGGGGGGCACCGGCTGTCCGTCGTCGTCGAGGCCGTCCCAGATCTCCGTCTGCTCGCCGGCCGGCCGTTCGGCCCGCGCCAGCAAGGTGCGGACGGTCTGGCCGTCGGGCCTTCCAGCTTGTCCGGACGCTGGCCCCGCGGCCGTGATGGCGAGGCTCACATAGCCCTTGGCGGGGTTCGTGTAGCGGAGCGGAATGCTCACCGCCGGCGCGGCGGCGACCGGCGCCGCCCAGAGCTTCTGTTCGTCCGCCTGCTGCTTTGCGAGCGTCGCGGCCACCGACCCCGGCTCGACAAAATGCCCGCGGCCCCAGTTGGCATTGGTCTGATAGGGAAACCCGGCGGCGCAGACCAAGTCGTAGAAACTGTGGCCCAGGTCGTTGACGCCGCCGCCCGACCAGTTGCCTTGCAGCGTCATCACCCAGTCGGTGCCCGGCTGCGGCGGCGCAGCCACGTGCAGGAGCTTCCAGGGAATCCGCCCTTCCATCGCAGAGCCGCCCTCGGCGGGCGCAAACCGAAACAGGCTATCGTTGCCGGTGAGCACCTGCTGATCCTTGAAGTCCCAGCCGTAGGCGACGTGGGCGGCCGGCAGTTTCGCGTCGGAGTTTTGCCAGAGCGTCATGTGGACGACGCGGCTGTTCTTCTCCGGATCGTTTTGGATGTCGGTGCGGAGCACGCCCGTGCCGATCCGCGGATCGGTGATGAAGCGGATCTGAAACGAGTCGCCCGCCCAGCCCTTGTCGGGCTGGCCGATGGGATCGACGCGGTTGACGAGCGGGGTGTCGTCGGTGAATCGCACCGCCAGCAAGATCTCCTGGTCGTCATAGGCGGCAGCCACCTGCATCGCATACCGCGGCTTGTTGTCGAGGTCCGCGGCCATCGTCACGAAGGCGGCGGGATTCCAGTCGGCGAGGTCGCCATCGACGGCGATCGTGCGGCCCGGCGCCGCCACGGCCGCGGCGGGAAAGATGTTGAGACGCTCGTGCCGGAAGGCGGGCATCTCGGCCTGCAGGGCAGCCAGCGGAAGGAGCCAGGCCGCAAGGCAGACGATTGCGCGGCCGAGGGCCGCGTAGCTGGGGGCCGCGACGATTTTCATGAGGATTCGCATGGCGGGAAACCGGGCCGTTGGACCTCGGAGCCGAGGTCCCGCAGGGTTACTTAGCCGCCGGAGCCAAAATCCAACGCTCGCCCTCGGAAAAGGGGCAGCCAGCAGCCTATTTTTGGCGGCTGGCACCACACCTCATGAATGGTGATGGATCGCGTCATCCCCTCGCTTCCGCGAGGGGCTTTCGGGGAGGGATCGCACGTTCTCCAAAAGCCCCCGGCGGAAGCCGGTGGGGTGACGCGCTGCAATCATGAGCGGAGAATTTGGTCAGGGAAATCGGGGACGGGAGCCGATTTCAACTGTTTCCCGACGCGTTCAGTCGAGCGGATCGCGGATGATCAGGCCCGGAATCTTCACGAAGCGACGATCGTGGGTCCAGAGCTCGGTGGCGCCGCCGTCGAGTGCGCACAAGCCGATCTGAAGATCGAACACCCGGGGGCCGCTCACCCCCAGATCGATGGCGGTCTGGACCAACCGGGTGGCAAACGCAGGTCCCGGACAGAGCACGGTCATGCCGCCTTGTTCGAGGGCGTGAAGAAAGCCCGCCGCTTCCTCGGGCGACGAGGGCCTCCCGCCTGCTGCGGGATGGGTCACGATGCTGAAAAATTCAGAGACGCTCGGGAGCGTGATCGCAAACCCGCCCCGTGTGCTGCAGGCTGCCTCGATCGCCGCACGGGCGGCCAGATGCTCCCCGGTGCCGGAGCGATGGGCATAGATGAGCAGGTTGGTGTCGATCGCGATCATCGCTGCCGGCTCAGCCAGTCATGCATGGCGGCCCGATCAGCGATATCCACGCCGGGCGGCAGCCCGCCGTCGACTGTCACCCACGTCAGCTTGGCGGGTTTCGGCCTGCCCGCCGTGGTGGCGGCACGCCTTAATTCGGCCCGCAGCCCCCTCTCGATGAGTTCCCGCAGAGGCTGCCGCAGCTCCGCGGCCCGCTTTTTGGCGGCTACAAAGAGTTCGTCCGGAATATCGACCGTTGTTTTCATACGGGAAAGCATATTCCCGTATTTATGGGCCGTCAACGCAGGGCGAAACCATAATCGGGGACGGGAGCCGATTATGGTGCCTACTGAAGACGCCCACCCACAGCAACGCTGGACGGACCTCACCTGATCGTTGTAAGATAAATCAAAATCAGATCTTGATTTGTCCTAAAACGCGATCTGGGGATCCAGCTGTCATGATCGATCGCGACCTCGCACCGCGGCTCCGTAAGCTCGCCCGGCAATTCCCCGCCGTGACCCTCACCGGGCCGCGGCAAAGCGGCAAGTCGACGCTCTGCCGCGCCGTGTTTCCCAAGCATGCCTACGCCAACCTCGAGGCCCCGGATGTTCGCAGTTTCGCCAGCGAGGACCCCCGCGGCTTTCTCGCCCAATTTTCCCGCGGGGCGATCCTGGACGAAATCCAGCGGGCTCCGGAACTCGCGTCGTATATCCAGTCGCTGATCGACGAAGATCCGCGGCCCGGCCGCTGGGTGCTCACCGGCTCTCACAACCTCTCGCTACTCCAATCGGTCAGCCAGTCTCTTGCCGGTCGCACGGCGGTGCTCCACCTGCTGCCACTGGCACGTAGTGAGATCCTGCGGTTCCGCAGGCATCCGCAGTCGGTCGACGAGGCGATTCTCGCCGGTGGCTACCCCCGCATCTTCGATCGGAAACTGGATGCCTACGAATGGCTCGGTTCATACATCGCGACCTACATCGAGCGTGACGTTCGCCTGATCACCAACGTGGGCAACTTGGCGACGTTCCAGCGATTCGTTGAACTCTGCGCGGGCCGCACCTCGCAATTGCTCAACCTTTCGCAGGTGAGCAACGATTGCGGTATCGCCCAGCCCACCGCGAAAGCTTGGTTCAGCGTGCTCGAAGCCAGCTTCGTGGCTTTCCGGTTGCCGGCGTTCAGTCGCAACATCCGCAAGCGGCTGGTGAAGATGCCCAAACTGCATTTTTATGACACCGGCCTGGCCTGCCGTCTGCTGGGGATCCGCACCGTAGACCAGCTCCGCAGCCACCCCTTGCGCGGCCCGCTGTTTGAGACCTGGGTCGTTTCCGAGATCCTCAAGCACCGCATGAATGCCGGCGAATCCGGCGGCATGTACCACTATCGCGACCAGAATGGCGTCGAGGCCGACCTCGTCGTCGAGCAGCCCGGCCGCCTGTCGCTCGTTGAGGCCAAGGCCGCGGGCACGGCCGGCCCCGGGCTGTGCGATGGCCTCGACCGGGTCCGCACCGTGCTCGAGCAGGCGCAGCCGTGCGGAGCGTTCGTGGTCTATGGCGGCGACACAGCGCAGAAACGGTCGAGCATCGAAGTTCTTCCGTGGCGCGACCTACACGAACGTCGCTGGGGCTGACCACGATCGGCCCCGCCAGCCAGTTTCGACTGTCTCCCGACGTGGTCAGCCGTGAACAATTCGAGCCGCGTTTTGGTTTGCCCTACTCGACACGCAGCTTGAGCACACGCTGGTTGACGGAGTCGAAGATTACGGCCTTCGAACCCTCCACGCTCACGAGCATCGGGTGGTTCAGACGGTCGCCCTCGGTGCCCGGCTCGTCAGTGCTTCCGTACTGGGCTTCGTAGGTCGGTGGCTCGTCCGGATTCTCGGCCAACTGGAAGAGCGTCACGCGGTGCCGCGCACTGTCGGCCACAAGCAACAGCCTGCCGGAGGTCGCCACATACAGTTCGTCGCCAAACGGGCTGCCGGGCGGGCCGGACAATTCCCACAGCCGTGCGGGCTTGCCCTGCGCATCTGGCTCGAGCGCCACGATCTTGCCGGCCCCTGCCACGAGCAATGCCTTGCCGGAGATGTTGGCCAGGGAATCAGCAGGGCCGGGCAGCCAATCGGCGATCGGCCCCACGGTTGCAAAGCGAGTCATCGTGTTGTGGGCGGCCCGCAGCAGGACCTGGGGCCGTGCCATGCCGCCTATCACCGGCGTTTCGCCGGGGAGGATCCGCGGCCGCGTCTCGCCATCCTTTTCGATCGCGAAGACGTGCGGGCCGACACGGGTTGCCGCCAAGGGATGGACCTCGCCGTCGGTGGCTGGGTATTCGAACGATTCAAGGTCCAGGAGCGGTTCGGCCCGGTGGCGGGTGAGCAGCGCCTTGTTGCTCCATTTGCGATAGAAAAACATCGCATTGCCGCCGTCATACCAGCCCTGCCCGAGCGGCACCCAGTCGGTCTTCATCGGCGCGGCGGCCGCATCGCGGCTGTCGAAATTGAACCACATCATCCCGATGCCCTGGTTCCCGATACCAACGTATCCCTGGCGGGTCAGCACGAGCGCCGTGGCATCGGGGAGCGAGCCAAACCGTCGCAGCAACTGCAGCTTTCCTTCTTGCACCGCGGCCTCATAGAGCGCGTCGCTGCTCATGAGGTAGTAATGATCTGGCCGGCCGGGCAGATCGACGACCTGCGTGAAGTGATCGAGCGGCAGTTCACGGCTGGTGACGAAGCCCGGATACCCCCGATACTGTCGATCCATGCGGGCGAGATAGCCGTAGGCGCCACCGTCCCAGATCGCTCCCTGCGTAAGGAGCACCTGACCACGGAGCGACGTCGCGGTGGCGCCCAGTTTTGGAGGAACGGTCTGCCGGAAGTCGGCGACGGGATTGCCCGAGGCATCGACCTTGATCACCTGCTCACCACTTCCAAGATGAAAATCGCCCCGCTCATCCACGGAGAAAAAACCGGCGGCTTGCACGCTGAAGAGCGGCGACAACGCCGCCTCGGGCGACACGCGGTGGACCGTGTAGCCCGAGCTGGGCAGGGCCCCGCCCAGGAAAAGCTCCTGTCCGCGCGAGGACAGCGTGAGGAGTCCGCTTTTCCACGGGAGCTTTTCCGCCGGGATCAGGACCTCGGCCTCCTGCTCCGGGAGCATCTTCACGCGGCAGAGATTGGGCACGACCTCCCGGGAGTCGCCCCGCTTGCCGGCATTGTGACCGGCCAGTGGCAACGGCTCGCCGGCCAGAAAGAAGAGCGAACCATCGACGACCGCGAAGCCTTCACCGC
Organism: Pirellulales bacterium; assembly: GCA_044376405.1. GTDB lineage: Bacteria > Planctomycetota > Planctomycetia > Pirellulales > UBA1268 > CAMCQY01. The sequence continues at coordinate 7,179 of JBILKZ010000110.1, forward strand.
CCAGCACCCAGCCCGGCTTCGGGAGTCGGTATTCCCAAAGCCGTCGGCCGTCGCGGTTGAGGACGAGGATCCGATCGCCGCCCGAACAGAAGATGCGGTCCTGCGCGTCGAGCGTCACCCCGCCTCCGCTCTTGGCGATGGGCGACAGCACGAGTCCCATGCCCGCTTCGCCGCTGTTGCCCACCGCGCCTGCATAGGTTAGGTCGAGGGCGGATGCCGTCGTTCCGGCCAGGCAGATCGCGAGCATCCACACGGCCCCCCGCAGCACGGGCTGCGTCGTGGGTCGCATCATTTGTCGCCTTCCTTCCCGAACAGGAGCACGCCCCAGTTCGCGGGCACCACCCGCACTTCGTTGGGGATGTCGAACGTGATCGAGGTGTCTTTGTTGAACCGATAGCTCCGCAGGGCGGTGCGGTTGCCGCCGGCGTCGCTGCTGAGCACGCCGATGTCCCCCTGCAGCAGCGTGCCCGGCTCGGGCGCCGCCCGGCCCAGATCCTTCCAGGGAATCGCCGCCGTCACCACGTAGCCCTTCCCGTCGATGCTGACATGGGTGTCGATCCCTTCGAGCAGGGCAATGCGCTCAAACTTCTCCTCGCCGGTGGGTGACACGTAGGTGTATTCCTGCTTGGCCATGCCATCGGGCACCTGGTTCCACATCGCCACCACCGTCGCCTGGCCGGTGGCCTGCGAGGGCGCCAGGAAGATACGGACGTCGCCCTTGAGTTGTCCGCGTTTCTGCTGGCCCTTGGCGGGGTTCATTCCGCCAAGCTGGATATCGACCGCGTCGCCGGTCTTGAAGAGCCGCTGCCACTCCTGCATCGTGTTCTTCCAGGGGGTGACGTCCTCGACCTGAACACACGCGTAGAGCTTGTCCTTGTCGTAGGCGAGGGCCGCCTTGGCGGCGCGGGTTTCATCAATCTGAATCGTGGCCCACTTGGCGTTCTTCCAGTCGACGACGCCATTGCGTGGAGACGGCGACATCACGGCGACACGCACCGGCTCCGGGCCGTCGCCGCCCGCGGCGGCCTGCGACGCCAGGAGCGCGTCTTCCACCTGCTTGGGCGTCACCGTGAGCGAGCCGGCGTCGAACGGACGGATGCTGTTCCAGCCCTGAAGTTCGAGGATTCGTCCGTCGGAGTCGCCGCAGCAGAGGAAGAGCTTGCCGCTCTTCGCGTGGCGGAAGAGATAGCCGGAGAAGTTCTCGACGAAGTTCGTGTCGAAATCGGGCGTCGGCCCGCGGCCGTTGTCGTGGCCGATCTGGTCGATGAACATGCCGTCCTTGTTCAGGAGGACGAAATATCCCCGGTAGCTGCCGATGCCGATGATCTCGCCGCCGTTCTCATCCGGCAGCTGCGCGTGGCCGACGATCCGGAGGGCGCCGAAGATGTCGCCGGTGCTGGTGAGCGGCGCGGTCAGCCCGAATCCGAGGGCCACGCGGGCATACCGCCACTGGATGGTGCCGTCACGGTCAAACCGGTAGACGCCCGCCAGCGGCCCCTTGTCGCTTTTTCCGGCGATGCCATAGAAGATTTGGTAGTCGCCTGAGTCAGGCGCGAACGACGGGTAGATCATCTGCTGGAAGCCCAACTGGGCCATCTCCCCGTTGGATCGAAAGATCGGCTCGGCGTCGTTCGGCGCGGGATAGAGCGGCAGGCCGAGGTCGTCGGCCGCCGTGGGCCGGAAAAGGTAGCGATCGGGCGAGTTGTATTTGCCGAGGATGAACGCCCCGCCGGGATACATGTCGCCTCCGAAGGCGCCGATGTTCGCGTTGCTGATGTTGCGGCCCTTGGCAAACGTCATCTCCTCCTTTTCAGGCAGGGCGTTGCCGTTGGCATCGCGCCAGACGGTGTTGGCCGGGCCGGCGTGTTCCATGAGCGCGGGATCGTCTGCCTTCGGCAGCGGGGCGAGCCACGATCCGTCGTATTGGAACGGCTTCATCGTGCCGTCCTCATCCTGGTAGAAGAGGCCGCACCGGCCGTTGTAGGCGAGTTTTCTGCCCTTGTATGAACTCATCCGCCAGGTGAAGCCGTTGGAGTAGCCGTAGGATTCGAGCGTTTCCCCCAGCCAGTGGTTGCGGTAGACGGTGCTGTCGACCTTCCACTTCCCGGTCTCGTAGTCCACGACGAACCGGCAGTTGTGGGCATACATCTCGTCCTGCTTCTCCGGGTCGGCCGCCATCATCACCGCGTAGGCCGAGGGCCCGAAATAATCACGATCGAGCTTCCCGGTGGATGCGTTCCACACGCTCACGCGTTTCGGGCTGTTGTCGGCCTCGGCGACCCACACCTTTCCCTGCGGTGTCACCGTCAGGCCCGCGGGCATGAGCATCCCCTCCGGCTCGAACCTGCCGACCCAGGGCCGACCACCGGGCTTCCCGATCGTGCCGAGCAGTTTGCCGTCGGGCGAATAGCGGCGGACCTCCATCTGCCGGCCGCGGAGGGCGACAAGTAGGTTGCCGTCCGTGTCCACGGCCAGACCGGTGGGAACATCCAGGCCCCTCACAGGCGTGGCCGCGACCTTGCCGTCGCGGAGCACCGCGATGTCGTTGCCGCTCACGCAATACACGATCCCGCGGGCCGCATCGTGGGCCAGCCCCGCCGGCGCGGGCACGTCGATGGTCGACTTCCGCGCAAAGGTCTTCTTGTCGAACACGGCGACCTTGTTCTCAAAATACAGCGACACGAAGAGCGAATCTTTGTCGAACGCCATCGCCACCAGGTTGGCGATGTCGCCCGAATCTTCGAGCGTCGCGCTAGGAAAGAGGCCGGCGTGCAGCCTTTCCTTCCGCGTGCCCAGTTCGTCGACACGGAAAGAGATTTCGGGCTTCCAGGTGCTGAGGATCTGGATGCCCTTGCCGTCGATGTTGATGCGCTTGCCGGTGGCCGCGTCGAAGGCGATGATACCGTCGTTGTATTCGGCACGGTCTTTCTTTTCGCGCTCCCAGCTCCCGTAGCCGCTCTTGGCGACATAGACGACGCCGCCCTCGACCGCGAGCGCCGTGTAGCAGAGCCCGATCTCCTTCATCCAGCCGCCGGGGTTACCCCAGAGCTTTTTCCCGTCGGGCCCCACCTTGATCACGGCAGATCCGCCTTCGGCAATGTGCCAGAGCAGGTAGACGTTGCCCTCGGCATCCGCCTTGGCATCGACGGGCACGCCGTGATCGGCGCCCCATCCGCCCGTGTCGTCGGCGGTGCGCCAGGGCGGCGTGCCGCTATTGTGCACGCTGGCCACGAAACGGGGCGTGATTCCCTGATGGGTGAGGGCCCGCAGGCGATAGGGGCCGGCAGGAGCCGGCTTGCCGTCATCGTCGAGGCCGTTCCATTTCTCGAGCTGCTTGCCCGCGTCGCGTTTTTCCTTGGCGAGGAGCGTCCGCACGATCTGGCCCTTGGCATTGCAGATGGCCATGCTCACGTAGCCGGCGGCCGGATTGTCGTAGCTGACGTCGATGACAAACCCGCCCTGCGCCGACTTCGTGGCATAGAGCGCAGCCTCGCTCGCCGTCTGCGCCGCCAGCGTCGCGGCCGCCTTGTCGGGAGCGATCACGTTGAGGCTGCCCCAGGCGTCCGGTGTCTGGAAATGGAAGCCGGCCGCCGTGATCACGTCGAAGAAGTTGTGGACGATGCTGCCGCGGGCGTCTCCCCAGAGCGGCTGCAGCGTGCACCGCCATGCGGTTCCGGCCACGGGCTTCTTCTTGAAAACCGTCCACGGGATCCGCCCTTCGAAGGCATAGCCGCCCTCGATCTCGCGGTAGTGCATGCCGCTGGCGGCACCGGAGAGGACCTGCGGATCGCGGTACGACATGCCTCGCTGCACGAACAGGCAGGGCTGCTGCTTGTCGGTGAAAAACCAGCTCGTGAAATGCACGACGGCATCGCTATCGCGCTTTTGCGTGGGCATGGGCCGCGGAAAGTCGGGGTCGGTGACGAATCGCAACTGGAGGGCGTCGCCTTCCCAGGCCTTGTCGGGGCTGACGGCCGGATCCTGATGGTTGACCAACGGCGATGGATCCTTGACGCGGGCGGCCACGAGCATTCCCGCATCGTCCCAGGCGAACGCAATCTTCATCGTGTAGAGGTCGAGCATCTGTGGATCGGCGCAGAGGGTGACGAAGGCCTCCGGCTTCCAGTCGCTCGTGTCGCCGTCGATGGTGAGCGTTCCGTTGGCGGCCGCGGCCGGGGCGGGAAACATGTTGATCTCGCGGTGCACGAACGCGCTGTTGGAGTTGCCAGCGGCGAAGGTGGTCGCTGCGGCGACGGCGACGAGAGCGGCCGCTGCCACTCGCGCTGCGGCGCGGATGGTGCGGAAAAGAGAATCCGTGGCGGCGGATGCCGCCGGGCGATGCGAGCGCATGGTTGTCTTCCTAAGGTGCGGTGGAGGGCGGGAGCCCTTCAGGAAGACTTAACCGCGGACCGCGATATCTGATGCGCGGCAGCAATCAGTTGGAAGACAGCTCGAGCTTCGGCTGGTTTTTGCCGGCGACGATCGAGACCGTGAGCCCCGAGGTCTTGATATCGCCATACCGGGGCGGCGTGATGTCGGTGATCTTGGGGGGTGGAGGCTTGATGACGCCCATCGCGTCGGGAACGGCACCGGGCGGCGGCGGGGGATATTCGACGAGCTGTTTGCTGACCGACACGAGATAGTCGCCTTTCGCCGTGCCCGTGCCCTTGCCGCGTTTGCCCTGCGGGATGACCGTCAGCGTGAACTTTCCGTCCGGCCTCGTTTTGCCGACGGCAGGCAGGCCTTGGCCGCGCTGGAGCGGCGAAAACGCAACGACGGCATCATCAAGGGGCTCTCCATTGAAGAGCACGATCCCCTCGACAAACTCCACGCCAGATCCCCCACCGCAGCCGCACGCAGCCAGAACCGCGATGCCAAGGAAAACAACGCAGGCAGCGACTCTGCGGCCGGCGTTGGCGGATAGCGGGTGCAAAGAAAGGTGATTGTGCATGCTCGCGCGGAACATCCTCCGCAAAAATGGGCTGATCACGGATTCGGCCGTCGACGCCTGACGGCCCCTGATATCTGACGGTTCATTCGGCATTCGCGTTCACTTCGCCGCCGTTGATGGTGTGGATCGCGCCCCACACATTCCATACCGACTGCCCCTTGTACGTGAGGCCGGATCCAGAGCCGTTTGTCTGGTCGCCGGCGTCGATCGAGTCGGCGACGAATCGCACAGAGCCGTCGCAGAACGCCAGATTGGCGCCCCCGGAATGGTAGCTGCCGGCCGTGTACGTAGCGAATTGCCCGTAGGTGTCATTGCTGTTGGTGCACGTCGGACCATTCGGCGGGATGATTCCATAATAAACGGTTAAGTTCCCGCTGCCCCATTCCATGCCTCCCGTGCTAGCGTTGGGCGTCGACGTGGTCGAAGCGGCCCAGCAGACGCCCGGCTTGCTCGTGGGGCTCATTACCGCGGTCCAATGGTCCGCTTTCGTGCCGACAGGCACGGAGGATACGCTGGTCGCGAAGCCCCAGGTCCCAATCGGGGCTTCCGCGAGCATCGCCGTTTTCGAGGTACCGTCGGTGATGTCCTTGAACGCCACCCTTCGTGACGTACCGGCCGTTTGGGCGCTCGACCAATCGATCACGCCCTGCACGAAAGGCGCCCTGATCACTTGGGTCGGGTATTCCGCACCCGGGGCCAATGTGGTGCTCGCGAGATTGACATCGCCCCTATTGCAGCGGTAACTCGTGGGGTATTTGCCGTCGCCGCCTCCGTAAGTTTGCCGCCTGCCGGCGAACCGGTCGGAGGGGCACTGGAGCGTGGGAATAACCGCCGTGTATGGCGACGCGATACCGCCCACTGTGTTCTTACTTAATTGTCCGTTGGCTGCGCGGAAGGGTTCGACACGACTGAAGACGGCCTCCTCCTCGATGAACGGCAGAATGATCGGGATGTAGCCGCGGTACCAGCCGTCGAGGGTAAGACCTGTAAAGCCGTTGTAGAGCAGACTCTGTTGGCTATTCGGCAGGTATCGCTTGGCATCGGCGAAGTTGATGACGCCGAGCGAAACCTGCTTGAGGTTGTTCACGCAACTGCTGCGCCTTGCCGCCTCGCGGGCCACCTGCACGGCCGGCAGAAGCAGGCCCACGAGCGTGCCGATGATCGCGATCACCACCAAGAGTTCCACGAGGGTGAAGCCCGCGACGGCTTGCGGTGCCGCGGTGCGATTGTGAGATCGATTTATAAGATTGGCCCGCATGGTTGTCGCCCTTGCTTTTTATGGAATCGATTGCGTGGATCGCCCCGCCATCCAGCGGAGCAAATTATGGTTTCCGTCAACTGCCCCGACAACAGCTTTTTCTTTCGATTGTGCGTAAGTGTTTCGATTTTTCG
>JBILKZ010000027.1:0-38077 GCA_044376405.1 Pirellulales bacterium
AGCAGGCCCCTAAGCGGTCGCGTCACTCGATGCAGGTGGATGTCGACACCCACATCCTGCCCGATGGCGTGATGGTGCTCGTGAACCACAGCTGTGAGCCCAACTGTGGCGTGCAGATCCGGCCGGCCAGCCGGGAGATCGAGGTGCGTGCGCTGCGGCCGATCGCGGCCGGCGAGGAGATCACCTTCGACTACAACACGTTCGAGTACGAACTCGATCATGGCGGCAGCCAGTGCACCTGCGGCGCGGCGACATGCCGCGGTCGGGTGCCCGGCTTCAAGCACGTGGCCGCGGAGGTGAGGGCCCGCTACGGCGAATACATCGCCGAATACCTGCGGACCATCGAGAATAACACGACGGTGCCCGCGGGGGCGTGAACGCGGGAGTGCGGAGATCCCGTCGCTTACGCTCAGGGCTTCTCTACAAGCCCTCGGCGTCAGCCGGGGGATTCGCGTCGCTCCCCGCCTACTTCAATCCCGGCCGGCGGTCGATCGCGCCGCGGACGCCCAGCTGTTCGGGGTGGCGTGCGATCTTGTCGGTGAAGACGCGGACGTCGTCGACGATCGGTCGCAACTCCTTCGTGAGCTTGTTGACATTGGCTGCTGCCTGGGCCAAGTCGTTGTAGACCTGCGGGTCGCGGACGAGCTTGCCGAGGGTGCCCTGCGACTCGTTCAACGCCTTGGTGAACATCGCCGCCTGCTGGAGCGTCGCGTCGAGGCGGCCGATCGTGACGTCGATCTGAGCCACCATCGCGGCGCCGCGTTCGCCGAGTGGCCTGGTCAGGCCCTCCAGATTGCGGAGGTTGCGGTCGGCCGTGTCGACCGTCGTGCCGATGCCCTGCACGGTCTTGCGGAGGTCGGCGACCACCTCGGGCAGGGCCGAGATCGTGTCCTTGATGTCCTCGCGGGCCGCCGGATCACCCATCACGTCGTCGATGTTCTTCATGGCGGTATTGAAGGAGTCGAGGGCGGCTTCCGTCTTCCGCATCATCTTTTCGAAGCGGTCGTCTCCGCCCATGAACATCCGATCCATGTTGGTCGAGAGCTTCTGCACCGATTCGCTGGCCTGGGCGAGCGAATCGAGGGCGCCTCCGAGTTTTGGCTCGAGTGTCGTGAACATCTCCATGGGATCTCGGGAGATGGCACCCACGAGCACCTCGTTCTTCTCCAGCCGCTGCCGTGGCGGCACGATGTGCCCCGGCACCAGTTGGATCTCGGAGTCGCCGAGGATGGTGCTGGAGATCCGGGGCACTTCGTCCCTATAGATCGGCACGTAGGAGTCGACTTCGGCGACCACGCTCACGCCACCGCGTTCGTCGAGCATCACGCTCGTCACGCGGCCGACCAGGATGCCGTTCTTGCGGACAGGCGTGCCCCCGGCCACGCCACGGGCGTCGGCGAAGCTCATCTTGAGCGGATACGTGGCCTGCACGAGCGAGGGCAGGTCGCCAAAGAGCACGATCAGGATGCCGGCGATGATGGCCGTGGCCAGCACCATCACGCCGACGCGAAACTGCATCACGCGGTCGTTCATGGATGCTCCTCCAGGGTCTGCTCATCCTGTAGTTCTGTCAGTCGGTTGCCCGCCCGCCCTTCGACGAACTGGCGGATGCGGGGGTCGCGGGAGCGGTCAAGGTCGGCTGGTGTGCCCGAGAAGACGATCTGCGATTCGTCCGGCCCGAGGCGAAACAGCGGATAGAGCATGATGATCCGGTCGGCCACCTTGCGGGCCGTGTTCATGTCGTGTGTCACCACCACGCTCGTCACGCGGGGACGCTCCTTCACGCGCAGGATCAATTCGTTGATGACATCGGTCATGATCGGGTCGAGGCCGGTCGTGGGCTCGTCGTAAAGGATCAGGAGCGGGTCGAGTGCGATGGCCCGGGCGAGACCGGCGCGTTTGCGCATGCCACCGGAGATCTCCACCGGCTTCTTGTCGAGCACGGTCCTCGGCAGGCCGACCTCGTCGATGAGCGAGGCAACGATGTCACGGGCATCCGCCGCCGAGATGCGGGTGTGTTCGCGGAGCGGAAAGGCGATGTTGTCGGCGATCGTCATGCTGTCGAAGAGGGCGGCGCCCTGAAAGACGAATCCATACTTGGTGCGGAGGTGGGCCAGATCCCGTTCCCGCATGCTGGAGAGCGGCTGTCCTTCGAACCGCACCTCCCCACGGGAGGGTCGCACGAGGCCGATCATCGTCTTGAGGAGCACGGTCTTGCCGCAGCCGCTCTCGCCGAGCACCACGAGCGTCTGGCCGGCGGGGATGTCGAGCGAGATGTCCCGCAGCACCGGCTGCTGCCCAAACTGCACGGAGAGCCCCTCGACCTGAAGCACGGGTGGCTCGGCCTGATCGCGTCGGGCTGTCGGCTGTGGGGCGGTGGCGGGCATGGTGGTGGCGGCTGGCGATACTGGATTACAGGAGCCGTCGCGGGCCCTCCGGGCGGAAGAAGTCGTGCACGTTGTTGAGCCAGATCCCGAGGAACAGATCGAGCAGGAGGATCAGCACGAACGAATGGACGAAGGCGTTGGTTGCGGACCTGCCCACTCCCTCGGCGCCGTGGCCGCAGTGGAAGCCGTGATGGCAGCTCACCAGCGCGATGGCGGCACCGAAAAAGAAGCTCTTGAAGATGCCCATCAGGAAGTCGAAGACGTCGACGTAGGCCCGGGAGTTTTCCCAGTAGTGGTGGTAGTCGATGCCAAGCAGCAGGTGCGAGTAGAGATACCCGCCGAGCACCCCCATGAAGTCGGCCATGATGGTGAGCGCCGGGATGAGAATGAGGCAGCCGAGAAACCGCGGCACCACTAGGTAGTAGATGGGATTCGCGCCCATGCACTCCAGCGCGTCGATCTGTTCCGTGACCCGCATGGTGCCAAGCTCGGCGGCCATGGCGCTTCCCACCCGGCCGGCGAGCATGGTGGCCGCCAGCACCGGCCCCAGTTCGCGGACGAGCGACAGGTTGATCACCGATCCCAGCCGCGTCTCGAGCCCGATCGCCTTGAACTGGGCGTAGCTCTGCACCGCCAGCACCATGCCGATGAAGAGACCGGTCAACGCCACCACCGGAAGCGACATCACGCCGATCTGGTAGAAGGCCGGTAGCAGCACTTCGCGCCGCTGGCGGCGGGCGAAGATCCAGCCGATGGTCTTGAACGCGAACAGCGCCACGTCGCCGATGGCCGCCACGCGGTCCATCGCGAATTCACCGAGGTTGGCAATCTGATTGGCAAACCAGCCACCGAGGCCGCCCGGTGCAGACACGGCAACGCCCGGCGGGGTGCCGGCATCGACCGGTGTTGTGGGCTCTGGTGTTTCGGGCGTCTTGGCCATGATCCCATTCCGATTCGTGCGCAGGCATTTCGTGCGCAGGGAGTGCGCGGCGATCCCTGCCGGTTACTTCGGCCGTGCGGGTCAGGCAACTTGAGCCGACTGTGCCGGAAATGCTGCATGGCGGCAGATTGGGTAGGCCGGGGCAGAGAGGATGCCCGCGTCACAGAGCCGCCCCGGTTCAAGGACGTACAGGCTCGGGGCTCACTGGCTCGGGGCTAGTGTGCGATTGCCCATCGGGGGCCGGACTGGCGTCATACACGCCTCGGAAGACGTCGATATCGACATCGAACGGGTGGCTCGACACCGAGAGTTCACCAGCGAAGGGGTAGCCGAAGAGGCACACGAGGTAGAGGTTGAGGCCGATCACGAGTGCGGTCAGAGTGGTGACGACCATCTGGAGACGGGTATTGCCAACGCTGAACAGGCCCGCGAAGAAGATCGTCACGATGGCGCCCAGAATGAGCGACACCCATTCGACCGCTGGAATGCCATACAAGGCGGTGCCGCCCCGATCACGTCGCCTGTCCCAGAGTTCGCTGATCTTCTCCAGCATGAAGGGATAGACCGTCTTGTGTGCCTCGGTCTGGGGTTCGAAGTCGTTGAGCGACTGGGCCAAAGCCAGGGCCGTCCGGCGGGCGTCCATGTTCATCTGCGCCCGCTCCATGGCAGGCCATTCGAGCGTCACGACCTGCTCTGCGTAGGCGCGACAGAGATTCTGGACTCGGGCTCGCTGCGGCTCCGGCAGCCGAGCGGCCAGCAGAAAAACGTCGGCGAGACAGTTTGATTCCAACTGCACGACCTCCATCGCCCGCTCGAAGCGAGCCATGTGGTCTACGACGATGAGCCCGAGAAGCACGGCGTAGAGCGTGCCCACGACCGCCAGCAAATTGCCGGTGGCATCATGCCCCTGCCGCAGCGCATCGTGAGGAAACAGCCGCCGTGCCAGTGCGACCACAGCCAGAGCCACAACGATGGCACCGCCGACGATCGCGATGCCGTTCCAGCAACCCGTGTAGTTCATTGGCCGTCCCGGCGTTCCTGCCACCGGGTTTTGTCAGCCAGCCGCCGGGCTGTCGTGCTGTCCATCGGCAGGCGCCGCGGCGACCGGTTCGGCCGTCGTGATCCCCTTGAACGAGAGTTGCTTCTTGCCGGCCACCTCGATGCAGTCGACCTGGATCAGGTCCTTGCCCTCGAACTCGCCCTTGAGCAGCTCCTCCGAGACCGGGTCTTCGATGAAGTTCTCGAGCGCCCTCCGCAGCGGGCGGGCGCCGAAATCGGTGTCGGAGCCCTTCTTGATGAGGAACTTCTTCGCCTCTTCGGTCAGCTCCAGCTTGAGGCCACGCTCGGCGAGCCGCTCGCGAACCTTCGCCAGCTCGATGTCGATCACCTGCTTGAGGTCTTCGACGGTGAGGTGGTGGAACACGATCACGTCATCGAGACGGTTCAGGAACTCCGGCCTGAAGACCCGTTCGATCCGCTCGTTCACGCGGCCCTTCATGCCGTCGTAGCTGGCGTCGTCGTCGGGCTTCTGGAAGCCGAACGCCGACTCGTTCTTGATCGCCTCAGCGCCGGCGTTGGTCGTCATGATCAGGATCGTGTTGCGGAAGTCGACGTTGCGGCCAAACGAGTCGGTCAGCCGTCCCTCTTCCATCACCTGCAGGAGCATGTTGAAGACGTCGGGATGGGCCTTCTCGATCTCGTCGAGCAGGACCACGGCGTAGGGACGACGACGGATCTTCTCAGTGAGCTGGCCGCCCTCCTCGAAGCCGACGTAGCCCGGCGGCGCACCGATCAGCCGGCTGACGTTGTGTTTCTCCATGTATTCGCTCATGTCGATCTGAATGAGCGCGTCGGCATCGCCGAACATGAACTGCGCGAGCGCCTTGGCGAGCAATGTCTTGCCCACGCCCGTCGGCCCGGCGAACACGAACGAGCCGATCGGACGCTTCGGGTCCTTGAGCCCGGAGCGGCTGCGGCGGACCGCCTTCGACACGCTCTTGATCGCGGCCTCCTGGCCGATGACCCGCTTGTGGAGCTCGCCCTCCATGCCCATCAGCCGGGCCTGGTCTTCGGTCGACATCCGCGTGAGCGGGATCCCGGTCATCTTTGAGACGACCTCGGCCACGACCTCCTCGTCGACGACGCCGTCGGCCTCGCGGCTCTTGTCCCGCCAGTCGCGGGTCATCGTCTGCTTCTTCTTCTTGAGCTTGTCTGCCTGATCGCGGAGCGCCGCCGCCTTCTCGAAATCCTGATTGGCGACCGCCTCTTCCTTCTCCTTGTTGAGCTTCTCGACCTCCTCGTCGATCTCCTTGAGATCTGGCGGCTTGGTCATCGCTTTGAGACGGACACGCGCGCCCGCCTCGTCGATGACGTCGATCGCCTTGTCGGGGAGGCAGCGACCGGTGATGTAGCGGCTGGAGAGGTCGACGGCCGCCTCGAGCGCCGCATCGGTGATGCTCACACGGTGGTGGGTCTCGTAACGGTCGCGGAGGCCCTTCAGGATCTCCACCGCCTCGGTCTTGCTCGCGGGCTCCACCATCACGATCTGGAACCGGCGATCGAGCGCCGAATCCTTTTCGATGTATTTGCGGTATTCATCGAGCGTGGTCGCGCCGATGCACTGAATCTCGCCGCGGGCCAGCGCCGGCTTGAGCACGTTGGAGGCGTCGATCGCCCCCTCGGCGCCGCCGGCCCCGACGAGCGTGTGCAATTCGTCGATGAACAGGATCGTGTTCTTCGCACGGCGGACCTCGTTCATCACCGCCTTGATCCGCTCCTCGAACTGGCCGCGGTACTTCGTGCCGGCCACCATCATGGCCAGGTCGAGCACCACGATCCGCCGGTCGGCGAGCAGTTCAGGCACGTTGCCATCGACCACCCTCTGGGCGAAGCCCTCGACGATCGCCGTCTTGCCCACGCCGGCTTCGCCGAGGAGCACGGGGTTGTTCTTCGTGCGGCGGCAGAGGATCTGGATTGCCCGCTCGATCTCCTTCTCGCGGCCGATCACCGGGTCGAGTTTGCCCTGCTTGGCAAGTTCGGTGAGATCGCGGCCAAAGCTGTCGAGCGCCGGAGTCTTGCTCTTGCCGCCCTTCGCGGTGGCCTCGCCGCCGCCACCGCCGGCGCCGGCCGGCTGCCGACCGCCGCCCATGCCGGCCCGCTCGCCCCCTTCTTCCATGCCGTGGCCGAGCAGGTTGAGCACCTCCTCACGGACGTCCTCCAGCTTCAGGCCGAGGTTCATGAGCACCTGGGCGGCCACCCCTTCCTGCTCGCGCAGCAGGCCCAGCAGGATGTGCTCGGTGCCGACGTAGTTGTGGTTGAGGTTGCGGGCCTCCTCCATCGAATATTCGATCACCTTCTTGGCCCGGGGCGTCTGCGGGAGCTTGCCCATCGTGACCATGTCGGGGCCGCTCTGCACGAGCTTCTCAACCTCCATGCGGATCTTCCGCAGGTCGATGTCGAGGTTTTTCAGGACGTTGGCGGCGACACCACTCCCCTCCTTGATGAGGCCGAGGAGGACGTGCTCGGTGCCAATGTATTCGTGGTTGAAACGCTGAGCCTCTTGGTTGGCCAGCTGCATCACTTTGCGAGCACGGTCGGTGAAACGCTCGTACATGAATGAAGGTCCCTTCGTGAATCGGCCCATCGTCCCAAAACCCAACGTCCCAAAACCATTGTTCTGGGCAGTCCAGCCGCCTCGGGCCGGCCTGTTGTGGATGCCATTGCGGCAGTCTGCCGCCGCCGTAGCACCCGCCTTGAATAGTCTATGCAAACCTTACGCCAAACGGCGTCGCTTTTTCCAGCGTGGCCAGACTGCGGCAGCTGGCATTCTGCCGAGGCTGCGACACCGACCGGATTCGAGCCGGGAATTCTAGGATGGTCGGCACAGAATGTCTGTGGCGGACCCAGGAACTGGGCCAAAATGGCCGTTTACCTGCTCCTTTTATGCGGCCCTGTCCTCGACCGAAGCATGCCCGGCCGTGTCGCCGTGGTGCCGAGGCAGCGGCAGCGTATTGGAATCCCCTGTGGCAGAGGGTAGTCGTGCCGAGGCAACCCGCTCGAGTTCCTTGGTGATCGTCGGCAGCCACGGTGCCCCCGTGTCGCTCCGGGACAGCGTCTCGAGCGCCGCCGCAGCCTCGTCCAGCCGGCCGACCCTTCGCAACAGCGTGCCCAGCAGGAGCTGTGCCTCGCCGTCGGTGGGCGACAGATCGAGCAGCGCCCGGAGCTTGGTTTCAGCGGCGAGCCAGTCGCGGGCGAGGTAGGCGTCGCGGGCCTTCACAAACAGGGCGTCTGTGGCCGCGTCACGACCGTGCGGGATGGGGGGCGGAAAGCCGGTCAGGGCCGACACCGTGGCGATCAGCCAGACCACGGCGGTGCCCGTCCAGAGCGCCAGTGACAGCCGGAAGTCGACCAGTTCCGACCAGATCCAGGTCGTGAACACGGCCACGTCGACCGCCAGGGCGAAGGCAAGCGCGAGCACCAGCCCGGCGAAGCTGCCGCGCAGCCACAGCCACGGCATTCCTGGCCAGACGAGCGTCAGGTAGCGTGCGAATCCCATGCGGAGTAGATAGCGACGCCCGTCGATTTCTCCAAGGCATCCGTGGGGGTACAACAGAGGCATGAAAACCAGCGATTTCGAGCCATACGGCGGCACGGCGGGTGTCTGGCGGGCCATTGATGCCTCGGCCAACCGTGCCGGCGAGGCACTGCGGGTGGTCGAGGACGTGGTCCGGTTCGTTCTTGACGATGCCCAGTTGACCGTTCTTGCCAAAGATCTGCGGCACACCCTGGCGACGCTCCTCGCCCAAGGTCCCCTGCCGCACCGAGTGGCCCTGCGGGACGTGGCAGGCGACGTGGGGATCGGGGTGGAGCCGCCGGTCTCCCTGCGGCGGGTGTCGCCGGTCGATCTGATCGCGGCCAATGCGGCACGGGCCTCACAGGCGCTCCGCAGCCTGACAGAATGTGCGGCCGTGGTCGCGCCCGATGCGGCGGCCGGCTTCGAACAGCTCCGCTACCGGCTCTACACGCTCGAGCGCGGGGCCCTGACTGCGGCGCGGGCACGGGAGCGGCTGATAGGCATCACTCTTTGCGTGCTGATCGATGCGCAGGCCGACCTGGCCGCCTTCGATCGGCTCGTGTCGTCGCTCGTGGAGGCGGGCGTGCGGATGCTGCAGATTCGCGACAAGGCGTTGCCCACGCCCGCGCTTGTCGAGCGAGTGGAACACGCGATCGCGATCGCCAGGCGGCGTGCCCCCGCTGAGTCGACACTCGTGGTCGTGAACGACCGGGTCGACGTCGCCGCGGGCGTGTGGGCCGATGGCGGCCACACCGGGGCCGATGACCTCCCGACGACCTTGGCGCGGCGGGTGCTCGGACCGCAGTCGCTCGTGGGACGCACGGCCCACACCATCGCCGAGGCCCGCGCCGCCGCAGCCGATGGGGCCGACTACCTCGGCATCGGCCCCTGCTTTCCCTCGTCGACGAAATCGTTCGGCAAGTTCGCTGCGGCTGAATTTCTCCGCACGGTGTCGCGCGAGATCAGCCTGCCAGCATTTGCGATCGGCGGCGTGACACTCGACCGGCTCGACGAACTGGTGGCACTCGGCATCACGCGGGTGGCAGTGGCCGCGGCTGTCACGGGAGCCCGTGATCCCGCCGCTGCTGCTGCGGCGATCATCGATCGGCTGAAGCAGCTGCAGGCAGAAAATGGGGATGGGAGCGATTTTCAGTCACCAGCTTATTGATGCGCCTGGTTCTGGATTGGAAAATTGCTCCCGTCCCCATTTTCCTCCCGATTTTCCTTGAGCGCTGCAACGATCGCGCGGGCGATGTCGGCCTCGTCGCGGGAGCGGTAGCCCACCCATACCTGCCGCACCTTGGCGTCGGGGCCGATGAGATAGGTCGTGGGAAAGGCATCGAAGCCGAATGATGCGGAGAAGATCATTCGCGTGCGGCCATCGGGATCGGCCCAGGGCTCGATCGCGGACCGCTGCGAGGGGCTCAGGGCCTCTTTCAAAAAAGCATTCGTGGATTCCGTCAGCGTGGGCATGTCTTCGGGAGCCCGCCCTCCGCACGAGACCGCCACGAGTTGAAAGCCAGAATCACTCCGCAGCCGGTCGGCCAGCCGCACGAGCCCCGGGAGTTCGCGACGGCAGGGGGGGCACCACGTGCCCCAGAAATTGAGCAGCGTCACGCGGCCCGCGAAGGTCGGTGGCCGACGGGTGGGATCCGCCAGCGACTCAAGCGGCAGATTGCCCACGGTCCTGCCGACGGCCGGATGCACCGACGCGGGGCTCTCGCAGCCTGCCAGGAAAGGCACCCAGCCGCCGCACAGGATGATGGCTGTCACGACGGCGGAGAGACGGCGGTGGCGGGGTATCATCGGCGGGGCCTCGTGCGATCGGATCCTCGTGTCAGGCCTATTCATGTCAGGCTAGGCGGAAGGAATGATGCATGTATGAAGTCGAACTGAAATTTCCTGTGGCCGACCCGCGGGCTTTTGCGGAGCGGTTGGCCGCGATGGCGGGGAGATTGTACGCACCGGTCGATCAGGTCGACCGGTATTTCAACCATCCCTGTCGCGATTTTGCCCGCACGGACGAGGCGTTGCGTCTGCGGCACGACGGCGACGGCGTCGCGATCACCTGGAAGGGGCCGCGAATCGACGCCACCACCAAGACCCGTCGCGAGATCGAACTGCCGCTCTCCGTGGGGCCGGCGGAGGGCGGCGACGCGGCGTCTCCAGCGGAGAGCACGATCGCGCACTGGACGGAGTTGCTCGAGGCGCTCGGATTCCGCCCCGTCGCGACGGTGGCCAAGCGGCGGCAGCCAGCCCGCGTGCATTGGCAGGGCATGGAGGTCGACGTGGCGATCGACAGCGTGGCCGGGGTCGGCGAGTATCTCGAACTCGAACTCCGGGCCAGCGAGGCGGAGGTGCCGCAGGCGCGGGCCTGCCTCGAGTCGTTGGCCCGCGAACTCGGCTGCGGAAATCAAGAACGACGCAGCTACTTGGAACTGTTGCTCGAGGCGCCGACCGCACGGTGACCCGGTGCCGGGGTGGCGGACGAAAAGGGGACGCAGCTCTTTTCCCGTTTTTCAAAACGGGAAAAGAGCTGCGTCCCCTTTTCTGGTCTTACCGCACGACGTGATTACGGCCGTCGAGGAGGATCACCGACGGCTTGTGCGTGGCGACCTCCTGCTCGTCCAGCCATGCATACGACATGATCGTGAGCCGGTCGCCGGGCGCCCCGAGATGCGCGGTGGCGCCATTGAGTTCGATCGCGCCCGAACCTGGCTTCCCGTAGATCACGTAGGTCTCGAACCGCTCGCCATTGGCGAGGTTGCCCACGAGGATTTTCTCATACGGCCGCAGCCCGACCCGCTCGGCCAGGTCGGCCGCGATCGTCAGGCTCCCTTCATAGTCCACCGACGCACCGGTGACCGTCGCGCGATGAATCTTCGATTTCAGCAGGCAGATCGTCATGGTGTTGGGCGGGTAGGACGGAAGCGGATGCAGACGGGGGACGGCACGTCGAGCGACTGGCCCGTAAACGATAGTCTGCCAGTTTCGGCATCGATCGCGAAGACCGTCACCGTGTGCGAGTTTTGCCCGGCGGCTAGCAGGAATCTCCCTGTGGGATCAATCACGAAGTTGCGGGGGGTTTTGCCCCGGATCGGTTCGGCGCCCAGGAACGTGAGTTGCCCGGTGGCCTGATCGACCGCAACCATCGCGATCGAGTCGTGGCCCCGGTTCGAGGCGTAGAGAAACCTCCCGCTGGGATGCACGGCGATCTCGGCAGTCGAAAAGCCCTTCGTGTCGGTGACGTCGGCGGGGAGCGTCGAGAGCGTCTGGATCGGCGCGAGCGTGCCCGCCTGCGGATCGAAGGCGAAGGTCGTGACGGTGAGGTCGAGTTCGTTGACCGCATAGCCGTACCTTCCGCCCGGATGAAAGGCGAAGTGTCGCGGCCCCGCGCCGGGCGTGCCGCGGCCGAAGCCGTGGGACGCGAGCGTGGCCTTGTCGACGTCGAGAGCGTGCACGAACACCCTGTCGGCTCCCAGGTCGCAGGACACGGCGAACCGACCGTCAGCCGTGGGGTAGATGGAATGACCGTGCGGCTTCTCCTGCCGCTGCGGATTGGGGCCCTTGCCCTCGTGCTGGATGAAACCGCCGGGCGTGCCCGCCACGACCGGCTCGAGGCTGCCGTCGGCGGTGAGCCCGAAGCAGATCACGCTGCCGCCGCCGTAGTTGGCAGCCAGCGCGACTTTGCCCGAGCGGTCGACCGACACATGGCACGGGCCGCTGCCGCCGGACGATTGATGATTCTTGGCCGCGAGGGTGCCGGTGGCCTCATCGATCGCGAGCGAGCGCACCACGCCGGTCGGCTTGCCATCGGTGTCGGCCACCTCCGAGACGGCGTACATGACCGGCAGCGTCGGATGGAGCGCGAGGAACGAAGGATTCTTGACGGCTGCCGCCAGTACCGGGACGGTCAGCTTTCCCGTAGTGGCATCGAATCGCGACACATAGATTCCCTCGCTGTTGGCCGGACCACCCGTGTAGGTACCGAACCAAACGAACTGGCCTGTCGGCTCGGCACCGGACGCGGCGTGAGGCGTGCCGGGGAGTGCGGATCCCAGCACCGCGACGAGAGACGCGCCCAGAAACGCGACGGTCGGCAGCAGGCTCTTGGCAATGGACGACATCGGAGGAAACCCTCATGCTGCCGGCGGCCACATCCGCGGAACCGCCGGCATCCGGCTCCGCCTCCAACCGACAAATCGTACCCCCATGACAGACCGACGCAACGATCGGCAACGACGGCCGGTGGCGGCCGCCGACGAGGCGGGCCGTGAGGCCCGTAATACGCTCTGGATGGAGCTCTACCAGGTGGTCGTCCGCGTTGGCTGGATCTTCAAGACCGAGACGATCATCATGCCGGCGGTGCTCGACGCGGTGGTCGATTCGGGGTTCTTGCGCGGCCTGCTTCCGGTGCTCAACCGGGGCGGCCAGAGTGTGCCGCCTCTGCTCGCTGCGGGGCCGCTGGCCCGCGTCCCCCGCAAGAAATGGTCGCTCGTGCTGACGAGCCTGGCGATGGCGGCCTGCTTCGGCCTGCTCGCTGCGGCGTGGCCTGCACTCGCGGCCACGCGGCCCGATCTGTTGGCGGTGTTGTTCCTCGTGCTCTATGCCCTCTTCTCGGCGGCGAATGGCCTGAATCAGCTGGTGCTCGCCGCCCTGCAGGGCAAACTCATCTCGCCCGGGCACCGTGGCCGCGCGATGGTGGTGAGCGTGGCCGTGGGCAGCGTGCTGGCCATCGTTGCGGCGGCCCTTCTCTTGGGCCCGTGGCTGGCGGAGCCCGATGGCTTCCCGAAAATCTTCGCCGCGACGGCCGCGTTCTTCGCGCTGGCAGCGCTCGCGCCGGTGTTTCTTGACGAGCCGGCAGACACCGCGCCGCCCGAGGCAATCAGCTCCAGCCGTCCGCGGGGCATCGTCGGCAGCCTGCTCGAGCAGGCTGCCGAGGGCATCGCGTCGTGGCGGCAGACGCTCCGCGGTGACCGGCCACTCGTGCGGCTGTGCGTCGTGGCGGCCTGCTTCTCCGCCGTGCTCATGCTGTTTCCCCACTACCAGGCCTTTGCGCGGGATCGGCTCGGCAGCCACACCGCCAGCCTGCTGACCTGGGTCATCGTGCAGAACGCCGCCACAGGGGTCGTGAGCCTCGTGGCTGGGCCGTTCGCCGACCGTCGCGGCACGCGGATCGTGCTCGTCTGGCTGGTGGCGCTCTCCTCGCTCACGCCGCTGGTCGTGACGCTGCTCTCGGTCGTGCCGCACGAACACGCCGTCGAATGGTTCTGGATCGTCTATGTGCCGCTGGGGCTCAATCCGATTTCGCTGAAGATCTTCACCAACTACTCGCTCGAGCTTGCCCCGGCAGCGGCGGATCATCCGCGGTATGTGAGCATCGTCGGCGCTGCGCTGGCCCTGCCGTTTGTGGTCTCGCCGCTGGTGGGCATGGCGGTCGACCAACTGGGCTTTCGGCCCGTCTTCATGGCGGGCGCGGCGGTGATCGCCGCCGGCGCGGCCGTCGCCGTCGGGCTGCCTGAGCCCCGGCACCGGTGACGCCGGCCGGCTCCTCAGCATCTGAGGGTTTTC
This sequence comes from Pirellulales bacterium, assembly GCA_044376405.1. Taxonomy (GTDB): domain Bacteria; phylum Planctomycetota; class Planctomycetia; order Pirellulales; family UBA1268; genus CAMCQY01. The sequence continues at coordinate 13,472 of JBILKZ010000027.1, forward strand.
AGCCTCCAACCACGGAGGTGCGGGCGGATCGACTCCCTGCTGGGGACGATTCTCCGACTTTTTGCCCGCAAAATGAAACATTGCGAAGGGTGTCGTTCAGCCCGTATGCTCCTCGGATCGCACGGATGTCCGTTGCGGGTTTTCAAAACAGTCTTGGAGGCATGTGCCATGAAGTCTTTCCGGATGATGGGTCTCGTGATGCTCGTCGCGGCGATGGTCTGTTCGGCCGCTCTCGTGTCGGCTGCTCCGAAGGAGCCGAAGGACGCGAAGTGCCCGGTGTCGGGCAAGGGCTGCAACCCTGAGAAGGCCACCGACTTCGCCGGCGGCAAGGTCTATTTCTGCTGCGGCAACTGCGAGAACGCCTTCAAGGGTGATTCCTCCAAGTTTGCCGCCAAGGCCCATCAGCAGATGGTCTCCACCGGTCAGCTCGTGCAGAAGGGCTGCCCCTTCAGCGGCGGCGCCGTCAAGGAAGGCACGCAGCTCGACATCGGCGGTACCGAGGTCGGCTTCTGCTGCAACAACTGCAAGGGCAAGGTTGAGAAGGCCAGCGCCGACGAGCAGGTCACCATGGTGTTCGGTAACGTCGAGAAGGGCTTCGCGCCCGCGGCCAAGTAGGGCCGACTCCAGTGACTCGCAGAGTACTCGCAGTTTTTGCTGCATTTGCAGGCCCGGAACTGGCCTAGGTCATTGTCGGGCTTGATGGAATACTCCGCACCGAAGTGGGAATACCCTTCGGTGCGGAGTTTTTTCGTTCATGCGTGTGTTTCTTTCGGCGGGTGAACCCTCCGGCGACCATCATGCCGCGGCGCTCGTGCGGGCGATCAAGGCCCGACAGCCCGACGTCGAGTGCGTCGGCCTCGGGGGGCCGTGCATGGCCGCCGAGGGATGCCTGCTCATCGCCGACCTGACACAGCTGGCGGTGATGTGGTTCCTCCGAGTGATTCTCAATCTCCACCGCTTCGTCGACCTCGCCCGCCGTGCCGAGCGGAGCTTTCTCGACGACCGCCCCGACGTCTGCGTGCTCGTCGATTTCCCAGGCTTCCACTGGTGGCTGGCCTGGCGTGCCAAGCGGCACGGCATTCCCGTGGTCTTCTACTGCCCGCCTCAGATCTGGGCCTGGGGCAGCTGGCGGATCCACAAGATGCGGCGGCTCGTCGACCATGTGCTCTCCGCGCTCCCCTTCGAGCACGACTGGTTCGTGGCGCAGGGCATGTCGAGCACGCTCGTCGGCCACCCGTTCTTCGACGAACTCCATGCCAGTCAGTCTGCAGCCAACGATCCCCACGGCGCATCATCTGCATCCAACGACCATGCGACGGATCGCCTCCACCGCCCCGTCGTGCTCTTGCTGCCCGGGTCGCGTGGCCAGGAGATCGAGGCCAACCTCGGCGCGATTTTACGGGCCGCCGTGGAAACAGCCCAACAGGTGCCTGACGCCCGTTTCGTTGTCGGCGCGCTCAACGACAAGCATGCCGAACGGGTGCAGCAGACGATTCACGCCCTTGGCTCCACCCTCACCGGCCTCGACCTCTGCGTGGAGACAGGCCGCACGCGAAGCCTGATGCGCGAGGCTGCCTGTGCGATCGCGGTGAGCGGGTCGGTGTCGCTCGAACTGCTCGCCGCGCGGGTGCCGACCGTGATCGTCTATCGGATCAGCGGTTTCGCCCACGTGGTGCAGAGCTGGTTCCGTCACGCCAGGCATATCACGCTTGTCAATCTGCTGGCGGTCCGGGAGCCGATCGGGCCCACGCGGCGGGAGTGGCGGGCTCCGCGCGAGGTCGTCCCCGCCGACCCCGAGGAGATCTTTCCGGAGTATCTGGCAGTGCAGGATCCGGCCGACCACATGGCCGGGCACGTCGTGAAATGGCTCACGCAGCCGGCGACGCGGGAGGCCGTGATCGCGCGGCTCGATGCCGTGGCCGATCGCGTGGCCCATGGTGGTTCCGCCGAGCGGGCGGCCGATGCCGTGCTCGCCGTCGCTTTGCACGGTCGGGCCGGGCTGCGGGGCGGATGGCATTCCGGGGCCTTGGGCCCGGTGACCGGTTCCACCCCCTGCCGTCCGTCGGCTCATGCGGCATAATGCCAGCATGTTTCTTGCAGCCCCCCAGCCGACGCCCGCCGACCTGCAGTTTTCGCTGTTTGGGATTCCCGTGCGGGTGTCGGGCTGGTTCTGGGTGGGCGCGGCGCTGCTCGGATGGGGCCTATGCTTGTCACTCTCGCGCGGCGATCAGCGACAGTTGTTGCAGTATCTGGTGATCTGGATGGTCGCGGTCCTCTTCTCGCTGCTCGTCCACGAGATGGGGCATGCGTTGGCCTATCGCTGGTTTGGCCAATCGGCGCATGTGGTGCTCTATCACCTCGGCGGCCTGGCGATTCCCGACGCCTGGAGCCGCGGTGCCCGTCGGCCCTGGCAGCGGCTGATCATCTCGGCGGCCGGGCCGCTGGCGCAACTGGCTCTCGCGGCAGTGATCGTCGGGATGCTCAAGGTCGGCGGCTACGCTATGCCGTTTCCGGTGCCGAGCGTGGGGGCGGCGTTGGGTCTCTATGAAGGTGCCGAAATCGGCTCCCGCTTCCTGTTTGCGCTTGTGTACTTCCTTCTGCAGGTCAACATCTTCTGGCCGCTCTTGAATCTCGTGCCAGTGCCGCCGCTCGATGGTGGGCAGATCGTGCGGGAGGGCCTGCTCAGCCTCGGCGTGGCCGATGCCGTGCGGATTGCCTCCATGATCGGCGTGGCGGCCGGGGCCGCGGTTGCCTGGTGGGGCTACACGCACAATGAGCCGTATCTGGGCATCATGTTCGCCATGCTCACCGTCTCCTGCTTCCAGAGCCTCTCGGACAACACGCCGTGGCAGCGCTGGAACTGATGTGGCTCGGGCGATGGTCGCGTGGGCCGGGGTTGCCCATGCGCCGTCGCCGGACGTTCGCTACGGCCATCCTGTCCTTCGCTCACTCGATGCTGACTGCGCTCCGGCATCCTGCCTTCGCCGACCAATCCGCTGAGACGGATCGGTGCCCGAGCAACGCCGGTGACATGAAACGGCCAACCCCTCGCGGAATTCTCGATCAGGAAGAATGCAGATGCGAGAGACTCGCCTGAGGGCCGTATGACTCGTTTCCCGAGTCCGCGCGTGGTGGTGCTTGGCGCGAGCAATGTGTCGCGTGGGCTCTCCCGGCTCGTGGCGACGGTCGAGTCGCGGTCGCCGGGGGCTGATCTGTTCGTGGCTGCAGGTCACGGTCGCGGTTACGGCGTGAACACCCGCGTGGCGGCGCGACGGCTGCCGTCGATCCTCAGGAGTGGCCTCTGGCGGGGCCTTGATCGCCAGGGCGGTGCGCCGCCGGTCGCGCTCGTTACCGATGTCGGCAACGAGCTGCTCTATGGCTTTCCTCCTGAGCAGATCGCGGCATGGGTTCGGGAGAGCGTGTGGCGGCTTGCCGATCGTGGCGCGACAATCGCGATCACACGGCTGCCGATGGCCGGCATCGCCACCGTCGGAGCCGTCCGCTACCGGGCCCTGCGGACATTCTTCGTTCCGGGCTGTCGCCTCTCACTCGCCGGCCTCAAGGAGGCAGCCACACGGCTCGATGCAGAACTGCAGGCAATCGCGGGAGACTGTCGCGCGCAGGTCATCGAGCAGCCGGCTCACTGGTATGGCTTCGACACGCTCCACGTCCGCCGTCGCCACCTTGATGATCTCTTGATCGCCGCCTACGAGGCGTGGGGATTTTCAGCCGTAGAGTCGCCCGCCAAGGCCTCCGTGGCCGACTGGGTGAAGGTCGGCACGAAGGCCGCGGAGGTCCGGTCGCTCGCGGGCGTGATGAGGTTCACGAAGCAGCCGGTGCTGCCGCTACGAAGCGGCGGCACGTTGTCGTTGTATTAGCGTCCCGTTTCTGCTCCGGGCTTTTATGGGTGCATACAAGCCCCCGGCGCGAGCCGGGGGATCGTGAGCGGTGTGATCCCGTCGCTTGCGCTCAGGGCTTTTATGATCCCATACAAGCCCCCGGCGCGAGCCGGGGGATCGTGAGACGGCAGGATACGAAAGCGAACGTCCGGCGACGGGGCATGGGCAGCCCCGAACCGTGGGCCCTACAGCACCGGCAGCGAGGGCATCGGCGGTCGGGAGGCGTGGGCCGCGGCGAGGTTGCCGACGAGGCGTGTGCAGATTCCCTCGAGATAGGGGCGGGCGGCCGGATCGTCGTAGTTGGCAGCCGTGCGGCCGGCGTCGCCGTGCTCACGGATCGGAATCTGGATCGGCACCTCGCCGAGAAACGGAATGTCGAAATCCTTGGCGGTCCGCATGGCACCGCCGGTGCCGAAAATGTCATACCGCTTCTGCGTGTCAGGGCAGACGAAGAAGCTCATGTTCTCCACCATGCCGAGCAGGGGAATGTTGACCTTGCGGAACATCGCGATGGCCTTCGTGGCGTCGAGCAGGGCCACGTCCTGCGGCGTGCAGACGACGACGGCGCCGGTGAGCGGAAGCACCTGCGAGAGCGTCAGCGCGATGTCGCCCGTGCCCGGCGGCATGTCGATGATCAGATAGTCGAGCGGTCCCCACAACGTGTCGCGGAGCATCTGCGTGATTGCGCCGTGCAGCATCGGTCCGCGCCAGACCACCGCCTCACCGGGCGGCACGAGAAACCCCATCGACATCACCGGCATCGGATGCGGGCCCACCGGCAGGAACATCGGAATGATCTTGCCGGCGTCGATCTGCGGCCGGCCGGAAAGACCGAGCAGGTGTGGCACACTCGGGCCATAGACGTCGGCGTCGAGCAGGCCGACGCGGCTGCCGGCCCGCGCCAGACCGATCGCGATCGAGGCGGCGATCGTGCTCTTGCCCACACCACCCTTGCCCGAGCCGACCGCGATCACGCTCTTCGCCTCGAGGCCGATCTGCCCGATTTTCGCGGGCGGCCGGTCGTGCGGGACGATCTCCACGGAGACATTGGCCACGGCGGGAAAGCGGGCCCGCAGCAGGTCCTCGATCCGGCCCCGCGTCTGGTTCCAGAGGATGGCAGCGTGCGAGGTAAGGCCGACCTGCACCGCCATCGATGAGGGCGAGGCCTCAACCGACCGCACCTGCCCCATCTCAACGAGTGGTCTCCCCGTCTCCGGGTCGGCGATGTCGGCGAGCACGGCCGTGACTGCGGTGGCATCAACAGTGGTGGGGTGGTTGCTCATGCTGGTTCGGGCCTCCGACCCGTACTATTCTCGATCCTGCTGCCCGCTTTTACGGCTGGGCCTTCTCGATCACGTTGCCGGCTCGGGACGATGATACGAACAGTCCGCGGGGCTGGGCCGTGACCATCAGCACCAGCGCCGTGCAGACGAGCATCGCGACGCCGGCCGCGAGGCCGCCATCAGCCTGCACGCCCCGTCGGGCCGTGCGGAAATACATCGCGGCAATGATCCGCAGGTAGTAGGCCGCGGCGATCGCCGCATTGAGTACCAGGATCACGGCGAGGGAAACGAACCAGGCGCGGCGGCTCCCCAGAGTGATCGCCGCGTTCCAGTCGACCTCGAGTGCCGAGGTGGCCAACGAGAGCTTGCCCCAGAAGCCCGGCAATGGCGGGATGCCGGCAAGGCTCAACAAAAACAGCGCGATCGCGAAGGCTGCCACCGGATTCGTCGAGGAGAGCCCATCCAGGTCGTCGACCGTGGCGATCTCCTCCCGCGGCGGCCGCGGGCCGCTGCCGGCCGTCCACTCAGGCCAGCGATGGCCGAGGTAGGTGATCGCCGCGAAGACGCCGGCAGTCGCGAGGGCGTAGGTAGCCAGATAGAAGAGGGTGGCGCTCAAGCCGCCGAGGCCGAGAGTCCACGACGTGTCGGCCGCATTGGGGCCATGGCTGCCAGCGCGGGCGGAAGCGGCCGCCGCTGCGGTGGCGATGCCTACCAGCAGGTATCCGGCGTGGGCGATCGAGGAACAGGCCAGCAGGCGGCGGAGGTTGCGCTGCATGAGCGCCATCACGTTGCCCACGGTCATCGTCACGGCCGCCAGCGTGGCGGCCAGTGGCCAGAAGACCGCGAGGTGGGCCGTTGCGGCCCCGCCCACGGCGGCGTCGCCCGCGTCGTCCGGCAGGATCGCCAGCGCAAGCACACGCACGAGCACCACGATGCCGGCGACCTTGGGCAGCGTGGAGAGCAGGGCGGCGTTTGAGGGACTCGTGCCCTCGTAGACGTCGGGTGCGTAGAACTGCATGGGCACCGACGCCAACCGAAACGCTGCGCCCGCCATGGCCATGCCGATGGCCACCGGCAGCAGCACGGTGGACATTCCGACCAACGGCTCGGCCGAGGAACGCAGGCGGGCACCGATGATCGACAGGCTGGTGGAGCCGCCGATGCCGTAGAGGCACACGGCCGCGTACAGGAACAGAGCCGAGGCCACCAGAGACAGGAAGAAATACTTGAGGCTGGCCTCCTGGCCATGGGCATCGGTGCGCTTGAGCGCCAGCAGGATGTAGGTGGGAATCGACACCAGTTCGAGACCGATGAACAGCAGCACCAGATCGTCGGCCACCGCCGCCAGGGAGAGGCCGGCCAGCAGGATCAGAAACGTGCCCGCCTCTTCGCAGGTGCCGCCGGCGTGGAAGCCACCGCCACCGAAGCCACCGCCACGGGTGACGGCGCTGCGGAACAGGTCGCCGGCCTGCACGAGGGCGAGGATCGCCCCGAGTGCCAGCACCGTCCAGCGGATGTAGGTCGAGAAGGCGTCGATGCGGATACCACCCGACTCAACCCATGCCCCTTCGGCCGGCTGTCCTCCGGCCACCAGCATCGCCGCGAGGATGCCCACCAGGGCCACGGACCAGCCGCTGCGGAGGCCGGCGAAGGCGCCGCCCAGAAAGGCGATCAAGGCGGCGGCCACGAGGATGATCTCGGGGGCCAGCAGGAAAAAGCTCTGCAATGAACTCATGTGCGAAGTCATGGACGATCCAGTGTCAGTTCCGATGTCAGGAGTCGTGGCTGTCGGGGGGCCGCATGGTCGTGGCCAACGACCCGGTCGGCGACGTGGGCGGGATGGGGCCCGGCATCGCCGGCCTCTATTTCCCTCATGGAATCGTCGAAAGCGGCTGTTGCACCGCGGGTGGCGGCCCGCAGCATGGCCGCGGGCGGCGCGAGGAAGGCCGCCGGCGCGAGGCCGATCCAGAGCACGAAGACCGCCAGCGGCGCGAGGGCTGCGATCTCATACCACTCGAGGTCGCAGCGGTCTGCATGACTGTCGTGGCCGTGGCGAGCGTGCCCGTGATCGTGCCCTGCCGCTCCCGGCCGGGGAGGCTCACGCGAACCACCGAAGAAGACCCGCTCCACGGCCCAGAGCATGTACCACGCGCCGAGCACGACGCCGGCTACGGCCGATACCGCCATGATCAGATAGGGCACGCGGATCGACTCGGCAACCCCCGCCCAGGCGCGTTGGAAGGCCCCTGCGAGGATGAGGAACTCACCCACGAAGCCATTCAGGCCGGGCAGTCCGATGCTGGAAAAGGTGAACAGCATGAAGAGCACCGTTAGCCAGGGGGCCTTGGTGGCGATGCCGCCCAGGTTGGCGATCGATCGCGTGTGGAACCGCTCGTAGATCATGCCGACGAGTGCGAAGAGACCGGCCGCCGACAGGCCGTGGTTGATCAGTTGCAGGTTGGCGCCCTCGACGGCCACGGGTTCGAGCGCGAACAGGCCCATCACGATGTAGCCCATGTGGCTGACCGACGAATAGGCGATGAGCCGCTTGAGATCGGTCTGCACCAGGGCCACGAGCGCCCCGTAGAGAATACCGATCACGCCCAGGGCGAAGAGCCACGGAGCGGCTGCGGCCGTCGCGTCGGGGAGCATCGGCAGCGAGAACCGAAGGAAGCCGTAGATGCCGATCTTGAGCAGCACTCCGGCCAGATCGACACTGCCACCCGTGGGGGCCTCGACGTGGGCCAGCGGCAGCCAGGTGTGGAAGGGAACGATCGGGACCTTCACGGCGAAGCCGGCAAAGAGCGCGAGAAAGACGATCATTTGCAGCCAGCCCCCTTCACGGCTCATCGGCATCGGATGGGCGGTCAGGCCGTTGGTGAGGCTGGCGATGTCGAAGGTGATGATGCCAGTGTGCGAGGCATTCCAGAGCACGATCGTGAGCAGGCCCAGGAAGGCCAGTACGCTGCCGGTGAGGGTGTAGATGAAGAACTTCACTGCCGCCCGACGGCGTTCATCGTGGCCCCAGATCCCGATCAGGAAGAAGAGCGGCACGAGCGTGAACTCGAAGAACACGTAGAACAGGATCACGTCCCGCGCCGCGAACACGCCGAGCATCGCCGCTTCCAGGAGGAGGAGCAGCACGTAGAACCCGACCGGCTTCTCCTTGATCGCGTTCCAACTGACGAGCACCGCCGTGAGGGAGAGCAGGGCTGAGAGGCCGAACAGCCAGATCGAGAGGCCGTCGAGGCCCAGCGACAATCGGACGTCGAAAATGCCACCCACAAGCCAGGGAGCCGAGGAAACGGCATAGGCACCGCCAGTGGCGGCCTCCGGGCTCTGCAGATAACGCAGCACGAGCCAGCCAGCATTCACGAGCGTCATGAGCGCCGTCACCGCCGCACTCTGACGCACCGCCGAGAGCCCGCGGCCACCGAGCACCCAGGCCACGACGGCGCCGATGAGCGGCGTGGCGATCACGAGCAGAAGGTGCGTCGCAGGGGAAAAACCGTTCATGGAAGATGGAGCCGCTGGAAAAAGTGGAGGGAAATGATCCGTGGGAGAGGCAGGGGGGCGGGGAAGTCAGGGGGATGGGGATTGAGTGTTCAGCCGCGGAGTTGCCATGTGAGCAGCACGACGATCGCCAGCACGCCCATCACGCCGACCAACGCGTAGCGTTGCAACATGCCCGACTGCGAGCGACGGACGATGCTGCCCAGGGCGACCGGAATGCCGGCGATGGCGTCCACGGTGCCGTCGATGACGTGCCGATCGAAGAGGGCCGCGACGAGGGCCAAACCCTCCAACGGCTTCACGATGACCGCGGAATAGATCTGGTCGAAATAAAACTTGTTCGCGAAGAGCGTCTGCAGGGGGCCGAGGAACCGCTCCAATTGCGGGCCGTCGCTGCGGCGGCCGAGGTGGCCGATCGCGGCGACGACGATGCCAATGGCAGCGGCCAGCGTGCCTTGGATCGCCAGATTCATGTGGAACACATGGGGCGTGGCGGTAGCGGCCACGCTCGGGGCCGTCAGCGACGGGGTCGCCGAGAGGAAATGTGCCAGCCAGTTGGTGCTGAAGAGCAGCCAGCCCACCAGCGCTGATGGTATGGCGAGGATCATCAACGGCCACGTCATGGGCGAGGGCGACTCGTAGGACTCATGGCCATCGTGGCCATCGTGGCCACCATGTCCACTATGTCCACTATGTCCATGCGCTCCCTCGGGCACCCGCGTCGGTCCGGTGAAGGTCATGAACACGGCGCGAAACGTGTAGAAGGCGGTGAGTCCAGCCGTCACGAGCGACATCCAGAAGAGGATCTGCCAGGTTTCCGGGCGGTCGAGGGCGTCGAGCCCGACAGCCGGCGTGGTGACAGTGGCATGCGCCGCATCGGTCGAGAACGCAGCGAGTTGGAACGGTCCGCCGGTTGCGGCCGCCGCGTGGTGGTCGCCGTGTGCCGAGGGCCAGCCCTTGGCGTGCAACGCGGCGAGGATCTCGTCCTTGCTGAAGAAGCCGGCAAAGGGGGCCACACCGGCGAGCGCCGCGGCACCCACGAAGAACGTCGCCGCCGTAATCGGCATCACCCGCCTCAGGCCGCCGAACCGCCGCATGTCGATCACGCCTCCCATGGCGTGCATGACCGAGCCGGCGCCGAGGAACAGGAGCGCCTTGAAGCAGGCGTGTGTGAGCAGGTGGAAGATTGCCGCCGTGAAGCCGAGCATGGTGCCGGTGCCAAGGCTCGCGAACATGTAGCCCAACTGGCTGATCGTGGAGTAGGCGAGCACCCGCTTGAGATCGTTCTGCACCGTGCCGATGAGGGCCGCGACGAGCGCCGTCGTGGCGCCGACGATCGACACCATCGTGAGGGCACCGGGACAGGCGGCAAACAGCGGCGCCGACCGCGTGATGAGGTAGATGCCCGCTGTCACCATCGTCGCCGCATGGATCAGGGCGCTGGCGGGCGTGGGTCCCTCCATGGCATCGGGCAGCCAGACGTGCAGCGGCAACTGCGCACTCTTGCCGCAGGCGGCAAGCAGGAGGAGCAGGCAGATCGCGGTGCCCAGTGCGCCGCCGGCATACCCCGCCGCATCGGCCAGTCGGGTCTGTCCGAGGATGCCCGGCATGATCACGCCATTCGGCGAGATGGTGTCGTGGAAGTCGAGCGTGCCGTAGGTCATCCAGAGCAGAAAGACTGCGATCGCGAGGCCAAAGTCGCCGACGCGGTTTACAAGAAAGGCTTTCTTCGCGGCGCGGGCCGCCTCCGGTTTTGTGAACCAGAACCCGATCAGCAGGTAGCTGCAGGCACCCACGGCCTCCCAGAAGACGTAGACCAAGAGGAAGTTGCTCGCGGCCACCAGCATCGACATCGAAAAGACGAACATCGCGACAAGCGCGAAGAACCGCGGGTATCCCGGGTCGTCGTGCATGTAGCCGGTCGAGTAGATGGCCACGAGCAGGCCGACACAGGTGATGATCGTCAGCATCGTGGCAGTGAGCGGATCGAGCCGCAGCGCCACCGGGATCGAGAAGCTGCGAACATCCCGCGCGGCCGCGAGGTCACGCGGTGTCAGTCGGGCATCCGTCGCCGGACTGCCGGCGGGGGGCGTGTAGGCCGCATCGAACGAAGCCCACTGCCAGAGCGTCGAGATCATTTCCACCGGTCGAACCGCCTCGGCATGGGCGCCGTGTGCGGGGCCGACGTCACGAGCGGTCGCCACCAAGAGAGCGATGGCCACGACGGCTGCTGCTGCGATGCCGGCCATGGCGGGCAGATGGGCTTTGGCGCCGAGGGTACGGCCCAAGAGCACGGTGAGAATCGCTCCCGCCAGGGGTAGGAGCGGCACGAGCACCAGCAGCGTCGAAGGGGAGAATTCTTGCATGGAGGATGCGGGCGGCGAATGGATGACGGATGGAATCGGGTGACGGAAAACCGCGGAGGACTTCGGGCTTAGACGTGCTCGCGTTGCAGCGGCTCGTTCTCGTCGGCGGGCGGGAGAACACCCGCGGGCGTGAGCGTGGGGAATCGCAGCGGCACGGTGTCGATCGCGGGGAGTTCATGATCGACCGTGCGGCCGACGTTGGCCTCGCGGAGCGATTGCCATGCCGCGGCATCGAGCCGACCGGTCCGCGTGAAGGCCTGCAGCACGAACACCAGCGCCACCGCTGCCTCGCAGGCGGCCACGGTGAGCACGAAGATGACGAGCACATGGCCGCCCCAGTCGCCGTGGTAGCGGCTCCACGCCACGAGGCTCACCGAGATTCCCTGCAGCATCATCTCGGCGGCCAGGAACATCACGATCAGGTTGCGTCGCGTGAGGATGCCGACGAGGCCGAGGCTGAAGAGGATAGCGCCCACGGTGAGTGCGTTTTGCAGCAGGGGGAGCGATTGCATGGAGTTCATCGGGCTGCACTCCTTCCCACGGCGGATCCCGTGGCAGTGGTCGCGTTGGCTGAGTGGGCGGCTTCACCGCGGGAGACGATGGCGATGGCGCCGATAAGCGCTACCAACAGCAGAACGCCCGCTGCTTCGACGGCCACCAGATGCCGACCGAACAATTCGCCGCCCAGCCGCGCCACATGGTTCTCTGCAAGCGGGTCGACCACCGTCGCGACAGGAGCGGTGGCAGGGGCCACGGGCGCGTCGACTGTGGCTGGGGCCGCAACGCCTGCAGCCGCGGATGGCGTGGCTGTCATAGGCGTGGCCGTGGCCCGCGTGGGGGGTTCGCAGCAGGAAGCCGGCCCGGCTGACAGCCGGCCGATCGAGAGCGAGAGCACGCCGAGCAGCACCGCCCCGGCAAGTGCCGACAGGAAGGGCTCGTTCGAAACGCGGTCATACGGCGCGAGGCCTGCCGGCTGCGCGAGCATGAGCACGAAGAGAAACATCACGAGAATCGCGCCGGCATAGACCACGATCGTAGCCACACCGAGGAACTGTGCGCCCAGCACCAGGAGCACGCCCGCCACGCCGGCCAGCGAGAGGGCGAACCAGATCGCCGCGTAGACCGGCGACCGCGACACGATCGTGGCAGCAGCAGAGATGATGGCCACGAGCGACACGATGAGAAACACCGCCTCCTCGCCGAGGCCGCCGAGCCGACGGCCGGTCGCAATGAAGGCTGCCAGCGCCGCGAGGCCCAGCAACGCGCCAAGCCAGCGTGCCGAGGTGGTGTCGCGGCCGTTCGGCAGCAGGAGCCAGAGGCTCGCGACGGTAGCGAGCACGGCCCCGGCCAGTAGTGGTCCGGAGGCAAGGGGATCAAAGGAGAGTGGAGTCACAGCGTGCCTCCCAGGCTCGCTGATTTCATCGGCTCGGCATCCTTCGTCATGTCGTAGACGCTCAGCAGTTTCTCCTTGTCGAAGATCATCTCCTCGCGGCTCTTGCCCGTGAGGTCGAGGAGGCTCGTCAGCTCGATCGCGTCGACCGGACAGGCTTCCTCGCACATGCCGCAGAAAATGCACCGCAGTTCGTCGATCGCAAAGCTCTCGGGGTATTTCTCGCGGTCGGGCCAGGGGCTGTTGGTGGCGACGATATCGATGCAGTGGGCCGGGCAGGCGGTGGCGCAGAGGAAGCAGGCCACGCACTTCACGCGGCCTTCCTGGTCACGATTGAGCCTGTGCACGCCCCGGTAGATGAGCGGGTTGCCCACCGTGGGCCGCTGCTCTGGGTAGCTCACGGTCAGCTTCGGGCTCACCAGATGGCGGGCAGTCGTGGTGAGGCCCTGCACGAAGAGCGGCAGGTAGAGCCGCTCGGCCAGGCCCAGCGGCTTTTCCTCGATCCAGGTGACGGACGGGTCGGTTGGCTTCATGTCAAACCTCCACCAGTTCTCGCTCGGCGTCGAGCAGGCTGTGCGTGCGGATCGGCGTGTTGTCGGTGCCGGAGGGCGTCAGCAGGCCGGCGGCAATCCAGCCGAGGAAGAACACCGCCCAGGGCGCAGCGATTGCGACGGCGTTGGCCGGCCCGGTGCCGAGCCGCTCGACCAATTGCGGACGGAACTCCTCGATCGTCGCCACCGTCACGAGATTGGCGATGCCCAGCGGCAGCATCACCTTCCAGGCGAGATTCATCAGCTGGTCGAAGCGGAACCGCGGCCAGCTCCAGCGGACAAGCATGAAGAACAGGATCACGGCGAAGATCTTCGCGGAGAGCACGCCGAAGCGGATGAATGCCCCGAGCCAGGTCACCTCCTGGCTCGAGCCGGTCACGCCCCAGAGATGCCAGCCGCCCAGGAACATGATCACGATCAGGAAGGCCGCCGTGACCATGTGCAGGAACTCGGCCACGAGAAACAACAGCAGCTTGATGCCGGAATATTCGGTGTGGTAGCCGCCCACCAGTTCCTGCTCCGCCTCCGGCAGATCGAACGGCAGTCGGGCCGCCTCCGCGAAACTGGCCACGAGAAAGACGATGAAGCCCAGCGGTTGCGCGAACGCATACCAGACGCCGCTCTCCGCCTGGGCGTTCATGATCGCGTCGAGTTTGAGCGATCCGGCTGCGAGCACGACGCCGAGGAGGCCGAGGCCGAGGGGAATCTCGTAGGCGACGAGCTGGGCACTGCTCCGCAGACCGCCCAGGAAGCCGTATTTGTTGTTGCTCGCCCAGCCGCCGAGCAGCACGCCATAGACCGCGATACTCGACAGCGCGAAGACCCAGAGCACGCCGACATCGAGGCCTGGGGCCACGAGAAACGGCACCGGGTCGGGGAGGCCGGGGATGCCCAGCGGCGGCAGCACACTCCCGAAGGGGATCGCGGCAAAGATCGCCAGCGAGGCCGCCAGGATCACCAACGGCGCGGCGGTGTAGAGCACCTTGTCGACGTGACGCGGTGTGAAGTCTTCCTTCATGATGATCTTCAGACCGTCGGCCAGCGGTTGGCCAAGACCGAACAGGCTGATCTTCGTGAGCGGAATGCCGACACGGTTGGGACCCTTGCGGTCCTGCACCCAGGCGGCCATCCACCGCTCGACGAGCACGAGGTAGGCCGCCGCCGTCATCAGGCCGCCGACGAGCAGGCCGATCTTCACGAGCGCAGCGATCGTGGGCAGGAATGGAGTGAGAGCGTTCATGATGTGGTGGTCAGGCGAGTTGGTGGATGCGGAGGTCGACGCCGGTGGCAGGGATCTCGCCCGCGAGCGCCGCGAACGTGGCGGAGGACTCGGCGATCTGCCGCCGCACGGCGGTTGGATCGTAGAGACCGCGACGACCGAGCATGTTCCAGTAGAGCCGGCCTTCCGGCCAGACTCCGGCGGGCGGCCGGACGGCCTGCTCGAAGGTCTGTGCCCGGTGGGCAACGTTCACCCAGGTGCCGGCCCGCTCCGCGAAGCCGGCGGCCGGAAGCCGCCAGGTCGCCAGCGCCGAAAGCGGCGAGTCGAACAGGTCTTGCACCACGAGGCACGTGAGATCGGCGAACGCCGCGGCGGTGTCGTCGTCGATCCAGGCGGAGGGATACGCGCCGGTGATCCAGGCGGCGTCGGCTTGGCCCGCGCGAACATGCTCGACGAGTTGGGTCCACGACGGCACCGAGGGATCGAACAGCGCCACGACCCCTTCCACGCCCAGGCGGTTCGGGCACTTCTCCGCACGGATCGTGAAGCCACCGGGGAAGGTCTCGTCGTCGCCCGTCCGCGGCACGTGGCCGACGGCGAGCAACGCCTGCGGATCGATCGACCGTGCGACCGCGCAGAGCATCCAGGCCTCTTCCACCGTGAGCATCGGCGAGACGGCCACGGCCAGCCGGCCGGCAGCCTTGAGGTCGGCCCGCAGACGCGGCACGACATCCGCCCATTCCACCGACTCGAGCGGCGCGCCGACGCTGGCGCGGCGACCGGCCCCCACGAGCCTCGCGGCGTCGTGGATGTGATGCCAGCCATAGCGGCCGTCGTCGCAGATCCACCATGTGTTGACGTGCGGGTTTTCACGCGGCTTGAGACGGTAGACGGTGTCCTGATTGTGCTCGGTGTGGATCGAGCAGCCGGCGGAGCAGCCGCCGCAGACGTTGGCTTCCCGCTTCATGAACCAGACACGCTGCTGGTAGAGGAAGTCCTTGTCGCCCAGCGCCCCCACCGGGCAGAGATCGACGACGTTGCCCGAGAGTTTGTTGTCGAGCGGATGTCCCGGGAAGATGTCGATTTCCTCCTTCGCGCCGCGGTTGGTAACCATCAACTCCGCTGTCCCGGAGACCTCGCGGGTGAACCGCACGCACCGCGTGCACATGATGCAGCGGTCGACGAAGAGCGTGACGGTCGGCCCGACGTCGCGTCGACGGCTCGTGAAGGGATGGAGATCGGCGCGGCGCTCCGACTGACCATGCTGGAAGTGGTAGTCCTGCAACAGGCACTCGCCCGCCTTGTCGCAGATCGGGCAGTCGATCGGATGATCGATGAGGAGCGCTTCCTCGACGCGGGCCCTGCTGTCTTTGACCAGTTGGCTTTCGGTGACGATCACCGTGCCATCCTTCGCCGGCGTCTGGCAGCCAGGCACCAGCTTCGGCATCATCGAGATCTTGCCTGTGGCGGCGTCGCGGGTGCCGGTCTCGACCAGGCACATCCGGCAACTGGCCACGACCGACAGGCCGGGATGCCAGCAATAATGGGGAATCTCGGCGCCGGCGCGGCGGGCGGCCTCGATGCAGTTGAGCCGCTCGTCGGCTCCGATCTCGATTTCCTTGCCGTCAACGATGACTGTGGGCATTATGTCTCAGTTGGAAAAGGTGCCAGCCACCATTTTCATGGGGCATGTGAGCCATTCGGAACCGTTGGCGAAAATGGTGGCAGGCACCTTTTCCATCAGTGGGCTCCCACAATTTGCAGGGCCGGAACGGGTTCCGTCACCATCCATCCCTGCGGATTCGTCTGCTTGATGTAGTCCTCGAACTCGCCGCGGAACTTCTTGATCGCGTTCTTGATCGGCCAGGCGGCCCCGTCGGCGAGCCCGCAGATCGTCGAGCCGGGCATCATGCCCATCGTGTTGCCGATCTCGGCGAGCAGATCGAGATCCCTGAGGCGTCCCTTGCCGGCCTTGATCCGCTCGAGCATCCGCAGCGACCAGTTCGTGCCCTCGCGGCAGGGCGTGCACTGGCCGCACGACTCGTGGGCGAAAAACCGGCAGGAGTTGTGCAGGAAGTCGACGATGCTCACCGTCTCGTCGATCACGACGACGGCAGCGGTGCCCAGGCCAAGGCAGCCCACCTTACCGGGACCGGCAAAGTCGAGCGGGGTGTCGAGTTCGGCCTCGGTCATCAGGCCCATCGAGATGCCGCCGGGGATCACCGCCTTGGCCTTGCGGCCCTTCCAGACGCCGCCGCCATATTCGTCGATGAGTTGCCGTGCCGTGATGCCCAGCGGTGTCTCATAGCAGCCCGGTCGCTCCACGTGGCCCGAAAGGCAGTAGAGCTTCGGACCGTAGCTGCCGGGATCGCGGGGATTGTTTGGGTCGGCGGGCACGCCGATCGAGCGAAACCAGTCGACGCCACGGCGGGCGATTTGCGCCACGCAGGCCATCGTCTCGATGTTGTTCACGACCGTCGGCTTGCGAAAAAGGCCCTCGATGGCGGGGAACGGCGGCTTGATCCGGGGCCAGGCCCGCTTGCCCTCGAGGCTCTCGATCAGGCCGGTCTCCTCGCCGCAGATGTAGGCGGCGGCACCGCGATGGAGATAGATGTCGAGCGAGAAACCGCTCCCCTTGATGTTCGTGCCGAGGTAGCCAGCGGCATAGGCCTCGTCGATCGCCGCCTGCAGCCGCTGCCAGCTTCGCGGGTATTCGTAGCGAAGATAGATGTAGGCGGTGCTGGCCCGCGTGGCGTAGGCCGAGAGGATGATGCCCTCGATCACCTGATGGGGATCATCCTCCATCAGGATCCGGTTGTTGAACGTGCCCGGCTCGCTCTCGTCGGCATTGATGCAGAGATAGATCGGGCCGGGATGATCCTTGGGCAGGAAGGTCCACTTGAGCCCCGTCGAGAAGCCGGCGCCACCGCGGCCGCGGAGGCCCGACGCCTTCACCATCTCGATGACGTCGACGGGCTGCTTCTCTTTGAGCAGTCTCTCGAGCGGCTCATAGCCGCCGCGGCTTTTGTAGCTGGCAATCGTCTGGCCATCGGGCACGCCGACGGCCTCGAGGAGGACCGGTTTGAATGGCTGCATGTCAGGTTGCCCTCGCCCGTGGCTTCTTGAGTTCCGCTTCGGCGGTCTCGGGAGTCATGTTCTTGAGGAGGTCGTCGTTGGCGAGGATGCAGGGGGCGAAGTCGCAGGCCCCGAGGCACTCCGCGGGCTCGATCGTCAGCTCGCCGTCGGGCGTCGTGCCGTACGGAGCGACGCCGTTTTTGTGGCAGAGGTGCTCGAGCAGGTGGTCGCCCCCTCGCAGCGCGCACGAGATCGAGCGGCAGACGAACGCCCGCACATTCCCGCAGGGCTTTTCCTGGTGGAAGAACTGATAGAAGGAGAGGGTGTCCTGCACCTCGGCCGGGGCAAGCCCCAGCACCTCCGCGATCTCGACCACGGCCTGCAGCGGCACGTGTCGGAGTTCCGCGTTGACGATGTGCAGGGCGGGGAGCGTGAGCGCGCGACGGTTGGGGTAGCGTGGCGCGAGCGCCTCGATCTTGGCGACCATCTCGGGCGTGAGGAGTTTTGGTTGGGCGATCATGGACGCTGGGTTACCTGTCGAGTTCCGCGGCGATGATGTTGAGGCTGCCGAGCACGGCGACGACGTCGGAGAGCGTGTGGCCACGGATCAGCTGCGGGAAGAGGGCGAAGTGCAGCACCGATGGCGGGCGGCACCGCGCTCGATAGGCGGACTCGCCACCGTCGCCCACGAGATAGAAGCCGAGTTCTCCGTTGGGCGCCTCGGTTGCCCCGTAGGATTCCCCACAGGGAACCTCGAAGCCGCGATTGCTCATCGACAGCTCGAAGTGGGAGATCGTGCCCTCGATCGTGGAGTAGACCTGCTGCTTGGTCGGCAGGGCCGTTCGCTGGTCGATGCCCACGTTCACGGCACCGACGGGAATGTTTTCGATCGCCTGCGTCACGATCTTCAGGCTCTCTCGCATCTCCGCCATCCGCACGAGGTAGCGGGCATAGCAGTCGCCCGCCGACGCGCAGCAGATCTGGAAGTCGAAGTCTTCGTAGGCGAGGTAGGGCTCGTCCTTGCGCAGGTCGCGGGTCACGCCGCTGGCGCGAGCCACGGGGCCGGTGGCTCCGCCGTTGATGGCCTCTTCCTTGGAGAGCACGCCCACGCCCTTCGTGCGGTCGACGAAGATGCGGTTGCGAGTGAGCAGCCGCTCCATGTCTTCGAGCGTCTTGGGGAAGGTCTTCACGAACGTGCGGATCTTTTCGATCACCAGCGGCGTGAAATCCTGGGAGACACCACCCACGCGGGTCCAGCTGTTGGTGAACCTCGCGCCGCAGAGGGTCTCGAAGATGTCGTAGATCACCTCGCGTTGATAGAACGCGTAGAGGAAGAAGGTGAAGGCACCGGTGTCGAGGCCGACGGCGCCGTTGGAGAGCAGGTGGTCGCTGATTCGCGCCAGCTCGGCGATGATCGTGCGGATCGATCGGCAGCGGGGGGTGAGCTCGATGCCGAGCAGTTTCTCCACGGCGTGGTGCCAGGCCACGTTGTTGGCCATCGGGGAGATGTAGTTCATGCGATCGGTGACCGTCACGTACTGGTTGAACGTGAGGTGCTCCCCGAGCTTCTCGAAGCCGGAGTGCAGATAGCCCATCTCGGGCATCGCGTCGACGACCCGCTCGCCGTCGAGCTTGAGCACCAGCCGAAGCGTGGTGTGCGTGGCCGGGTGCTGCGGACCGAAATTGAGCGTCCAGAGGTAGTCCTCTGACCTCGCCGAGCGGGCGGCATCGGCAGGCGACGTGCTGCTGTATGAAGGGGCGGGTGCTATGGACATAGTGGCGTGGCGGTTTGTCAGCTGTGGTCGCGGGTGATGACGGGGAAGTTGTGCCGCTCGCCGCGGCCCTGAAGCGGGTAATCCTTGCGAAGCGGATGCGCGGTGAATTCCTCGGGCATGACGAGCCTGCGGAGATCGGGGTGACCCGCGAAGGAGATGCCAAAGAGATCCCAGACCTCGCGTTCGAGCCAATCCGCAGCCCGCCAGAGTGGCTCGACACTGCGAACCGTGGGCCACTTCTCGTCGGCCGACACGGGATCATCGACAAACACCCGCACGGTGAGCCGTTGGTTGGTCGTGGTCGAGGCGAGCAGGTAGACGAGGCCATACCGCTGCTTTGCGCCGCGATATTCCAGGTAGTCGACGCAGGTCACGTCGACGAGCATGTCGAAGCCCTGCTCCTTCAGATGCTCGAGCACCTCGAACGACTGGGCCGCCGGCACGGCCACTCTCGTCTGGCCACGAAACACGGACGTCTCCAGCGGGCCGAAGCGGGCGGTGACCGTGGCCAGAACGTCGTCAACGGCGGGAGGTTCGTGGGGCATTGGAGGAGTTGTGTGCTGGGTCAGGTATCGGCTGTCAGGGGATCAGGTGCGGTGGGCGGCGGCGGAGAGTTCCCGCTGGGCGACGGGATTGCGGGCGGCGTCGAGTACGAGCAATTGGTCAGCCTCGACGAGCGCCCGCTTACGGAGCTGCCGCTGGCTGGTGTCGAACTCGCGGCCGGTGATCGTGCCTTCGCGTTGGATCTTGTCCTGCAGATCGATGATCGCCTGGATGAGCTGCTCGGGCCGCGGCGGGCAGCCGGGCACGTACATGTCGACCGGGATGAAGCGGTCGATGCCCTGCACGACGGCATAGGTGTCGAACACTCCGCCCGTGCTCGCGCAGGCACCCATCGAGATGCACCACTTCGGCTCGTGCATCTGCTGCCAGATGCGTTGCAGCACGGGCAGCATCTTCATGACCACGCGGCCCGCCACGATCATCAGGTCGCACTGCCGCGGACTGAAGCGGAAGACCTCGGCACCGAACCGGGCGAGGTCGTGCTTGGCGGCGCCGGTGGCCATCAGTTCGATACCGCAGCACGCCGTGGCGAAAGGCATCGGCCAGAGGCTGTTTTTGCGGCACCAGTTGGCCAGTTCGTCGAGCCTGCTGACCACGACGTTCTCGGGCAGTTCGATCTTCCCGGGCATGGTCTGTCGTCCCGGCATATTTAGCGCCATCGGAACACTCCCTTTCGCCAGTCGTATGCGAACCCCACGATCACCAGAGCAATGAAGAGCATGGCGCCGGCGTAGACGAGGCCTCGGCAGGAGACCAGTCCGTCGGCCACGGCGGCGTCGATGCCCGCAGCCGACCTGCTGGCGACGGCCCATGGATAGAGGAAGAGGAGTTCGACGTCGAACACCAGGAACGTGATGGCGACGAGGTGGAACCGCACGTCGAACCGGCGGCGGGTGTCGTGGACGGGGTCCATGCCGCTCTCGTACGGCATCTCCTTGACGGCTCCGCTCCGCCGCGGGCCGATTAGGCTGGCCGTCACGACGAGGCCCACCGACACCGCCGCCGCGATGGCCACAAAGAGCAGGACGGGAAGGATGGCGTCCATGATTGCTGCGGGGCGGGTGGAGGTCGGGATGACGGGCAGACCGGAGCGCCGGGATGGGTTCCGGTTGGGAAAATCGGCCGTGGGAGACTACTTCGTGAAATTTGTCACGAAGTCGACGCCCAAAAAAACCCGGCGGGCGGGGCCCGCCGGATGATCGGCATAACCGACAGAGTTATACAGCGGCGAGGCTCTGGCGACGAGACGAGGTCTTTTTCAGGGGAAAACGAATGTTTTCCAATCCTCGGCGTGAGCCGGCAGATGGGGTGTTGACTGCCGCAAGATCCCGTCGCTTACGCTCCAGGCTTTTATCGGGGCGTGGTGCGCGACCGTGCCCATACAAGCCCCCGGCGGAAGCCGGGGGACCGCGTGTTCGCGGGCTGGGGATGTCAGAACCCCCCGAGATTCATCGACACGTAGGCGCCAAACGGCCCTGACGTGATCGACATCCCGCTGCCCTTCGCATCCGAAAACGGCGGTTTGCCGCCACCACCGCCACCGCCGCCGCCGCTGCGGTAGGGGGAATAGGAGACGCCGCCAGTCCGGCTCATCGCCGCCGCCGAGGCTGCGGCCGTCTGCTGCCGCGCATCCTGAGCCCGCTGCACCAGCTGTTGCCGACCTTCGTCAAACGCCGCCTGCTGCTGCTGCAGCGAGCTGCGCTTCTGCTCGATCTTCTGGATTTCCTGCTGGAGCTGCCCGGCAGTCATGGTCACCACGTTGGGCACATCCTTGAGCGCCTCGGCCCGCTTCTGGTCCGACATCACCGACAGATACTGCGCCACCCACGACCGGGCATCCTGAGCCTCCGGGGTGTCGAGGACCTTGAACTTCGCATCGAGATCATCAAGCAGATACTCGAGATCATGCGACGACATCTTCTCGACCTTGTGATTAAAGTCGGCCTTGATGTTGCGAACCTGCGTGGGCGTGTAGATCGCCTGCGCGGAGAGCCATTCGCCCAGTTCGAAAATCGCCCGCCGCCACCGCGAGCTGTTCATGATCGCGACCTTCTTCTCCAGATCGCTATCGCCATCGCGATCGTCATCATTGACGGTGGCCTTCGGCTCCTGCGATGCGGGTGTTGAGGGGGTTTTGGCTACCCCGTCGTTCTTGACCGGTGGCTGCGCGTGGGCCTGCCGGCCGAGGCCGATCGCCAGCAGCAGGCCAGTGAGCAGTGTGGCGAAGAGGAGACGAGTGGAGTGCGTTTGAAATGTCATCGGGCTGGGCTCCCCTTCGGAGACGTTTGCGGAGAAGTCTGCGGCGATGCCTGGGGTGCGGTCTTTGTGGGCAGTTTGCGGATCATCGTCATGCTGACGTGCGGCGCGTGTTCGCCGCCCACATGCGTGGGCACCGACCGCCAGGTGCAGCGGTTGGTACCGTCGTAGCTATAGATATTGAGCGACGACGTCTGCGTGCCATCCGGCAGTACGGACATGGTGCGGGCGACCCAGGTGCCGTCGTCGCGGCTCCACGTCGCCTCGCCATGGCTGCCGTCGGAGCCAAACGACCACGACACGATCTGCCGCGAGAGCGGATCCCAGCCGATCCGCTGCGTGATGTGCATCGCCGGTAGGCCATCGCCAGCATCACCACCCGCCGCGGCCGCTGCCGACGCGTCGGCGATCTTCATGTCGCGGAGGAGGAACGTGCGGGTGGCGTTCCAGCGGACCGATACTTCGAGCGGTGGCTTGCCGCCTGGCGTCAGTGGCGCTGCGTTGGCTGCCGGCTCGCGGTCAGGCCGGTCCTCCACGACCGTCCAGTCGCCGACCATCCAGTCGAGGTCGGCGAGTCTGGGAGACTCGTGAGGAGCCGCAACCTGCGACTCGCGAACACAGGCCAGCTTCCATGAGCCATCGTGTCGAACCCATGTCGCGGAAAACCAGCCCTTCAGGGCCGCGGTCGCGCCGGGCGGGGTGACCTCGACCGTTCCATCTTCGATGGCCACGTCCGCCGTGAGCATCCGCAGGCTCGTCTGCTCCATTTGAAATGATGGCCGCGGGGCATCCTTGGTGGCCGGCGTGATCTGGCCCACCGCCTCGCGGCCGTTCAGCAGGCGGCCGTCGTCATCGACGATGTCGCCGTCGGGTGTCCAGAGGCTCGCAAGCGTTTTCCCGTCGCCTCGTTCGAATGCCTCCGCGTAGCTACGGATGGCGGCCCTGATCCCGGCCGTGGACTCCGCCTGCTGGGCGGGTGCGGCGTCACATGGCAGCAGGAGCATGGCGATGCAGGTCACCAACCATCGGGCGGCTGAAGGGCGTGACTTCATGGAGCGAGTTGGTCGGTTCTTCATGCGGCCATTCTACCACCGCCCTATCGCCGCGGTCTCGCTGGGAGAAACCCGCAGGGTGAAAAAGGAACCTCGCCTGCGGAACAGCCGGTTTGGTAGGTTGGCACGCATGTCCGAACACGTAGCGACCCTCGCCGATCTCGTCCGCCGCCCGAGCGTGAACCCCATGGGGCGGGACGTGTCGGGGCCCGACTATCTAGAAGGACGGGTCACCGACTACCTCGTGCAGCGGTTCATGGCGGCCGGCCTGCCCTGGGTGCGTCAGCCCGTATCGCCCGGCCGCGACAACGTGGTCGCCCGGCTCGACGCCACGGTGCCAAACGCCCCCACCATCCTCTGGGATGCCCATCAAGACACGGTGCCCGCCGACGGCATGTCGATCGAGCCCTTCACGCCGGTTGTCCGCGACGGTCGGCTCTACGGCCGCGGCTCGTGCGACGTGAAGGGGGGCATGGCGGCGATGCTCGTGGCGATCGATCGGCTGCGGACCTCCGACCGGCCGCGGCTGGCCAACGTCGTCTTTACCGCCACGGTCAACGAGGAGTTTGGGTTCTCCGGCGCGAAGGCGATCGCGCGGCTCTGGACGACGCCCGCGGCCGAATTCGCTCCGACAGATCTGTCGGCCCGCGATCTGCTCGGCGGCACGCCCGCGACGGCCATCGTCGCGGAGCCCACGGAGCTCGACATCGTCACGCAGCACAAGGGCGCCGTGCGGTGGCGGATGCGGGTGCACGGCGTGGCCTGCCACAGCGCGTTCCCCGAGCAGGGCGACAACGCCATCTATCCGGCGGGCCGCGCGATCGGCGCGATCGAGTCGCTCGCGCGGGAACTGTTGACGAGACACCCCGAGCATCCCTGCGGTCCGCCGACCCTGAACCTGGGCACGATTCGTGGTGGCATGGGGGTGAACCTCGTGCCCGATCTGGTCGTGTTGGAACTCGATCGACGCGTCGTGCCGGGCGAGTCGCCCGAGAACGCTCGCAACGAGGTGATCGAGCGGATCGCGGCGGCCTGCGGCGGAGCCCGCATCGAGCACGACGCGCCGTTCCTGGAGAGTGCAGGCCTGCCGGCGATGGCTGACCGCACCTGGTTCGACCGACTCACCACCGCCGCCCGAGGCAATGGGGCGGCAACGCGGCAGATCGCCGCCCGCTACGGCACCAATGCCAGCGTGTTTGCAGCCGCGGGCGTGCCCAGCCTCGTGTTCGGTCCAGGAGCGATCGGCCAGGCCCACACGGCCGATGAGTGGATCGAGCTGGCCCAGGTCGACACGGCCGCCGACATCCTCGCCGCGATGGTGTCGTAGGGCGTGCCAGGTCGATCGAACATCCCCCGGCTCGCGCCGGGGGCTTTTATTGAGGGGGTGCCGTCATCGTCGCATAGAAGCCCGGAGCGCGAGCGATGGGATCTGGCACTCGGGTCGAACCCGGCGGCGGTGCGGCGACGGCATGAATTCTCTGACTGAGCTTGGTACAACAGTGCCTTCGCAGTTGGTTTCTTCAAGTATTCCCGCAGCAGGAGCAGTGGTTCATCATGGCAGGCAGGATCAAGGTCGCAGGCCCGGTGGTCGATCTCGATGGCGACGAGATGACGCGGATCATCTGGCAGTTCATCAAGGACAAGCTGATCCTGCCCTACCTCG
>JBILKZ010000111.1:0-13450 GCA_044376405.1 Pirellulales bacterium
CCCGCACGATGAACTGCACGTCGTCGGCGGGCGCATGCGTGGCGATCAGGAGGAAGAGCCCATACGCCCAGAAGCAGACGGCAAAGGCCGTGCGGAGGTGGTGGGGGAGGGGCATGACACGGGCTCTGCGGTGCAAACCGTGATCCGAGTTCCGGGTTTTCCGGGCCGGCGTCGACGATGTCGCACGAAACGGCCAGCATGCTCCACAGCCTAGTAGAAACCGAGCCGTTGAGCGATGACCCCTCTTTGAGATGGAGGGGTCGTGGCGTCAGGGAGCCTGAGAGCCGAGGAGCTTTTCTACCAGCGGCTTGAGCTTCGCGGCGTACAGTTCGTAGCCGCCCTCCTGCGTGAGGTGGATGGCGTCAGGGGAGAAGAGATTCTTCTTGAGCGCACCATCGGCGTTCACGAAGTCGTTCGTCAGGTCGAGGAGGTGCACCATCGGGTCGGCGTCGAGTTTGAGTCCGTCGAGGGCGGCGTTGATCTTCTTGATGTCCTCGTAGAAGGCGTTGCCCGGGGCATGGGCCGGGAGTACCTTGACGACGACGACCGGGGCCTTGGGGAACTTTTCCCGCAGGTTGTCGGCACAGGCCTTGATCCCCTTGGCCGCTGGCTCGATCCCCGTCTCAGGCGTGAAGAAGCAGTTGTTGTTGCCGATCATGAGGACGACCAGCTTCGGCTCGAGGCCCTCGACACCGCCGTGGTCGAGCCGCCAGAGTACGTTCTGCGTCTTGTCGCCGCCGATGCCGATATTGACGGTCTTCAGTGTTCCGAAATGCTTCTGCCAGGCGGCGCCCCACTGCATCGTGATCGAGTCACCGACGAGCAGCACGTCGATCGGTCCCTTGTGTGTCTGCGCAACCTTGACCAGATTCGCGTGGGTGTCGAGCCAGGTGCGGCCGCTCCAGAAGCCGGCCGACGGCACCACGGGCCAGAGTTCCGGCTTGTGCTGTGTAATCTCGGCGCCGGGCCGCCGTTCGTACTCGGGCTTGAGCACGTAGGCCTCCTCCTCGGCCGAGAGAGGCCAGCCAGCCTTCTGCGGTTCGGCTGTGGCGTAGGCATAGTCGAGGCCCGAGGCCGGCCGCGGGGCGGCGAGGCCCGCGGTGGTGAAGCCCGTGATCAGCGCCACGATGAGATGCGAAGCGAGACGAGTCATGAAGAGACCTCTTAGAGGTCGATCATCGAAACGCCGATGATCGGGATGCCGCAACACTATTCGGAAGTGGAATCGCGTCACGTCATAATGATCGTGACGATCAGCAAGCCGTGTCACGGCGCGAGATCAAGCGCGACGGTGCGGTGCGCGGAGTCGATCGTCGCCGTGATTCCCGACTTGTTCGCCGCCATGTATTTCTCCGGCACGAGCCGCTGCGGCGGGATCAGCTTCCCGGTCTTCTCGTCGAGGAGTTCCGGCTGGGCATCGCCCGTCACTGCGACCGCGTAGGCCGCTGGCCGGAGATGCGTGGAAAACCTGCCGGCTGCCACCTTCGCCATCACCGTCCGCGAGCCGCCCTCCTGCACGAAGTGCACCGCCCCGTTCGGTAGCGGCTTGCCGGCGAGGGCCACCGTTCCGGAGACCGGGATGGTGCCCTCTGGTCCGCCCTTGCCGCAGCCGACGAGCGGCAGCATGAGAGCCGTGAGAAGCAGAACCGCGGTCGTGTTGAGATGTCGCATAGGCATCGTGTGGCTCCCGTTCTCCATGATGCTCACGGGAGGCTCGCGGAAATGTTGTCGGCGCGGCCGCCGAGGGCGTTGTAGAGCTGGAAATCGATCGATTCGGACATCCGGACGACCGCACCGTCGCCCATGCAGAAGAAGACGACGTTCGGGTGGTAGCTGGCCGCGTAGCGAAGGTTGGTCGTGTTGGTGTGCGCGGCCGTAGGATTGATGTCAGGGCTGTTGATCCGGCCCTGCGTCGAGACGCCGTAGTATTGCGCACTCGAGACACTGCCAAAGCCAGACAGGTCTGCCTTGCGCTCGGCGAGCATGATCGTCTTCGAGAGGCCGTCGGAAACGTCCTTCATTTTGCACTGGAAGCGGCTCATGATCCCGAACATGCCGGGGTTCATCGAGGCTCGCGGGTATGCGCCCATGTTGGCGGAGCCACAGCCGGGGATATTGACATAGGCCGAGCAGAAGCTCGGCTCGGTGCCACCTCCGGCGGCCGTGCAGTCGTTGAGCATGGTTCCGAGCCGCTGCGGTCCGCACATCGGGCCGTAGCAGCAGGGGCTCGTCTTGTAGCCGGCGCCACCGTAGGAAAAGCCCGTCGGGGCGGGTGACAGCGAGGGGGCCACGGTGAGCGTGGCGGACGCGGGGTTGCTGGGGCACAGCTGGGTCGGGTAGCGAAGCCCGCTGAAGATCGACCGATTGTGGACGCCGCTGGGACCAACCGTCAGACTGTTCAGGCCCTGCGAGAGATCGAGTCTGGAGTAGATATCCTGCATTTCCACGAACGGCATCAAGTCGACATTGAAGTTCCGAAACACAGCAGGAATTCCGCCGTTGAAGGTGCCGTCGGCACAGTCTCCGGTCACGGCGATCGAAGTCGCCGGAAACTGCTTGTTGGCATCGGCGAAATTATGCATCGCCAACCCGCTTTGCTTGAGGTTGTTCGAGCAGGCGCTCATGCGGGCCGCCTCGCGGGCGGACTGGACCGCCGGCAGGAGCAGCCCCACGAGCGTGCCGATGATCGCGATCACGACGAGCAGCTCCACGAGCGTAAAACCACGCCTGACAACAACGCGACCCAGGCTGGATCCCATGAGACACCCCTTCCAAGCACGAGAGATAAAAATGCACGACCCACCGAAAAAACTGTAGCGAGAGGCTGGGGCGGGTGCCTGTCATATCTTTGATGGCAGTGCCGCTCCCCTTTCCGCAGGCTCGCGGCTGCCAGAGGCGAATCCTGCCGGATCACGGACGGCCGGGCTTTGGATCGCCGCCACCCTTCGACCAGGCTACGACCTCACGGCGGCTCGACACGTGGAGCTTCTTGTAGATGCGGTTGACGTACGTGGAGACCGTGCCGGTCGAGAGCCCCAACTGCCCCGCGATCTCCTTGTAGGAATAGCCCTCGACCAGGAATTCCAGCACCTGCTGTTCCCGCGGCGCGAGCATCGAGTCGGTGGTCGTCTGCTGGGGCGAGTGTCGCGTGGCGGCCGCGGACTGTCGGGTCGGCAGCGTGGTCTTTTCGTTCATCCGGCGGAAGGCGGCGATCACCTTCCTGGCCACTGCCCGGCTCATCGGCACGCCACCCTCGCGGATCTCCCGGATCGCCTCCACGAGCTTCTGCGCCGTCACCGGCTTGACGAGATAGCCGTGGGCCCCGGCCGTGATCGCCCGAAATGCCGTGTCGGGATCCTGATAAGCCGTCACCATCAGGATCTGCGTGTCGGGGAGCCGTCCCGAGAGTTCGGCCACGCAGTCCACGCCGCTGCCATCCGGCAGATTCACGTCCATCAGGATGACATCGGGTGCGAGCGACGGAATTCGCCTCACCGCCTCCGCCACGGTCGCACACACACCCACGAGCCGGCAGCCCTCCGCCGCGGTGATCACCCGTTCGAAACTCCGCCGCAGGTAGGCGTCGTCCTCGACCACGGCCACGCCGATGGTGCGTGTCATCATGATGGGCCTCGCGGTGGCGGGACGGCGGGAAGTGGAAGCGTGAGCCGCACTGTCGTACCGCGGCCGATGCTCGTGTCGATCGCGAAGCGGCCGCCGATCTCCTCCATCCGCCGCCGCATGTTGGTCAGGCCCGAACGGTCGGGCGTGGCCTTCTGGTCGTGGGGATCAAAGCCTTTTCCATTGTCGGCAATCACGATCTCGAGGAGCCCGTCGGTGAGCGTGAGCGAGATGGTCATCGTGGTGCATCCGGAATGCTTGACCGCGTTGTTCTCCGCTTCGCGGACCGCCAGAAAGAGGCTGTGGCGGACCGTGCCGTCGAGCGGCACTGGCGGCAGGTCCTCCGGGATCTGAAACCGCATGGCGATGCCGGCGGCGTCGAGAAACTGCTCGGTCGATTGCACGAGATAGGCTGCGAAGCGGTCGAGTGTGTCGTGGGCGGGATTGACCGCCCAGACGATCGCATCGACGCTGCGGACCAAGTCGGCGGCGATCTGCCAGATGCCGCCGGCCAACTGCACGACCTCGGGCCGGGCGATGCCATCGACCTCACTCCGTACCGTATCGGCCCGCATGGCGATCTCGGTGAGCTTGGCGCCGATCTCGTCGTGTAGATCGCGGGCGATGCGGGAGCGTTCGCGTTCGAGGGCATGGCTGCGTTCCAACTCCTCGAGTCGCCTTGCCAGCCGGCGGGTGGTGATGGCCCGGCCGGCGAGCAGCAGTCCGGCGGCGGCCGCGGCGGCCGCCGCCACCCAGACGTCGCGGCGCATATGCCACGGCGGCACCACGACCACCGACAGGCTCGCCTCGTCCCCGGTCGCCTCGCCGCCGGCCGTGAAGGTGGCCACGCGAAACCAGTAGGTGCCGGCGGTCAGTGCCGGATAGCTCGCCGCCGCCGTTCCGCCGATGCCGAAACTGTGGGCTGCGGTCCACGAGGCAGTCACCCGGTCGCCCGGCCGCACTTCGATCTCATTGGGTTTGGCGGTCGACCAGTTGCCGAAGCGGGTCGGGTCGTCATCGACGATCACCAGGACTGGATGCGGGGCGGGACCACGCCGCGTCCGTACCAGGCTCATGTCGGGCCGGCTGCCCGGCCGGATCCAGCCCCGGGGGTTGGTGCGGCCAGACAGGGCCTCCTCGTCCACCTCCAGCGGCGTGAGCGGGCGAGCCTCCGCCGATTCACCGGCGCGGTCGACCCGCAGGATGACATCGTCGATGGCGATCGAGCCCACGACCTGCTCGGCGTTGTGCGAGAGGATGGAGAAGACGACGCCTGTGGTGCCCGGCGGGGCGACGGCCGACAGTTCCTGCGGCACGAAGTCGGAGGTCTCAGGCAGGCCGGTCCAGCCCGGCGACTCTCCCGGAAACAGGGCCTGTTCGCCCCCGATCATGGCCCCGTCAGCAGCCACGAACTGCAGGAGCGCACGGCCGCTGGCTGGCAGATCCCGCCAGGCGGTGTCGGAGCCATCGAGCCGAAATCGTAGCCGCGTGCCGGGCCGCGGGGCAGGAGAGTTCTCCGGGGTACTCGTTCGGTTCGTCCCCGGCTCAGACTGGAAAAGAAACCGCAGCTGCCGGGCGGTCGTTGGAACCCGGACGACGACAGGCTCTCCTGCCGTGGATGCCGGGAGCGGCACCTCACGGCCGTCCACCACGACGGCAGTGATCTCGACGCCGGCACGTGCGTGGCCAGACGGAAGCCATGCGGCGGCAAGCAGCAGCCAGATTCCAGATAGCTGGGCCGATCGAAAGGCCCCTGGCGCGGGCTGCGAAATACGGCTGATTCCCATGCCCAACCCCGTCGGTGCCCCGAGTCGTGTAGCGATTTTTGTGACACGCGTCCGGGGACGGCCCGCGCTACACTCCAAAGTTGAGTCTAAGCGGCGCGTTCGAGAACACAAACGCCGTTCGCCATGACGACGACCACACCGGCTTCGTAAAGCATTCTGAAAAAAGCATTCTGAAAACGCGACGCATCCTCGGACACAACGTAGCCATGTCGCCCACCCAGGCTCCCATTCCTCGCCGCGCTCTCCTGCGGGCTGCCGGCGCCGCGGTGGCGTTGCCGCTCCTTGATGGCATGGTGCCGGCGTTTCGACTGTCGGCCCGCAGCCGGGCCCTCGCGGCAGCGGTCACGACGCCACCTCAGCGGCTCTTCGCCATCCATGTGCCGCTCGGAATGATGCCGCAGTTTTTCTTTCCGGCGAAGTCGGCGGCAGGCGGTCAAGCGGGCGGCCCACCGTCGAGCCCCTACCTCGACCTGCTCGCTGACCAGCGAGGGAAGTTCACCGTCTTCTCGGGGCTCTCGCATCCCGACGTGGATGGCAACCACCATGCCGGGCAGTGCTTCCTCACCGGTGCGCCGCATCCCGGCCAGCCGAGCTTCCGCAACCGGATGTCGCTCGATCAGGTCGCCGCTGAATCGATCGGTCTCGACACCCGCTTTCCGTTTCTCGCGCTCGCCGTGGAGCAGGGGCATCACTATTCGAGCACGCTCGCCGTATCGCGGGCGGGCGTCGACATTCCTGCCGAGACGAGCCCGAGTCGGCTCTTCCGCAGCCTCTTCGTGGCGGGCACGCCTGCGGAGAAGGCGGCGACGCTGCGGCGGATCAAGGCCGGCGGCAGTGTGCTCGACCTTGTGCTCGACAAGGCCGGAAAACTCGAACGGGCGGTCGGGCCTGAGGACCGCGGGCGGCTCGACCAGTATTTTCAGAGCGTGCGGGAGCTCGAGCAGCGGCTCGTGCGCGCAGTGGAGTGGGAGAATCGTCCGAAGCCCTCGGTGAACTATCCCGAGCCGAAAGACATCGCCGATGCGAATCGCGTGATCGAGAAGTCGAAGCTGATGTTCGACCTCGTACGGCTGGCGTTCGAAACCGATTCGACCCGGGTGGCCTCGCTGTCGATCGCCACCTTCTCGGTCGTGCCGACGGTGCCGGGCGTGAAGAACGAGACCCACGGCCTCACCCACCACGGCAACGAGCCGGAGAAGATCGCGGAACTGAAAAAGATCGAGGAGGCACAGATGCAGGCCTTCGGCGGCCTGATCGACGCCTTCGGGAAGTCGGCGGAAGCAGGAGGCGCGCTCCTCGACCGCACGCAACTGCTCTACGGCAGTTGCCTGGGCAACGCCAACTCCCACTCCAACGTGAATCTGCCGCTCATCCTGGCCGGCGGCGGCTACCGCCATCCGGGCCATCTGGCCTTCGACGAGTCGAGGAACGAACCCCTCGCGAATCTCTTCGTCACCATGCTCCAGAAGCTCGGCGTCGAGGCCGATGTGTTTTCCTCGAGCACTGGCACGCTTCGAGGGCTTGACGCATGACGCGGTGGGCTGGTCGTGCCGGCGATGTGCGAGTGGTGGACTTCGGGAGCACGCTTCGCGGTGCCCTGCTTGCGGTGGTCGTGGCGGCATGTGGTATCGAGGCGAATGCCGAACCATCCGTGGCCGTGCTCGAAACCTTCTTCGAGCGGCACTGCTTCTCATGCCACTCCGGCAAAACGCCGGAGGCCGGTCTCGATCTGGCCGTCCTTTCCCGCGACCTTTCCGACCCCGCCATCCTGAAGTCATTCGTGCGGATCCACGACCGCATCGCCGCCGGCGAGATGCCGCCGGCCGACGAGGAGCGGCCAGACACGCGGGAGGTCGCGGCCGTGACCGGCTGGCTCGACACGCAGTTGCTCGCGGCCGACCGCGAGCGGATTGCGACCCGTGGACGATCCCGCCTGCGGCGGCTCACGCGGCGCGAATATGAAAACACGCTCCGGGACCTGCTCGCCCTGCCCAGGCTGGAGATCACGGCGCTCCTGCCTCCCGACGGCGAGGTGGCCGGCTTCAATAAGGTGGCCGACGGCCTCGACCTGTCGCCGGTGCACCTGGCGGCCTACGCCGACGCCGCGGAGCGGGCACTCACGGCGGCGATCGCCACCCGGAGCACGCCACCGCCAGCGTTCAAGCGGCGGATCTATCCCGCCGGGCAATTCAAGTTCGAGATGAACCTGCTCCACGGCAATTTCGTGCTGCTCCAAGGTGGCCAGCCCGATCCGGCGCTGCCGCTCCGCGGCGGCTTCGAGGATGTGAAGCGTTACATCGCGGCCCCGAATGCCAATGACGATCTCGAGGACCGCAAGAAGCTCATGGAGCAGCAGAAGATCGCCGAGAGCAGAAGCGCCGTCGGCCTGCTCGTGCCCAACTTCGCCGGCTACGAGGCGGCTCTCAACGTCGCGCCGATCTACCAGGGGCACTACGCGTTGCGTCTCTCGCTCTGGGGTTTTCAATGGAATCAAGGAACGGTCGAGCCGATCGCTTCGTCGCAGGCCGCCGTGCTGCGGGCCCACGAAGAGGGGAGGCAGCAGGAGGGCGGCCGGCTCCTGGCCACGTTCACCGCGCCGTCCCTCCAACCGCGCACGCACGAGATCGTGACCTGGCTCGACGCCCATGAGTCGGTCGTCTTCGATCCGGTGTCGATTCCTTTTCGGGGCCTCAGCGTGCGGCAGATCGGCGGGCGGACGGCCAGGCACGTCGGCCCCGGTGTGGCGGTCGACTGGTTCGAGGTGGAGGGACCGCTCAATCCGTTGTGGCCACCGGAGAGCCATCGGCGACTCTTTGCCGACCTGCCGATTGCGGCGCTGCGATCCGGCGATAACGCGATGCCGCCCACGCGGGCCCCGATCCACGGCACGCCTGGCTACCTGCCGAGCGAATACCTCGACATTCCGCGGCCGGAGCGGAAGCCGCCACTCGAGACGGTGCAGACAAGCCGGCCGGCCGAAGATGCCACCCGGCTGCTGGCGGCGTTCCTGCCGCGGGCCTTCCGCCGCGAGTTGGAGCCGTCCGAGATTGAACCCTATGTCAGGCTCGTGCAGACTCGGCTGGCCGACGGCGACTGCTTCGAAGATGCGATGCGGCGGGCCTATGTCGCGGTGCTCACGAGCCCGGAGGTGTTGTTTCTTCCGGAGGGCACCGAGGCCGGCGGCCGGCTCGGGCCGGTGGCACTCGCTTCGCGGCTGGCGGCGTGGCTCTGGAACGGTCCGCCGGACGAGACGCTGCTCAAGGCTGCCCGCGACGGCACGCTCCGCGATGACAAAGAGCTCCACACCCAGATCGATCGGATGCTCGCCGATCCCAAGGGAGAACGGTTCATCGAGGATTTTTGCGACCAGTGGCTCGAACTCGACCGCTTCGACGAGACGAGTCCAGACCGGAAGCTCTATCCCGAATACTCGTCGCTGCTTGGCGACGCGATGCTCGCGGAGACGCGGGCCTTCGTCCGCGAACTCATCGAAAAGGACTTGCCGGTCCGGACGCTCGTGCGGTCCGACTTCGCAATGCTCTCGCAGCGGCTGGCCGAGCACTATGGCGTCCCTGGTGTGGATGGCGTCGAGATCCGCCGGGTCGCGCTGCCGGCCGGCAGCCATCGCGGCGGGCTGCTCACGCAAGCCTCGATTCTCAAGCTCACCGCCAACGGCACGACGACGTCACCCGTCAAGCGCGGCGTGTGGGTGATGGACCGGCTCTTCAGCCGGCCTCCGCCCCCGCCCCCGCCGGGCATCTCGGCGATCGATCCCGACACGCGGGGCGCAACGACCGTCCGTGAGCAGTTGAAACTCCACCGTAGCGATTCAAGCTGCGCCGCCTGCCATGCGAAGATCGATCCGCCCGGATTCGCCCTCGAATGTTTCGATCCGATTGGCGGTTTTCGCGACCGCTATCGTGTGGCCGGCAAGGGCGACCCCGCGCCCGCCGCCGCCCAGGAACTCCTCTGGGCGAGCTACCAGCTGGGCCCCAAGGTCGATGCCTCGGGCTCGCTCCCAAACGGCAAAGCGTTTACGGGCATCGACGATTTTTCGCAGCTGCTCGCCGCGCATCCGAAGGGCCTTGCCAAGGCGTTCGTGGGCCATCTCGCCCGCTACGCCACCGGCGCCGACGTCTCCTATGCCGACCGGGTGACAATCGACGAGATCGTCGCCGCGACGGCCGGCTCGGAATACGGCATCCGGTCGTTGATCCACGCCTTCGCGGCGAGCCGACTGTTTCTGGAACGTTGAATTTCTGCGGCCTCGTGCACATGCAAGGACATAGACAAGCAACAGCGAGAGGAACCTCGATGAACATGACGAAAAGCCATCCTGCGCATGCGTCGTTCGTGGGAAGGATCCTGTGCGGCATCGTCATCGCCTGCGGCGCCATACTGCCGTCGCCCCATGTGTCCGCGGAGGACAAACCTCCGGTCGCGCGGCCCAACATCCTCTTTCTGGTCGCCGACGACCTCGCCACGCGGCTGGGCTGCTACGGCGACAAGGCCGCGATCACGCCCAACTTCGATCGGCTCGCGGCGGAGGGTGTGGTGTTTACCCGTGCCTACTGTCAGGGGGCCGTCTGCACCCCCAGCCGCACGTCGTTCATGCTCGGCCGACGGGTGCCGCCCGACTACTTCCGCAAGCATCCCGACACGATGACGCTCGGCCGCTGGTTCCGCCAGCACGGCTACCAGACGTTTTCGGTGGGTAAAATTGACCACACGGAGGAGTTTGTGGACCCCGAGGCATGGGACATCCGCGTCGCCACCGTGAAGCCTTCGGTGCATCTCGGGCCGCGCACGCCCTGGCACGAGGATCTGGGGCTGAAACGGCAGAAGCTGTCCTTCATCGGTGTGGCGGCCACGGCAGAGGCGCTGCTCGACCATGCGCGGACAGACCGTGCGATCGAGTTTCTGGAGCAGGAGCGGGATACCAGCAAGCCGTTCTTCGCGGCCGTCGGCTTCCACACGCCGCACGTGTCGTGGGACACGACTAA
Source organism: Pirellulales bacterium (assembly GCA_044376405.1). Classification (GTDB taxonomy): domain Bacteria; phylum Planctomycetota; class Planctomycetia; order Pirellulales; family UBA1268; genus CAMCQY01. The sequence goes on from JBILKZ010000111.1 coordinate 10,412, forward strand.
AGCCTGTTTCGATGCGCATGATCCGGCGACATTCACGCTCGAGCCTACGCCAGCCGACGCCTCGCCCTTGCCGCCGGGGTCGCTGCGGGACGAGCCTGGCATGGAGATCAGCGAAGCCCACCAGCGCGAGGGCATCCGGGCCTACTACGCCGCGGTGACCATGCTTGACGAACAGGTCGGCCGCCTGCTTGACGACCTGAAGCGCCGCGGCCTGCTCGACAACACGGTGATCGTCTTCACGTCCGACCATGGCTACCACCTCGGCTGGCGCGGCCAGTGGTGCAAGCACAGCATCGACGAGCAGGTGATGCGGGTGCCGCTGATCGTGCGGGCGCCGCAGGGAGCCAAGGGGGCGACAGCCGATGGCATCGTCGAACTGCTCGACCTGTTTCCGACGTTGTGCGACATCGCAGGGCTGCCCGCGGCCGACCGGCTCGCTGGCAGGAGCTTTCTGCCACTCGTCAAGGATCCGAAGGCTGACGGCAAGGCGGGCGGCTGCTGCCAGTGGGGGAACGGCCGCACCATTCGCACGGCACGCTATCGCTACACCGAACGGACCGACGGATCACGTGAGCTCTACGACCACACGCGGGATCGGGCCGAGTATTTCAATGTGATCGACGAGCCGGGAAGCGACGCGATCGCACGGGAACACGCCAGCTTGATGGAAAAGCAACTGGGGCCGAAGCCGATGGCGAAACGGAAGCAGACGGCACATATCGATCCACCGGTCGATGACTGCCCGGCTCCGGGTTCCTTCGCAGGCGTTGGGATGATCTTGGGAGTCGAGGACCAAAAGATCGTGATCAAGGAAGTGCTTCCTAACACGCCGGCCGGGCGTGCAGGATTGGTCCCCGGACTCGTCATCCGCACGATCGATGGAGCGGAGCCGGAGGGCGTGGATTTCCAGGAATGGGTGGACATGCTCCAGAGCCGAATCGACGGCCGCACGATCGACGGCTCGGAGATGACGGGCGTGGATCTCCGGAGGTGCATAGACATGATTCGAGGTCAGGCCGGCACGAGGGTCCGGCTCGAACTCGTCGACCGAAAACACGGTCGAAGTCGTACCGTCGAGCTTGTCAGGGAAGAACTTCCTGGTATCCGATAAAGTGGATTCCCGACCAACGCCGATGCGCCGCCGTCATGCCACTGGTGAGCTTCAGTTCCAGGAGCGTATTGAGCGACACGTAAGGAATGCCGTCGGCACCGGTTTCTGAGACCGTTTCAGGCGCTGGAAACGAGACCGGCTTGGGTAGTCTGTCCCCCGGAAAATCCCCGACGATCAGCTGCGTCAGACGCTGCATCGTCTCATGGATCGGGGAGATGTCCATGAAGAACTCATCGGTGCGGCGGGCGGCTTCGAGAATCGAGGAGGGCATGATTCATTCCGGCAGACACGGAACTGAACGGTAGCCCGTTCAACGGGCCGCAGTCAACATAATTCTATGGCGGTGGCAGTTGAGTCTGCCGGCCGGGGGGCGATGAAGCGGTGCGGCCCGACGAGCAGCAGGCGGGGTCGGTGGTGGTGGGCAGGCCGGCCCGCCAGTCACGCAGCAGGCCTCCCAGTCGCAGAGCTTCGGCTGGAGTGCGGGCGGCCACGTCGGTCGTCTCGCGGGGATCGGCCGCGAGGTTGAAGAGTTCGACCGACGTGCCGTCGATGCTGCTGACGAGTTTCCAGTCGCCGTCCCGCACCGCCTCCTGCCGGGCCGTCCGCCAGAACAGCGGCTTGAGTCGCGGCGTCGGCCGACCCTCGAGCACGGCGAGCCTATTTTCGCCATCCCCGGGCCAGGCCACCGGCAACGCCACTCCCGTGGCCGCGGCAATCGTGGGGAGCAGGTCAACCGCATTCACGACGCTTGCCGTGTCGATCGTCCGCGCCGGGATGTGGCCCGGCCAACGGGCGATGAACGGCGTCCGTACGCCCCCCTCGTAGACGTCGCCCTTGTGTCCGCGGAGGTCGCCCGCGGAGCCGGCGTTGAAATACTGCCCGTGGGCGGCGTTGCGTTGCTCATAGCGTGCCGCCGGACCGTTGTCGCTTGAAAAAATAACGAGCGTGTCGTCGTCGAGTCCTTGATAGCGGAGCGTATCGAGGAGGCGGCCGACGCCGCGGTCGAGGTCGGTGACGCTCGCGGCGTACTTCCGCGCGCGTTCATCGACCTGCTGGTTGGCCTCGTACGCTTCCGGGGAGGCGATGTAGGGGACGTGGGGCTCGTGGGGCGTGACCACGAGCAGGAACGGCTGTGGCGGCGGCTGCCGCAGGTAGGCCACGGCAGCGTCGAACGAACCGCGTGGCTCGATCGCTGCTTCCCACGGACCGCGCATGAGTCCAAAGTCGGTGAAGCCATAGGCCGGGGGCTTGGGAGCGTCGGCCATCACCTTCGGCCGCTCCTCGACCAGGTGCCACTTTCCGAAGATGGCGGTGCGGTAGCCATGATCGCGGAGCAGTCGCGGCAGTGTCAGGCCGATTGGGTCGAGCCAGTCGGGCTGGTCGATCGCGATGTTTCGGTCCATCTCAAAGGGCATCATGATCCGGAACCGCATCGGAAAACGGCCCGTCAGCAGTCCGGCACGGCTGGGCGAGCAGATGGGGCCAGCCACCGAGAATTGCCGGAGATCGATCCCGGCGGCGGCCAGGCGGTCGATGTTCGGGGTCTTGTGGTGGGGATGACCGTGGCAGCCAAGATCGCCCCAGCCGAGGTCATCGGCGAAGATGATCACCGCGTTGGGTGGCCCGGCGGCCGACGCCGCGGAGAGTGTGACGACGAGCATGATGGCCGTGAGGAGGCGGCAAAACGTCCGAAGCGGCAGTCTGTCGATCATGCGGCGTTCCACTCTTTCGCCGCGTTATAGTCGGTTTTCCGGGCCGATCGCCGCCGTACTCAAAACAATGACACGACTCGCAGACGCGGCAGAACGTGGCGTCAGTAACGCGGCACACTCTTGTCGACGTCGGTGCTCCAGGCGTCGATGCCGCCCTGCATGCTCGAGACGTTGGGAAAACCGCGTTCACGGAGCCAGTGCGTCACCCGCAGGCTG
>JBILKZ010000217.1:0-4460 GCA_044376405.1 Pirellulales bacterium
ACAGTCGGCCCGCATAGGTGGTGACACCAATTGCCGCCCGCGTCCGTGGCCGCAGGGGCGGCACGCCGAGAAAGCCTTGAATCACAAGATCGCCCGGTGCATCACGGCCGTCGAACTTGCCAACCCCCGACCGCATCCGTCGGCTGGGGTCACCGATATTGCTCACGACGACGGTCGAGACGCAGAGCGGCAGCCGGGTCGCAAGTTTGAGCAGCCAGGGCCAGCGGGTGAGGGAGTGGATGGCACCGAGGAAAAAAGCCGCGGCGTTGTGGTCGAGGATCCAGCGAGTCGCAGCTGCAATCGATGCCGTCAACGACTTTGGATCGGTGCACTGTGCCGCGGTGCGATCGAGAAATGCATACCCGAGGTTGTTGTTCGCAGGCTCCCGCTGCCCGGGCTGACGGAGGTTGACGGGCATGGTGACCCGCACGTTGCCCGCCGGGCGGCCGGCGCGGGAATTCCACGTGAGTACCGCCCGCATCACCGCGGCAACGATGCAGTCATTGAGCGAGACGCCGTCCGCAGACGCGGCCGTCCGCAGACGCTCCGTGGAAGCGGGGGTGAACTCGATCCACATGTAGGGGGGCGACCGTGGATCGCATGTGGCGTTCGCATGCTCTGCCCCCTGCCCAGGCCCGCTGGTTGTCATGCCAGCAAGGGGTGTGGGCCAAAAGCTGGCAAACTTCCGAGCCTCCGTCGCCGCGTCCTGGGCATCGCTGGCCGCTGGCGACTCCGGAGTGTTTTCGGCCGATGGTTTGATCCGCGCAACCGGTGGCTGTGAAAATGCTCTCGGCTCGATGCCGGCATACAGCGCCCAGATGTCTCCGGCAAACTCGCAGCCGGCCACGCCGTCGCAGGTCGCATGATGCACCTGGAAGACCACCCGATGCCGGTGTTCACCGTTGCCGAGCACCACGATCCTCACGCCGCTCTCGCGACGCAGGTCGAAAGGCCGCCACGTGGCGCCACCGCGTTCGGGAGGGTTCCAGATCACCGTCGGTAGCACGTCGGCATCGAGCCAAACTGGCCGGGACCCGTGGAAGCCTACCCGGCTACAGAGGAGCGGGTGCCGTCGGGACGCCGTCTCAACTGCTTCCCGCAGGCGGTTTTCCTGGAGTGGACCATCGACCATACATTCCAGGAAGAAGCACATCGGGTGACCGGGCCGGTCGTCGATGAGCATCAGTTGTTCGAACGGCGTCAACGGGCGTCCGGCCGCGGAATTGGCCGGTTTGGCGGCAAGGGGGTGTCCGGAAGGGGCGTCCATGGCGGTTTCGAAGATACCTCCGCCATCCCGAAACCGCGAATCTGCCGGGAAAATGCCACCGAAGCCTCTCGCACCCCCCCGGCCAAAATTGTTGACACTCGCATTCGCGCGAGCATACTGCTGGCCTCGGCAACCGGCGGCTGGGCTCATGCCCGTCGGCCGGTATCTCCCACGGATGGGTCGTTTTTCGCCAAGGCGAACTGACTCGTGTAACCCATCCCATTCCTCGATATCCGACTCGCCCCCGGTGCAGGCCGCACCGTCGACGCGTTTTCACGCGCCGTCCGTGGGTGAGTCGCTGGCACACCTAGCAGACGACAAGGACGACGACTTTGAAGGACTCGCTGGCAATTGTCGGCATGGCATGCCGACTCCCGGGCGCTGATGGTCTCGACGCATTTTGGCGGTTGGTCGCGGAGGGCCGGACGGCCTGGGGCCCCCTTCCTGAGTCACGTTTTTCCCGTGAACTCTATTTCCACCCGGAGAAGAGCCGGGTCGGCAAGAGCTATTCCGAGATGGGGGCCGTCGTTTCCGACCGGCCAGTGGATCCGGCGGTCTGCCCGATCACGCCTGAGATGTTCCGGGACTATGACGTTGCCCACCACATCTTTCTGGAAGTGGCGTCGCTGGCCTGCCGCGATGCCGGCATGGATCCCTTCGCGATGCCTGGCGATCGCCGGACCGGTGTCTACGTTGGCCACACCGGGGGCAGCACCAAGATCGGCGACATCGTCTATGCGACCGGCATCGACGAGACAGCGGCACTGCTTTCCGAGGTGGACGCGGCCCGGGCGATCCTCGGTGAGGACGTGGACGCTGTCAGTGCCGAGGTGACCGCGGCCGTCCGAAAGCGGTATCCCGGGCGGAAGCCGGGCGACACGCTCGACCTCGGGGCGATCGGTGCCGCGAAGATCGTGCAGGAGGCTCTCAAACTCGACGGTCCCTATCTTGTGGTCGATGCTGCCTGCGCCTCGTCGCTGCAGGCCATGGCGATCGGCGCCCGGGCGCTCCTCCAGGGGGGCATCGATCAGGCGATCGTCGGGGGGGCCTCCTACTGCAAGTCGGACAGCCTCGTGCTCTTCTCGGCGGCCCAGTCGGTGAGCAACGCCGGTTCCTGCCCATTTGGCGAGGCCGCCGACGGCCTGATCACGGCCGAGGGCTACGTGGCGCTTGTCATCAAAACGCTCTCCCGGGCGATCGCCGATGGCGACCGCATTCGCGCGGTGATTCGGGGGCTCGGGGTGGCCAGCGATGGCAAGGGAAAGAGCCTCTGGGCGCCCCGGCAGGAGGGGCAGGTTCTGGCGGTCGAGCGAGCCTATCCAGATGCGGCCGATATCGGTCGGATTGAATACATCGAGGCCCACGCCACGAGTACGCAGGTGGGGGATGCCACCGAGCTTGGCGCGCTGTCGGGGCTGATGGCGAAGCACCTGCCTGCCGGCAGGCAGATCCCGATCGGCAGCGTGAAGGCCAACATCGGCCACACGCTGGAGACGGCAGGCATCGCCAGCCTCGTGAAGGTGGTGCTCGCGATGGAGCACGGCGAGATTCCGCCCGGCTCGACCTGCGACGAATTGAACAGCGAATTCGACTGGAAAAACGGCCCCTTCTCAGTGCCGAAGGCACCGCTGCCGTGGCCTGCCCATGCCGATGGCTCGCCACGGTGCGCGGCCGTGAACGCATTTGGCATCGGCGGTCTCAATGTGCATGTCTCTCTCGCCGAACATGCCTCAGCGAAGCGGCTCGAGACGCGGTCGTCGGTGACGCTCCCCATCGATGACGACGCCGACGCGATCGCGATCATCGGTTCAGGCTGCGTGCTACCCGGCGCGCTCACGCTCGACTCGTTCTTCGATCTGCTCGACCGCGGCGAGACCGCCATCGGGCCGGTGCCCGCAGGCCGCTGGAATGCCGAGCGGGTGTTGGATCCATCGGGTCCGCGGCCCTGGCACACGATGTCGAACATCGGTGGATTCGTCCGCAACTTCAACTACGACTGGCGTCGGCACAAGGTGCCGCCCAAGCAGATCGCCGCGGCGAATCCGCTGCAGTTCATGCTGCTGGAGGCAGCCGACGCGGCGATCGCCGACGCGGGTGGCGCTCAGGCCGGCCTCGACCGCACCCGGACGGGCGTCGTCGTGGGCACGCTCTTTGGGGGCGACTTCGCCAACCAACTGCAGCAGGGGCTCCGGCTTCCGGAAACGGGTGTTTATCTGCGGGCGTCGCTGGCTCGCCGCGGCGTAGCACGGGCCGACATCGACCGCGTTGTCGCGTCGTATGAAAAGAAGCTTCTCGAACGGCTGCCGGCGCTGGTCGATGAGACGGGCAGTTTCACCAGCAGCACGCTCGCCAGTCGGCTGACGAAGACGTTTGACCTCATGGGCGGGGCGCTCGCGCTCGATTCGGGCGACTGTTCGAGCCTCTCGGCGATTTCGGCTGCGGTCGACATGCTCCGCGAGCGGGCCTGCGATGCCGTGCTCTGCGCGGCGGGGGAACGCTGCATGGACCTGATGGCCTATGAGGGCCGTTCACTCGGCGGCTTTCTGGCGACCCGGCCGACTTCCGTGCTGAATGGCCAGCCACAGGGAGGCGACGTGCCGGGCGAAGGCGCGGTGGTGCTTGTTCTCAAGCGACTTGCCGATGCCCGCGCGGCGGGCAACAGGATTCGCGGTGTGATCCGCGGTGTGGCTGTGGGCTCTGGCCGGACTGGCCCGGAGGCGACCCGACGGGTCGTCCGCGAGGCCTGCGAGAAGGCGGCGATCGATCCTGCCGCCGTGAAGGCGTTCGAAGTGGCGGTTGCCGGGGGGCACAAGAAGAGCGGCGACGAGCTCGCGATTCTCGGCGGACACTACGTGAAGCAGCCTGCCGCATCTGAGCAGTCGGTATCGCGGTCGACCGTGGCGGGCTCGCTCGATGGCCAAATCGGCCATGCGGGCGCTGCGGCCGGTGCGGCTGCACTCCTGAAGCTCACGCATGCCTTGGCCACCGGGATCATGCCTGGGTCGGTTGCTCTGAACGATGGTCGGTCGAACGTGCAGGGGCTCGCAGCGTCGGCCTCAGCCTGTCCGCTCGGCGCCGTGGACGCGGCCGGCTACCGGGCGGGTTGCGTGACGGTGATCCAAGAGCGTCAGGCGGGACATCTGGTGCTCGACAACGGCCTGCCGTTGCCCCGAGCGGCTCGGCCTCAGCCCGT
>JBILKZ010000218.1:0-4437 GCA_044376405.1 Pirellulales bacterium
GACTTGAGCAGGTAGCCCGAGGCACCGTTGCAGATGGCATCGAAGACCAGGTCGCGGTCGTCGCAGACCGTGAAGACGATGATCTCGGCTTCGGGAATCCGCTGCTTGAACCGCCGTAACCCCTCGAGACCCGACATGCCCGGGAGTCCGAGGTCGAGCAGGATGACGCCAGGGCTCGGTGCCGCAGCATCGAGCGCGGCGAGCGCCTTTTCGCAGGAGGGAAACGTTGTGACCGATTCTTCACCCGCCAACTCCAGGGCCTCGCGAACCGTCTCTCTCAGGCGGCGGTGATCCTCGATGATCCAAATCGGGCTCATACCTGTCTCTCCTGCGCGTGGTCGGAGCGGTGGTTGTGGGAATGGCGGCCTGACGCCAGGAGGCGAACGGTCGTGCCGCGGCCACGCTGGCTGACGACCTCGCAAGTGGACTGCATCGCTGCGGCCCGCTCGCGCAGGTTCGCCAGACCGTGACCGCTCGCCTTCGCCTGCGGATCGAAGCCGCTGCCATCGTCGCTGACGCTCATGTTCAGCCCGTCGTTCCAGTCGATGGCAACAGTGACGTGATCCGCCTCGGCGTGCCGCCGCGCGTTGGTGATCGCTTCCTTGAGGAACAGCACACTGTCTCGGGCCCATTGCGGTGCCGGCCGGCCGGCGGGCGGCTCGCCGGTCACCCGCACGTCGTGGTCGATGCCGTCGAGGAGCCGGTTCGCCACCGACTCGAGCCGGTGCGAGAGGTCCTGCCACGTGCCTGCCTTGGGCGCGAGCAGCCAGATCACGTCGCGCATGTGATCAAGGGTGTCGCGGGCGGTGGCTGCGATCTCAGCCAGCCGCGGGCCGGGATCCCTTTTCCCCTCGTATTGCCGACGGGCGAGATCGCTCTGGATCGCCAGTTCGCTGAGACTCGCTCCGACCTCGTCGTGCAGGTCGCGGGCGAGTTGCCGCTGCAGGGCGGCGAGCTTCCTGGCCGCCGCCGCCCGCAGCCACAGGGCCGCGCTGATGCCGCCGAGCAGAACGACGACCAGCGCCCCGATTGCCACGGCCAGCATCTGCCGGAGCCGGTCCTCAAGCTTTCGGGCGAGCCCGATGTCGATCTCCGCCAAGTCGTCCTCGAGTTCTGCCCGTCTCGCGATGCCATCGAGCCAGACCTTCCAGTCGAGCAGTTCGTGCCGGCTCGAAAACCCGTCGGTCAGGGCGGCTGCCGACCACCCATCTCCTGCGGCGGCATGGCTCATGGCAACGGGCTTTCCGGCGGCCAGATTCCGGCCGCCTCGCCAGCACTGCAATTCGGCGAGCGCGAGGACATGCTGCCGAGGACTGGACGAACTGCCGATCAGCGGACCGAGCCGCCAGAGCGTTTGGGCCGCCAGCCTCACCCTTCGGGCCGTGAGTCCTTGCGGCGTGAGCATGACCTGCGCCGGGCCTGGGTTCGGAAGGGCCTCGGCTGGGGCCGCTGGCCAGGTTTCATTGAGCAGCAGTTTCGCCGTGGCGGTTTCCGGATCGGCGAGCAGTTGGAAGTGTGACGGAAAACCATACCCAGGCAGATCGGCCAGGCCGATCGGCCAAGCCGGCACGAGATGGATTTCGTCGATCCGCTCGGGCTGTCCCAGATCGACCTCGAGCCAGGTCGCGCCATCGACGACTTCGGCCGATTCGATCGGGCAGCGGGCACCGTTGGTGGTCGAGCCGCGGCCGCCAATCAGGGGCAGGCACCAAAAGTAGCCATCGGTCAGGTTGTCTGGCTCCCAGCGGCGAGGGCTGTCGAGCGAGGCGGACGTGCGTGTCCGACAGCGGAGCGCGGCATTCTGCCCGTCAGCCAGCACCACGATCTCGCCCAACCGGAAGAACCGCTCGCCGCCGGAGCCCGCGCGAAAACCGTTGACCTTGATCCGCAGGTAGCGGCCCTTCGCACCGTTGCCCGGGGCCATCCAGAATGGCAGCCGTTCGCCGGCCCCCGCTTCAGGCTCTCTCCACTCGGCGATGAGCACGTGGGCGGCGAACTCCGGATCGTCTGAGATCTCGATGGTGAAGGCCGAGGGAAAACCGCTCTGTTCAGAGCCGCCGCTCGGCAGCCGCGCCGGAAACAGCGCCACCCGCTCCGGGGTCACCTGCCGCTGGAAGTCGATCACCACCCAGGCCGGCTCGGCGGCGTGGCCGTGGAAACCGATCCGCTGGCAGGTCTGGGGTGAGGCCACCAGCGGCGGTAGTGTGCCGAGTTCCGCCACGACGGCGGTCCGTAGCGTATCGAGATTGGCCGCCTCGGCCGAAAGGCAGGAAAGCAGACAGAAAAAGACCGCGACAAGCTTCCGCATAGAAGGCAACCGCAACCCCTTCCCATCGAACCCATTCCCATCCAAACCCTTCCATCAAGCCAGTCTCCATCCAAGCCCGCAGCGCAAGCAAGGAATGGGAACTCCGATCACGCCGTCCCTCGCTTGCGCTTCCGGCTTCCATCAATCAGCTTGTTCCAAGAAACAGCCGGCCGTGAGAATACCGTATCGGCGGCTCGTCATGCCGTTTCTCGAGCGGCTGTGACGAGTTTTCGGGGCGGGCTTCGTGCTCACTCGATCTTGATCGTCACCAACGGCAGGGCCGCCTTCAACGCCGACCTGTCTTCCTCACTCCCGGGAGCCTTCGCCGCCAGTCTTATGCGCAGGCTCTTGAGGTGCGAGGCATCCTTCAGCACCGCGACCCGTTCCGAGGCCATGCCCAGGTTCGACAGTTCCAGGTCGCGCACGTTCTTCATGCCGACGACGGTCCGCAGGTCGTCGTCGGTCATGTTCACGCAGTTCGTCAGCACGAGCTTTTTGATCGTCGGCATGTGCTCGACGATCTTGAGTGCGGCCGCGCCCTCGAATCCCTCGGCGAGTTGCAGGTATTCGAGTTTCAGGCCGGTGAGCGGCGCAAGCCCCTCCGGCGTGGACTTGTGCGACCCGAGTTCCAGGCCTTTGAGCTTCGTGAGTGTGGCGACCTCCGCCAGGGCGTCGTTGCCGTAGTCGCCATGGGCCAACGAAAGCGATTCCAGGTTCGGGAAGGCCGCGACAAGGGCCTTCAGGCCGGCGTCACTCAGCTTGCTGCCGCGGTGGCTCAGGGACTTCAGGCTGGTCCAGCCCTTGAAGTCCTTCAATGGGGCACCGGTCATGCGGGTGCCGATGTAGCCGAAGGATTCCAGCTGATGCAGCGGAGCCAGGAGGGCCAGCCCGGTGTCGTCCAGTTTGGACTGGTTGATGATCCGCAGGGTCTTGAGCGATTTCAGTTTCGCCAGCGGGGCGAGCCACGCGTTTTCGGCCGTGGTGTTGACGATCGTGAGTTCCTCGAGGTCCGGGAGAGTGGCCACGCTCTCATAGAACGCCGCATCGAACGGATCGACCTGCCGACGCTCCTTGACGGTCAGCGCGGCGCCGGCCAGGTTGATGCCGCGAAGAAAGTCGAAGAGCGGGCTCGGCCCGCCCAGGGCCTTCGCCAGGGCTGCGGGCGTGCCGTTCCCCTTCGCATGCGAGGCTTTTGCGGAGTCCAACAACGCCATGACGCGATCGCGGTCAGCCTTCCGTTTCAGGGCGGCCTCGATCTGCGCGGCGTGGTCCGAAAGGGCCTTCTTGAGGGCGGGGTCGGCCGATGTCTCGATCAGCTGGTCCAGCTCGGCCCGGCTGGTGATCGCCGCCAGCGGGTCGGCGGCGTGGATCGAAACGACAGACACAAGGGCCAAAACCGCGGTACAGGGGACCAGAAGCGATCGGTTATACATTGCGATGGTCTCGGGTAGTTCGGGAAAACGCCCCCCGGCTTCCGCCGGAGACCAGCGGCATCCGCGGGTGGCAGACGAGATGCCGGGGTCCCGAGTGCATGACCTGCAGCCGTGCATCCGGCACGTCAGGAGTTTTTGTGGCCTGCGACGCGGTCCATCGAAGCATACTCTTGAAGCCGCAGTGTGACGCGTTTTCGTGGCATGTCGTCGCGAAGACGCGGACGATACTTGGGTGTCATGCAAGGGTCTCGGTGGAGGCTGTGTCCCGTGATGAAGCGTGTGAGATATTTTCTTCCGGAGCATCGGCTCATCGTTGCCGCCGCGATCGCAGTGGCCTCACTGGCCAGCCAGGCCGGTGCGGCCGATCCGATGGCGTTCCTGCGGCAGCACTGCGCCAACTGCCACTCGGGCGACGCTCCTGAGGGAAACATGCGGATCGACGATCTGCCGCTCGACCTCGCCGCCGAGACGGCCGCCGACCGCTGGGAACGGATCATCACCCGGGTCGAGGCCGGCGAGATGCCGCCGCCCGAGGCCGAGCGGCCGCCAAGTGCCGACACGGCCGCGGTGCTTACCTGGGCCAAGACCGGCCTCGCCGTGGCGGCCAAGGTCCGGCGGGCGGAAGGGGGGCGGGTGGCCATACGGCGGCTCAATCGCCTGGAATATGAAAACACCCTCCACGATCTGCTCGGGCTG
>JBILKZ010000219.1:0-4432 GCA_044376405.1 Pirellulales bacterium
ATCGAAGTCGCCCAGCCGGAATGTCACCACGCCCCGCCGCCAGGCCGCCTTCGACACCTCAGGCAGGACGGCCTTCTGCCGCCCGCACAGGCTGGCCTCGGCGCCGCCCTGGCAGGTCGCCAGGAGAAAGGCTCCTCGCACGGCGGGGGCCGGCGTGGCCGCGGCGGCATCGCGACGGGGGAAAAGGCTCTTGAGTGACGATTGGTGCGATGATTGGGACATGCCCCAATCGTACACCCAAAAAATCAGGCCGGCCCGGGCGCCCAAGGGCCCGGGCCGGCCTTTCTCGTCTGAACGCGGAAAAGGGACGGGAGCTGGGTGGCGAAACGATTGTTTCGCCTTGGTTGATAGAGTTCCCGAAAGAACTCAATCAACCACCTGCTCAGCCGTGGCCCTTCTTCTTCTTGGCAACCTTCTTGGCAGCCTTCTTCTTCTTCTTCGCCATTGTGATGGCTCCTTGCCACGAGCACCCGCACGGTTACACGACCATTCCCCCGGGTGCTCTGTGGGAGGGAATAGTCGACGTTGCGCGTCGCGTCGAAGCGAGCCAAACACCGCGTTGAGACGGTGCAAGACAAGACTTCATCGCGCTGCGCATGGGAGTTGTGAAGGATGACAGCGAAAACTGTCAAGAGAAATCTAGAAATTTTTTCAGATTTTTTTCGCGGGTGGTCTTCACACACCGCCCGCAGACACCTTCCGAGCGATCATGCGTGACGTGGCGCGGTCGTGCGATCCGTTCCATGTGCATGGCGTGTCGCCCATGCCGTCAGCATGTCGAACTGCTTGGCGAAGTCCTGTTCGCCAACACCGAGCGGGCTCTTGAAGAAGGCTGCGAGGTGCTCCAGCACGCCATACTCACCAGCGCGATGGGAGCGTTCCACCAGTCGCACGAGGTCGAGCACCAGCGGGGCCGCCAGGATCGAGTCGCAGCCCTGCCAGGTGAACTGCATCGTCATCGGTGTGCCGAGGAAGCCACGGAAGTGGATGTGATCCCAGGCCGTCTTCCAGTCGCCGAGGCTCTTGATGTATTCGATCGAGACGTGGGTCTGCGGCGGGTAGCCCAGGATGGCGGCCAGAAGGTGGTCCTTGCTCCGCACCTTGGCCTGCTTGTTCCGCGGGTCGTCGAGGACCTTGCCATCCATGTTGCCAAAGATGTTGTGGCCGACCCAGCTCATCACCTCGAGATTCCGGGCGGCAAACATCGGCGCCAGCACGCTCTTGAGAAGCGTTTCGCCGGTCTTGCCGTCACAGCCGGTGTGGGCGATCCGCCGCTGGCTGGCCGCCTCCTGGAGCGCTTCGGGCGTGGAGCCCGTCGAGGGCGTGAAGTTGATGTAGGACGCGCCGGCCTCGAATGCAGCCAGGGCATAGAGGCTGCTGGCCGGCAGCGGGCAGGCCCGCGGGTCGTCGAGCAGCGGTTCGAGTTCCGCGAACGACCGTGGAATCGGTAGCGTTGCCGGTGGCTCGGTGGAGGCGACGTTCACCACCACCACGTGGCGGAGCCCGTTGGCACTCGCGAAGGCCTCGATGTCGGCCCGCACACGGTCGATCGCCTGTCGGGGAGTCTCCACGCGGGCCGCGATCGCGTCGTCGGCCAGTTCACGGATCTTGTCACCCGCGGCCACGACCGTACCCGGTCGCAGGCGGCTTTCCGTTTCGGCGAAGAAGTCGGCGGCACCGTCGAGCAGTTCCGGCATGATCGCGCGGCTGTCGGTCCACATGCGGCGGGCCTCGTCGGCCAGCCGGCCGGGCCGGATGTCGTGGCCGCCCACGACGATGTCAGCGAAGTCGACCAGGTCGAGTCGGGTGAAGGGATCGAGCGCGGTGACGAGCCCCACCGGCTCGATTGCGCCGCGGGCCAGGTTTGCCAGTCCCGTGATCGCGGTGGTGGCGACGCCTCCCTTGGCCCCGATGAGCCACAGACCGATACGGCTGCCTGACATGGGAGATGCTTTCTCAAGAGGTTGTGAGGGGCAAAAACGGCTGGGAAACAGCCCGGCGGGTGGTATCATTCTTGCCACGCACCACGCATCACGCAAACGAGGAGCAACGAAAGGCCGCATGAACACAAGAGAGTCTTCCAAGAGCCTGCAATTGGCCCAGCGCATGCGAGCGCTCGAGCCCTCCGCCACACTCGCCATGGCCGCCCGCGCCTCCGCGATGGCCGCCGCCGGCGTCAACGTCGTCGACCTCTCGGTCGGCGAGCCCGATTTCCCCACGCCGCTCCATATCTGTCAGGCCGCCGAAGCGGCGATCCGCTCAGGCAAAACGAAATACACCCCCGCCGCCGGTATCCCCGACCTCCGCAAGGCCGTGGCCGCTGATTACACCCGTCGCACGGGCCTGGCCGTGACGCCCGCGCAAGTGGTCGTCTCGAATGGCGCGAAGCACTCGCTCCACAACGCTTTTACGGCACTGCTCAACGAGGGGGACGAGGTCATCGTGCCGACTCCCTACTGGGTGAGCTACGCGGAGCTTATCAAGCTGGCCGGGGCGAAGCCCGTGCTCCTTTCCACGCGGATCGAAGACGACTTCAAGCTACGGCCGCAGGCCCTGCGGGCGGCCATCACGCCGGCCACGCGGATGCTGCTGCTGTGCACGCCGAGCAACCCGACGGGCGTCGTCTACTCAGCCGACGAACTGCGGGCCCTGGCCGACATCGCCATCGAGGCCGATCTGGCCGTCGTGTCGGACGAGATCTACGACCAGTTGGTCTTCGACGGCCAGAAGGCGGTGTCGTTTCCGACGCTGCGGCCCGGGCTCGAGGCCCGCACGGTGGTCGTGGCGGGCGTGAGCAAGACCTATTCGATGACGGGCTGGCGGATCGGCTGGACGATCTGTCCGGAGCCTCTCGCCAAGGCGATCGGCAACCTGCAGAGCCAGGAGACGAGCAACCCCTGCAGTGTCAGCCAGCATGCGGCGGTGGCGGCGCTCACCGGCCCGCAGGAGTGCGTGGCCGAGATGTGCCGGGCGTTTGAAAAGCGTCGCGACCTCGTGGCTGGCCGGCTTTTGTCCATGCCGGGCGTGCGTCTGCCGAGGATCGGCGGCGCCTTCTACGCGTTCTTCGACATTCAGCCGGCGCTTGCGAAGGGAACCAA
This sequence comes from Pirellulales bacterium, assembly GCA_044376405.1. Classification (GTDB taxonomy): domain Bacteria; phylum Planctomycetota; class Planctomycetia; order Pirellulales; family UBA1268; genus CAMCQY01. The sequence goes on from JBILKZ010000219.1 coordinate 3,099, forward strand.
CGGCATCACCAATAGCATGCAGTGGTGCGAGGCGCTCCTCGAGCAAGAGCATGTGGCGCTCGTGGCCGGCAGCGCGTTTGGCGCCGAGGGGCACGTGCGGATGTCGTTCGCCGCGTCGGAGGAGAAGCTGGGCGAGGGCCTCGACCGCATCGCCCGGTTTTTGGGCGCGTGAACCGCGTGCTACCGCTTGTACCGGTGGCAGGCTCTACGGGATCACGAACTTGAACCGCTGCTCGCCGCACTGGAAGAAGCAGTACGAGGTGAGCGTTGTAGCGGGCGTATTCACCCAGACGCCGTTGCGCGTGATCTTTCCGATGAGTTTCCAGCCGCCACTTGCGTCGGCGACGAGTTCAGCATGGAACGCAGCCACCAGTGGGTCGTCGAGTTGAAGGTCGCAGCCGCTTCCTGTGCGGCCGATCGTGACCTTTGGTGAGCGGAGCGGAAATCGCAGAGCGTTCGGCCTGCCCGACGACTCGACCAACATTGGCCAGTTCTTCCCGGAGTCTGCGGGCTGGTCGATCCGGAGCGTGTCGCTGCCTGGCAATTCGGAGGCCACAGCGGCTGGTTTCTCGAGTCGGAACCGGCGCGAGCCGAGGAGCACGATCGTGTCATAGGCAAGCGCCGCAGTGCCGACCCGCACGAACGTGCCGTTGACGCTTTCGAGGTTGTGGAGCGTCCACTCCCGCAGGCCGCGGCTGTTCGTGAGCCGGATCTCGGCATGCCGGCTGGACATCGTGGCGTCGTTGGGGATCGTCAGGTCACCCGACGAGCGGCCGATCACGAAGCAATCCTTGCGGATGCGGATCTGTTCGCCGTCGTCGATCGAGCCATCGTCGATCACGGTAAGGATCGGCACCGCGGGACGGATCACCGGCCGGAATGTCTGCTCGTTGGCGAATGAAGCATTCGCTGCCGGATGATTCATAGGTCTGATCGAGTTCGCTCTCGCTCCGTGGCGGTCCTTGGACAACGCTGACCGAGTGGTTGAACATACCCTTCTTTCGCCGCTTCGAAGCCTGCGCTACAGCGCAAGGGCTCGCAGGTCGCGGAACTCGACCTTCATCACCAGGCCGCCATGAATCTGGAGGCCGATCGGGGCTGGCTCCGCATACTTCGCATCCTTGTATTGCGAGACCTGCTCGCCGTTGAGCCAGACGGTGAACGTGTCCCCCTTCGCCTCGACACGGATCCGATTCCACTCGCCGACCTTCAGCAACTCGGCGGCACGATTCGCCCGCGCCTCCTCCGGATATTTTCCGTTGTAGAAGGAACAGGTCATATCCTTCTTCAGACTCCGCGACACGCCGATCTGCACCTGCAGCTCCGGCTTACGC
>JBILKZ010000220.1:0-4408 GCA_044376405.1 Pirellulales bacterium
CCATCTCCTCGACACTGGCGCCCCGGAGCGTCGTCGTGACGGTGACGAGTGGCAGATCGACGTTCGGAAACAGCTCGACACCCAGACGCGGGTAGCTTGCCAGCCCGAGCACGATGGGCGCCGAGACGAGCATCGCCGTGAAGATCGGCCGCTGGATGCACAGATCCCAGATCTTCATCGGGCGTCCTCCGCAGCCGGAGCGTGGTCCGGCTGCGCAGCGGCGGGCGGGGCTGTGGCGGGATCGGTGGTCGTGTTTCGCGAAGCCTCGCGAACCCGCACCGACGCGCCGTCGCTCAGTTGGGAATGGCCGGTCGTCACGACTGGCACACCGACTGCGAGCGCACCAGACACCTCCACCCAGCGATGGACCGCCCCGGCTGGTCCCGAAATGTCGAGCCTTGATCCAAGTTCGACCGGAACGACGACCGCCTTGTCGTCCACGACGGTGAAGAGTTTCGTGACGCCTGCGTAGCGGACGATCGCCTCCTCGGGCACCGTCACGGCACCGGCGTCGGCGCCGAGCAGAATCGAAGCCGTAGCGAATGAGCCAGACTTGAGCAGGCGTTCCCGGTTGGGCACCCAGACTTCGACTTCGAAGGTGCGATTGGCCGTGTCGACGGTCGGATTGACGCGGGCAACGCGTCCGCCAATGGTTCGCCCGGGCAGGCTCTCGACCGCGAGATCCACTTCCTGGCCGGGCCGCACCTGCGACGCATACCGCTCCGGCACCGCGGCCTTCAGCTTGAGAACGCTGTCCACGACCAGCCGGAAGAGCTTCGTGGGCGGCGCGGCACGGACGATCTCTCCCTCCGACACGAACCGTTCCGCGACGGTGTAGGCCAGAGCGGGGTCGGCGTCTGTGGCGGCGGGAACCACGCGAGCGGCCGAGCCGGTCGCCGGCTCCAGGACGGGGGGCGTTCGCACGGTGATGGCGGGGGCGAGGATGCGGGTGTCGCGCAGCCGTTTGCCCGCCGTCTCCAGCACGGCCTGCCGATGCCGCACCGAGGCGAGCGTCTGCTCCGCCTCGAGGAGTCGCTGCTTCGTGTCGAGCCGCGCCGTCTGCAGGTTCAGCTCCGCTTTTTCATAGTCGTCCTTCGTCATGACGCCCCGGGCGGTCAGGGCCTTGTAACGATCGAACGTATCCGCGGCATTCCGTTCCACAAGTCTGGCCCGCTCGACGCTCGGCAGCGTTTCGGGGGAGAACGTCGCGTCAGGAACCTTGTTCAGTCCGAGGCGTGCCAGTTCGAGTTCGAGCGCGCGGGCATTCTCCTGGACCGCGAGTTGGAAATCCGCGGCGTCGATCTCCAGCAGCAGGTCACCGGGCGACACCAGATCGCCGACGTCGCGTGCCACCCGGCGCACGGTGCCATCGACCTGAGGGCTGATCTCGATCTCCTCGAACCCATGCAGCGTGCCCACGGTGCGGACGCGTCGCTCGACCGTTCTTGGCACGGCGGCGGTCACCGTCACGGCGATCGCCTCGTGATGCCTGGCCGTGTGGGGCGCTGTTGTGGGAGCCGAGGCGGTTGGCTTAGCCGGGCGTTTCCAGCCGGGAATCAGTCCGAAGAAGGCTGCTGCCACGACCCCGCCGCCGGCGACCGTGAGGATGCCCACGGTTTTCATCCATCGCAGCATCATGCGTGTCTCCCGGCAGGGGCTTTTTCGTCAGACAGGCAGGCCGCAGGCAACGGCGTTGATCACGGCGGCGATGCGGACGGCGTCGTGGCAGGCGTCCTCGCTCACGCTCAGATGCACGAGGCTCGCTTCGTGGTTCTTGATGCAGAGTTCGCAGCCGGCCAGTGCCGCGCAGCCCAGGCTCATCAGTTCGAAGTCGGCCTTGGAGGTTGCCGGCTGGGCCATGCGGCTCATGCGGAGTCGGGGAGGGCGGGCCTCGTAGGTCTCCTTGCCGAGCATGTGGCGGAAGCGGTAATAGACGGTATTCATCGCCATCAGACCTGCCGCGGCGATGGCGTCGGAGATCACCGGGGCTGCTGCTGCCGCGTCGGCAGCCCGCAGATCCGCCTCGATCGCCTCGACGAGCGGCCGGCACCGCACGAAGGCAGCTGCCGCCAGGGCCACGCCCATGCTCTGGAGCGGCTGGAGGTTTTCGCCGGCGAGAACGCTCGAGAGATTGAGCCGGATGTCCTTCAACTCGTCGGGGAGCGTGTCGCGAAGGGCGTCGATCGAGGGGGTGGCGATGGACATGGCAGATGGATCCCGTGGACTGGGACGGCGGGTGAGAAATGATACGGACTGCGAGGATTGTAGCTGTTCGTTGAAGCATCGGCGGTCGGAATGCTACTCTGTGGCAGTTTTGCGCGCACCTCAGGTTTTTCCATGCCCCGCCGCGACGATCTCCACACGATTCTGCTGATCGGTTCCGGGCCCATCGTCATCGGGCAGGCCTGCGAATTTGATTACTCCGGCACCCAGGCCTGCAAGGCGCTGCGCGAGGATGGCTACCGCGTCGTGCTCGTAAACTCGAACCCGGCCACGATCATGACCGATCCGGGCACGGCCGACCGCACCTACATCGAGCCGCTCACCTGGCAGATGCTCGAAAAAGTGATCGAGGTCGAGAAGCCAGACGCCGTGCTCCCCACCCTCGGCGGCCAGACAGCCCTCAACCTCGCTTTGGAACTGGAGCGGCATGGCGTGCTGGCGAAGCACGGCGTCGAGATGATCGGCGCCCGGGCCGAGGCGATCCGCCGCGGCGAGGACCGCGAGATCTTCAAGGAGACGATGCGGAAGATCGGCCTCGAGACCTGCCGGGGTCGGATCGTGAAGACGTTGACGGAGGCCCGCGAGGTGCTCGCCGAGATCGGACTGCCCGCCGTCATCCGTCCCAGCTTCACCCTCGGTGGCTCCGGGTCCGGGATTGCGTTCAACCGCGAGGAGTTCGACCAGAAGGTGCAGCGTGGTCTCGATCTCTCGCCGGTGGGTGAGGTGCTCGTCGAGGAGTCGATCCTCGGCTGGAAGGAATACGAGATGGAGGTGATGCGCGACGCGGACGACAACGCTGTCGTGATCTGTTCCATCGAAAATTTCGATCCTTGCGGTGTGCACACAGGCGACTCGATTACGGTCGCACCGGCGCTCACGCTCACCGACCGGCAGTATCAGCGGATGCGCGACGCCAGTTTCGCCGTGATTCGGGCGATCGGCGTCGAGACGGGCGGCTCAAACATTCAGTTTGCCGTCCATCCCGAAACTGGCCGCATGATCGTGATCGAGATGAACCCTCGTGTCAGCAGGTCGAGCGCGCTGGCGAGCAAGGCCACCGGTTTTCCGATCGCCAAGATCGCTGCCAAGCTGGCGGTGGGCTGGCGGCTCCACGAGCTTCCCAACGACATCACGCGGCGGACAAAGGCCTGCTTCGAGCCGTCGATCGACTACGTCGTGGTGAAAGTGCCCCGCTTCGCCTTCGAGAAATTCCCCGAGGCAGACAGTCGCCTCACCACGCAGATGAAGAGCGTCGGCGAGACCATGGCGATCGGTCGCACGTTTAAAGAAGCCTTTCAGAAGGCGCTCCGCGGTCTGGAAGTCGGCAGCTTCGGCTTTGGCTGCGACGGCAAGGATCTCTGGGGCACGGCGGCGGAGCCAGCCCTCGACGACATCCGCGCCCGCGTGGCGACGGCCGATCCCGACCGGGTCTGGTATCTCCGCTACGCGTTCAAGGCGGGCATGACCGTCGAGGAAGTCCACGAACTCACGGCCATCGATCGCTGGTTTCTCGACCAGTTGCAGCAGATCGTGGAGATCGAGAGCCTGATCCGTACCGTCGGCACGCTCGCGGCGATCGACGATGGCCTGCTGCGGCATGCCAAGCAGGCGGGCTTCTCCGACCGGCAGCTGGCCGTGATGCTCGGCGCCTCGGAGATGGAGATCCGCGACGATCGCAAGCGCCGAGGGATCGTGGCCACCTACAAGTCGGTCGATACCTGTGCCGCCGAGTTCGAGGCCCAGACGCCCTACTACTACTCCACGTGGGAGGACGAGGACGAAGCCCGGCCGAAGGAGCCTGGCAAGAAACGGGTGATGATCCTCGGCGGTGGCCCCAACCGTATCGGTCAGGGGATCGAGTTCGACTACTGCTGCTGCCACGCGAGCTTCGCGCTCCGCGAGATGGGGATCGAGAGCGTGATGGTCAACTCGAACCCCGAGACCGTGAGCACCGACTACGACACGAGCGACATGCTCTTCTTCGAGCCGCTCACCTGCGAGGACGTGCTCAACATCGCCGACCGCATCCAGCCCGACGGCGTGATCGTGCAGCTCGGTGGCCAGACGCCGCTGAACCTGGCCCGGGCGCTCTTTGCGGCCGGCCTGCCGATCATCGGCACCAGCGTCGATACGATCGAAATGGCGGAGGACCGGGAGAAGTTTCGCGAACTGCTCGACCGGCTGG
>JBILKZ010000221.1:0-4399 GCA_044376405.1 Pirellulales bacterium
CCTCCTGCTCGACCGGGTTCTGCGTGGCCAGCACGAAGAAGGGCGGCTCCAGCCGGGAGGTCTTGCCCACCACCGTCACCTTCTGCTCCTGCATCGCCTCGAGCATGGCGGCCTGCGTCTTGGGCGGGGCACGGTTGATCTCGTCAGCAAGCACGATGTTGGCGAACACCGGACCGGGCACGAAGTGAAACTCGCGGCGGCCGTCGCCCCCCTCCTGCAGGATGTCGGTGCCGGTGATGTCCATCGGCATCAGATCGGGCGTGAACTGGATGCGGCTGAACTTCAACGAGACCGCCTCGGCCAGCCGGCTGACGAGCAGCGTCTTCGCGAGGCCGGGCACGCCCATCAGGAGCGCATGGCCGCGGGCGAAGAGGCAGATCGCCAGCCGTTCGACCGTCTCCCGCTGGCCAATGATGACCTTTCCGAGTTCCTCCTGCAGGCGGCGGTAGGAGTCGCGAAGGCGGTCCAGTTTCTGGACGTCGTCGTCGTTGAGATCGGGAGCGAAAGCCATCTGAAAACGTCTCCTGAAAGCGGGGCCAATCACTACGGACCGACAAGGGTAGCGGGGCGGCCGGCGCGAGATAGCTCGCCCGTCCATCGGCAGGCCCCTCCGAGAGTGGTCGCCTCCCCGGCAGACGCTGGAGTATAACTCCGCCGCGGATTGCCGCCCGACAATCGGACCGTTTCCTAGCCCTCCTTCCGAGCACATCCCATGGCCACTACCACGCAGCATCTCCATCGCCTGGGCCAGAGCCTCTGGCTCGACAACATCACCCGCGGCATGCTCGATGACGGCACGCTGGCCCGCTACATCCGCGACCTCTCAGTGACGGGGCTCACCAGCAACCCGTCGATCTACAACGCGGCGGTCAAAAACACCCCCTTCTACGACGCCGCGATCGCCGCGAAGGTGCAGCAGGGACTCGCTGGCGAGAAGCTGTTTTTCGAACTGGCCATTGAAGACCTCCGCCGCGCCGCCGAACTCTTCCGGCCCGTGTTCGACCGCACCGGCGGCCTCGACGGCTGGGTGTCGCTGGAGGTTTCGCCCACGCTGGCCTACGACACCACGAGCACCCTCGCCGCGGCCCGCGATCTGCACGCCCGCGCCGACCGGCCGAACCTCTACATCAAGATCCCCGGCACTCCAGCCGGCCTCCCAGCGATCGAGGAGTCGATCTTTGCCGGCGTGCCGGTGAACGTCACACTTCTGTTCACCACCGCCCACTATCTCGCTGCGGCGGAGGCCTACCTGCGGGGCATCGAGCGGCGAATCGAAGCCGGCCTGTCGCCGCGGGTCTGCTCGGTGGCGTCGCTCTTCATCAGCCGCTGGGACGGCGCGACGGCGGCCCAGCTTCCGTCCGAATTGGCCAACAGGCTGGGGATTGCGATCGGCCAGCAGTGCTACCGGGCCTATCGCGACCTGCTCGCCTCCGACCGCTTCCAGCGGCTGGCGAACTTCGGCGCCCTGCCGCAGCGGCTGCTCTACGCCAGCACCGGCACCAAGGATCCAAAGCTCTCCGACTCGCTCTATGTTTCAACCCTCGCCTCACCCAACACCGTCAACACGATGCCGGAGCAGACACTGTTGGCCTTCGCCGACCACGGCGTTGTGTCAGGCATCGTGTCAGCCGGCGGCGGCAACGCCGACGAGACGCTCTTCGCCATCAGCCGTGCCGGCATCGACCTCGATGCCCTCGGCGCGAAGCTGCAGAAAGACGGCGCCGACGCCTTTGTGAAGAGCTGGAACGAACTGCTCGAGGTGATCGTGAAGAAGTCGCAGACGGTAGCCACCGCAGGAGGAACAGCCCGATGACCACTCCATCGCTTCCCAGTCGTGCCTCCCTGCCCGCATGGCAAAAGGTCGCCGCCCACGCCGCGGCGACGGGCGGCACGCACCTGCGACAGCTCTTCGCGGCCGACGCCGGCCGTGGCGAGCGGCTCGTGATCGATGCCTGCGGCCTGCATGTGGATTATTCGAAGCAGCGGATCACCGACGAGACACTCTCACTGCTCATCGGGCTCGCGGAGGCCTGCGGCCTGCGGCAACGGATCGACGCGATGTTCTCGGGCGAAAAGATCAACTCGACCGAGCATCGCGCGGTGCTGCACGTGACGCTGCGTGCCCCACGGGGCGAGAAGATTCTCTGCGACGGCCGCGATGTCGTGCCCGACGTGCACGAGGTGCTCAGCCGCATGGCGACGTTTTCTAAACAGATCCGCGGCGGCACCTGGAAGGGGCACACCGGCAAGCCGATCCGCGCGGTGGTCAACGTCGGCATCGGCGGCTCCGACCTCGGGCCGGTGATGGCCTACGAGGCGCTGCGGCACGTCGCCGACCGGCAGCTGACGTTTCGGTTCGTCTCCAATGTCGACGGCACCGACTTCGTCGAGGCGACCCGCGATCTCGATCCCGCCGAGACGCTCTTCGTGATCTCGTCGAAGACGTTCACGACGCAGGAGACCATGGCCAACGCGCGATCGGCGCGGGAGTGGCTGCTCGCGAAACTCGGCGATCCTGCCGCCGTGGCCCGGCACTTCGTCGCCGTCTCGACCAACGCCGCCGAGGTGTCGGCCTTCGGCATCGACACGGCCAACATGTTTGGCTTCTGGGACTGGGTGGGCGGCCGCTACTCGATGGACTCGGCGATCGGCCTCTCCACGATGCTCGCCATCGGGCCGGAGGCGTTCACCGAGATGCTCGCCGGCTTCCATGCCATGGACACGCACTTTCGCACCGCCCCGTTCGCCCGCAACCTGCCGGTGCTGCACGGGCTGCTCGCTGTCTGGAATACAACGTTCCTCGGCGCCCACACGATCGCCGTGCTCCCCTACGACCAGTATCTGAAGCGGTTTCCGGCCTATCTCCAGCAGCTCACAATGGAGTCGAACGGCAAGTGGGTGACGCTCGATGGCCGGGTGATCGACGACTACCAGACCAGCCCGATCTTCTGGGGTGAGCCGGGCACCAATGGCCAGCACTCCTTCTATCAGCTGATCCATCAGGGCACGCGGATGATCCCCTGCGACTTCCTCGGCTTCGCCCGGTCGGACAATCCCATCGGCCGGCACCACGATCTGCTGATGTCAAACGTCTTTGCCCAGGCTGAGGCGCTTGCCTTCGGCAAGACGGCCGACGAGGTGCGGGCCGAAGGCGTGTCGGAATCGCTCGTGCCGCACAAGACGTTTCCGGGCAACCGCCCGAGCAGCACGATCCTAGCCGAGCGGCTCACTCCCCGCGTGCTCGGCAGCCTCGTGGCTCTCTACGAGCACAGTGTCTTCACACAAGGCTGCGTCTGGGGCGTCAACCCGTTCGACCAGTGGGGCGTGGAATTGGGCAAGGTGCTCGCCAACCGGATCATCCCCGAACTCGAATCGCAGGCGGAGCCGGAACTCCACCACGACAGCTCGACCAATGCCCTCATTCGCTGGTACCGCCACGCCCGCGGGCAATAAAACCCCCGGGCTTCCGCCCGGGGCTTCTTGTCAAACGTGCTGCATGCCCATCAATAAAAGCCCCCGGCGCAAGCCGGGGGATTCCTGGCACGAACACCATTCCACGTCCGGATCAATAAAAGCCCCCGGCGCAAGCCGGGGGATTCCTGGCATACTCACCCGGCAGGCATCTGCTGGAGCTGCCAGGATCGCGTGAGGCTTCGGATCGCGGCATGCAGGCGGCTCTTCACGGTTCCCACGGGGAGCCCGAGCGTGGCGGCCGCCTCGCGATACTTGAGCCCTTCGTGATAGACGAGCAGGAGCACAGTCTTTTGTGGTGAGGGCAGCGCGTCGACCGCCGCCCGAACCCACTCCGCAGCCTCGCGATCCTCCGAGGCGCTGTCAGCAGAGGCCCCATCCCCGGCAATAACCTGCCTGAGCGAGCCCGAGTCGGCGTCTTGGCCGAGGGGATGATCGAGGCTCACCATGCGGTGGCGGCGGTTGCGGCGTTGGGCGTCGATCGCCTGATTGGTGGCGATGGCATAGAGCCAGGGCCGAAACCGGCGACCGTCCTCGAAGCTTTCTCGCTTCAGGTGGACTTGTAAAAACGTCAATTGGAAGACGTCTTCGGCCAGTTCGGCGCTGCCGAGATACCGGCGGAGGTAACGGAACAGGTCGTGTTCGTATCGGTGCAGGAGCGACTCAAACGCCGAGCCGCCATCGCCCCGGCGGGCCCGGAGGATCAAATCCTCGTCGGAGGCCTCATCGCCCCCCCAGATATCGCCGCCGCGGCGATCAACGGGCAGGCATGCAGTGGCAACCATGGTGTCGTTCTCCGGAGCCAAAAGGCGTTGAGGCATGGGAGCGATGCACACGCCATGCCAAACCACCACATTCGTGCCAACCCGGAGATTCGGGCGATTCACGCGGTCTCGGAAAGCCGGGCCCAACCGGCGTCGGCGGCAAC
>JBILKZ010000112.1:0-13244 GCA_044376405.1 Pirellulales bacterium
ATGTCGAGGATTTTCAGGGAGCGGTCGCGGAGTTTCTGCGATTCCACCAGACGCATGCGGCCCTGTCGCGGCGGCTCGCACGGCTCGTGGCAGCTCATGCGACGCCGGTGGGCAGCGGCACCGTGGCCCGCACGAAACGCATCCCGATCGAGCGGCGGGCCGAGGCGGCGGTCATCGCGTGGATGCGTCACCAGACGACGGCGTACGACTCGATGAAGATCGCGCGGGTGAAGGGGCAGCGACGCGAGGTGCGACGAATGTTGGCCGCGCGTTCGCGGTCGGTGCTCGAGGCCTATCGACAGGGCCACGCGATTCCCGAGAGTTGCCCGCTCAAACGAGCGCTGGCGATAGAGACCGAATCGCCCACGACCCGACGATCGTGAGCACTCGTACGCATGCACCCCGCCGCCCTTCCGCCTGATGTCTTACTGAAACAGTGCGACGAGACGCGAACGCGCCGCGGCGGGCCTGGCGGCCAGCATCGCAACAAGGTCGAGACGGCCGTCGTGCTCGTGCACCGGCCGACGGGACTTTCGGCGGAGGCTTCGGAACGACGGTCGCAGGCGGAGAACCGTCGTGTGGCACTGTGGCGGCTGCGACTGCTCCTTGCGGTGTCGCATCGCGAGCCGCCAGCGGCTACTCCATCCTCCCTCTGGCAATCGCGCCTGCGTGGCCAGCAGCTGTCGATCGCCGCGGACCACGACGACTATCCGGCGCTCGTCGCCGAGGCGATCGATCGGCTGGCGATGGTGGGCTTCGAGATGGGGCCAGCTGCCGACGCTCTCGCGGTGAGCATGTCGCAGCTCACGAAACTTTTCAGGAAGATGCCTGCCGCGTGGGTGGCGGTCAATCGGCTCCGCGGGGAGGCGGGGTTACCGCGGCTCAAGTAAATCGCGAGGTTCCATAAGAGCCCGGAGCCGAAGCGATGGGATCTGCGTTCGGCGGCTCGCGATCCCCCGGCTTGCGCCGGGGGCTTTTATGCGTGCATAAAAGCCCGGAGCGTGAGCGATGGGATCTGCGTTCGGCGGCTTGCGATCCCCCGGCTTGCGATCCCCCGGCTTGCGATCCCCCGGCTTGCGCCGGGGGCTTTTATGCGGGGAGAAAAGCCCGGAGCGTGAGCGATGGGACGTTGCGGCATGCGTGCTAAGGCCGGCTCAGATGATCCGCGCGAGCACGAGCACGCCGAGGAGCCCCACCACCGACACGATCGACTCCATCACGGTCCAGCTCTTGAGCGTCTCGGCGATGCTGACGTTGAAATACTCCTTGAACATCCAGAAAGCCGAGTCGTTGACGTGGGAGCAGAACAGGCTGCCCGCGCCGATCGACAGCACCATCAGGTTTGGGTCGACGCCGCCACCTGTGACGACCGGCGCGAGGATGCCTGCGGCCGTCAGGCCCGCCACCGTCGCCGAGCCGACACACACCCTGATCACCGCCGTGACAATCCAGGCCAGGAGGAGCGGGTCCATCGAGAGCCCCTGCAGCGCCTGGGCGATCTGAGCGTTGACCCCACTCTTGATGAGCACCTCCTTGAAGGCCCCCGAGCCGGCGATTACCAGCAGGATCGAGGCGACGTCGTTGATCGCGCTGCCGAATGTGTTCATCACGCTTGGCAATGATCGGCCCCGTGCCAGTCCAAGCGAGACCGTGGCGAAGATGAGCGCGATGATCATCACCACATCCGGGTCGGAGAGAAACCGCAGCAGGCCCGATTCCGGGACGCCACCCTGAGCCGCCGCTGGCGTCATGAATCCTCTGACGGTCGTGAGCAGGAGAAGGACAGCCGGCAGCAGCGCGGTCACAATGCTGATGAACGCGCCGGGTAATTCGCTCTCCGGCTTCGGCTCGGCTGCGAAGCCGGGCAGAGGGCGGGCCTGGATTCCCGACAGCGTCCGGGCGAAGACAGGACCCGCGAGGATGATGGCCGGCACGGCGACGATCAATCCGTAGATGAGCGTGAGGCCAAGGTTGGCGTTGAACGTGGCGACCAGCGCCGTGGGGGCGGGATGCGGCGGCAGCAGGCCGTGGGCCACGCTCATCGCCGCGCACGCGGGCACGCCCACGACCAGGGCCGGCAGTCTGTATTGCGCGATCACGGCGAAGATGATCGGCACGAGCAAGACGAACCCGACACCGTAGAAGAGCGGAATGCCGACGATGAATCCGGTGATTGCCATCGCCCACGCCATGCGTCGCTCGCCGAATGCCTTCACGAGCACTGAGGCGATCCGCTGGGCGGCCCCGCTTTCGACCACGAGCTTGCCGAGCATCGCGCCGGTGACGATGACGATCGTGAGCGAGCCCAAAATGTCGCCGACTCCCTTGCGAACGGCGCCGGCGATGTCGCCGGCCGGCATGCCGAGGGCGAATGCTGCGGCGGCCGACACGAGCACGAACGCAAGGAACGGATGCACCTTCGCCCAGACAACGAGCGCCACAAGGGTGATGATCGCGATGGCAACGATGGCCAGTGGCATGAGATCAGCTTCTTTCCTGCACGATCATTTTCCGCACGAAGATGAGACGACGCAGTCGCATCGGTGGGGGCTGAGGCCGGTCAGGCCAGGGCGAAGATCGCCTCGATCTCAACGGGAACACCGGCGGGCAGCGATCCCGCACCGACCGCGCTCCGCACGCCGACGCCGAGATCGGGCCCCCAGATCTCCGCGAAGAGTTCGCTGCAGCCGTTGATCACGTAGGGATGCTTCTCGAAGTCGGGCGTGCAGTTGACCGCACCGAGCAGTTTGACCACTCGGGCGATTCGGTCGAGGCTGCCGAAGCTGTCGATCAGCGTGGCCAGGATCGTGAGGCCCACCTGCCGGGCGGCGGCTTTGCCGGCGTCGGCGTCGAGTTCCTGACCGATGCGTCCCTTCATGAGCGTGCCGTCGGCGAGCATCGGCAGATGGCCCGACAGGTAGGCGTGCTCCCCGACGATCAGGCAGGGCTTATAGAGTCCGGCCGGCTTGCCGACAGTCGGGAGCGTGAGGCCGAGCGACGTGAATCTGGCGTGCGGGGAGGGCGACGTGGTCATCGGTAAAAAACGGCCGAAGGCCGACCGGGAGCGTGGGGAAAAACGATGTGCAGACTCCGCCGTGACCGGCGGGAGGCCGTAAAGATACCGTGAGCCCCCGGTTTGGCGAATGGTCGCCGCCCACGGGGCCTGTTCGGGGTTGGCTGGCACGAAGTGTCATGATAGACTTTTTGCGGGGGGTGTTCCCATCATGCGTCTGTTGGGATCGGTCTCGATGCCCTCGTCGTCATTGCAAAGCGGGTGCCCTATGAGGACTTCCATGCGATTCAGGAACGATCGAGCGGGATTCACGCTCGTGGAACTGCTGGTGGTGATTGCCATCATCGGCGTCCTTGTGGGACTCCTGCTGCCGGCCGTGCAGGTGGCGCGGGAAGCGGCACGAAACTCCTCTTGCCTCAACAACCTGCGGCAGTGGGGGCTGGCACTCAACAACTTCGAACAGGCCAGGGGGCGGTATTTTGGGAAACACGGGAACGGGCTGCCGCAGAACTACAACTTCTGGGTCCTCATGCTGCCGTTCGCGGAGCACCAGTCGCACTACGACGGCACCATGTCGGGAACGTCGAGCAACGTGCAGAGCAATCCGTGGACCAACGCGACCAGTGGTTTTCTGAAGGTCATGAAATGCCCATCCGACTCCACGGCACTCGCAGTGAGACAATCGGGGAACTATCGGATCAACGGCGGCGACGTGTTCGTCAGAAATGACCCTTACTTCACCAACTACAAAGTCAACTTCCGCACGCCGTTTCCCAACGTCGCGGCCGGGTACTCGAGATTCTTCAAGTCGAAGGACATCCTCGATGGGCTGTCGAAGACGCTGGCGTTCACTGAATCGATCGTGTCGAACGGTGGATCGACAGGCCCTCTGAAGTTTGGTGTTGCCGCCAGCGTGACCAACTGGAACGGTGGCGCCACGATGCCCTCTCCCGCAACGTGTATGGCAGCCACACCGACGCAGTCCACGAACAGCGGCGGCTGGAACAATCTCAACTACTACACGGGCGGGTGGTGGGCTCTCAACTACGACAACTGCATGGCGACCTACACGATCCTCGCGCCCAACTCCGCTCCGGCGTGCAATGCGAGCGCCTATGGAAACTATTTTGCGGAACAGGCCATCGCGAATCCGTCGAGTTGGCACTCGAACAGTATCAACATCGTGATGATGGATGCATCGACACGTACGATCAACGACAACATCAACGCAGGCGATCCCACCCAGTCACCGCCTGTCGTTCCCTCCGTCAACGGCGGGAGCAACGCCGATCCGCGAAACTACAATGGCTCCTCTGCGTGGGGAGTGTGGGGCGCGATGGGAACCCGCGGCAGCGGAGAGATTCAACGCTTGGACTGATGTGCCCCGGACCGAGGCTCGACGGGTTGCGGCTTTCCCCGGTTCCTCGAGAGCAAGCAAGACTCCATATGCGAACCGCGACTTCATCCCTCCGACCGACCTGCACGATCGGCCCGCGTTGCAGCGATGCCGTCTTGTGGGCCGCCATGGTCGTCGTCGGTTGCTGGTCCGTCGCGGCTGGTTGTCGGCCTGCCGGTCCGGCGGTGCATTACGTCGAAGGTGTTGTGCTGCTGGAAGGCGAGCCGATCGAAGGCGCGACCGTAGGGTTTTCGCCGATCGAGGCGGGGATGCCCGCGTTTGGAAAGACAGACGAAAAAGGCATTTTCAGGCTTACGACCGCGCGTGGGGGCGGACAGGGCAAGGGCGCGATGGCCGGCAGCTACACCGTGACGATGACGAAATGGCGAGACCGGTCGATCGAACTCGGGCCGGAGCCCGACCGGGCCGACACGGCGGCGAATGGGGCCTGGCGAAAAAAATCGGAGGAACTCTCGAACCTTCCGCCCGACTACATCGTGCCGAAGGACTACGGCGACAAAGCCAAGTCGGGCCTGAAGGCCACTGTCAAGCCGGGCCGCAACGTCGGCCCGGAGTTCAGGTTTGAACTCAAAGGCGATTTCAAGGGCGGCTGACGCCTGGCTTGAGAGCGAAGTCGCGTCAGTTGACCACGGAGAGTGTTGTGCTGCTGGCCGGGGCGGCGGCTGCAGAGACTGCGGTGGCAGCCGTTGGTCGCTGAGGGGACTTCTCCTGCAGTCTGGGCATGGGGCGGCGAGTAAGGGCGACCGTCGCGTTCAACCGGCAGTCAGGCCGGCCTTGAGAAGCCCGAGATCAAAGC
Source organism: Pirellulales bacterium (assembly GCA_044376405.1). Lineage (GTDB taxonomy): Bacteria > Planctomycetota > Planctomycetia > Pirellulales > UBA1268 > CAMCQY01. The sequence goes on from JBILKZ010000112.1 coordinate 5,227, forward strand.
CTCGGGCCACGGCCCCCGCACGGTCGGCGGCACCGAGCTTCTCGAGAATAAAGGTCACGTGCCCCTTGACGGTCCGCTCCGAGATCGCCATCGCCTGACCGATCTGCGCGTTGCTCAGTCCGCGCCGCATCAGCCTGAGCACCTCCATCTCCCGAGGCGTGAGCAGCGTGTTGCCGGCCGGCTTCGTCTCCACCGCGACGCCCTGCATGATTCCGGTGTGGCCCGCGTGCACTTCGCGAATCGCCTTGATGAGGAGCCGGTGCTCCACGTTCTTGGATAGGAAGCCGCTCGCACCATTGCGCATGGCGAGGTTCGCGACCTCGGCCGAGTCCGAGGATGTGAGCACGATGACCCGGAGCGTTCGCTTGAGGCAGAGCATGCTTTGCAGCGTCTCGAAGCCGTCGATCCCCGGCAGGCTCAGGTCGAGCAGGCAGACGTCTGGGCGGCGATCAGCCACCAGTTGCAACGCCTCCTCCCCGCTGCTGGCCTGCCCCACCACCACGAGGTCAGGCTGCCTCTCGAGAAGATTCAGGAGCCCGGTCCGCAGGATCGGATGGTCGTCGACCAAGAAAATGCGGATGGTGCTTGAGCGGTGGTTCAACATCATGGCACTCGTGAAGCAGCTTCGTGTTCCATCCGCCCCGTACGATCGGCCGGAGTGGTGACCGATGCCGGCAGCCGCACGACGACCGTCGTCCCGCTCCCGGGCTGGCTTTCGATTGTGATCGAGCCGCCGAGCCGCTCCACCCGCTCGCACATCCCCTCGATCCCGAAGTGCCCCTCACGGGCCCCGGGGCGAGACGCAGGGTCAAACCCGTGGCCGTCGTCGCGGACGGTCAATTCCACGGCAGGCGGGCCGGCGACCGTGAGTGGCGCGACCGGGCCGAACCGCACGGCGATCGCCGACGCATCGGCATGCCGCAGGGCGTTCAGGAGCGATTCCTGGGCGATGAGGAGCAGGTTTCCCGCCACGACCTCGTCGAGCGTGGGCGTCGTTTCGGCCACGCCCACGTCGATCACCGCGTCGTGCTCCTCACCGAGGCGGGCGGCAAGATCGGCGAGCGCCGCAGGGAACGGCCGCCCGGAAGGGGCCGCCGCCTTGAGCGCCCACACCGTGCCCCGCAACTGCCGCATGGCATGCGTCACCATCCTCTCCACGACACCGAAATGCCGATCGACGTCCACCGACGGCCGCCCCTCATCGTCCTTGCACGCGGCTACCTGGTAGCCGATGCCGGTCACCGTCTGCAGTACCGTGTCGTGAAGGTTCAAGGCGAGCCGGTTGCGTTCCCGCAGCGTCGCCTCGAATTCCACCGCCGCATCACGTCGCAGGCGGATTTCCTCAGCAATCCGCTGGGCAAGCCGCACCGCCTGCCGACGCAGGAGCACCCCCCAGAGAAACGCACCGGCCGCCACCGCCGCCAACGATCCGGCGAGAATCGCCAGACGGCGTGGCGTCCACCACGATGGCTCCCGCAGCACCACGACGTCGTCAGCCGAACGAACGCGCAGTCGCATGCGCTCGCTCACGCGCGGGAGCGAACCCCACGCATCGGCGGGCGGCTCCCAGTCGGTATGGGCGATGCCCGTGAGCCTGACCTCACTGCCGGGCATGAGCCCCCGAAGCCGCCCTTCGTCGGCGTCCGACAGGATCGCCACCACGGTCGTCTTGCCGGCCGCGAGGATCAGGCTCCCGCCGGTATGGGTGGGCTGCTTTTCGAGGAGCGTGGCGGGAAACGTGATGAGGCAGCCTTCGTAGTCGCCCGGATTGGCCATGGTGTAGGACCGGACTGCGACGAGATTCGTTTCGAGGATGGCGTCGGGGGTGATGGCGACGGGCCGTGGCGGGCTGCCCGCGGCGATCCGTCGCACCACCGCATGACACAGGCCGGCGACGCGGCCGCTCGTATCGACGAAGCCTGCCGCCTCGACACGGTCGCCGGGGGTGAACGGCCCGCTTGAGTCGGTGGACACCCGCACGCCCGTGACCCCGTCCTGAAGGTGAAGCTCCGCGGCGGCCACCGCATGGCTCACCGTCCCCTCGATCCGCACCATGTGGCCATCGTGCGGCTCGGCGCGAAAGCCGTTCAGATGCCGCAGCGGAATCATGGGCGCTTCGAAGGGAGGGAAGCGCCGGGCGGCGATGACGGTGACCCCGCCCAACGTGCCGACCGCGAGCGAGGGCATCGTCAGTTCGCCGCGGGTGTTGAACCGCGTCATGGCCACGCCGGCTACCCGCACCTCGGTATCGACGAGATCGCCGAAGGCTCCCTGCATGGCCTCCCCCTCGACACGGACGACGAATGGTTTCCCGTCCACTGCCATCGACAGATCGATCGCGTCGGCCGACTCTCGCACCGCACGAACAACTCCTGCGATCTCGACGAGCAGGCAGTCGTCGGCGCCCGAGAAGAAGCGGCGGGGGGACGTGCCGCGGGGCTCCGGCGTCTTCGCGGAGCCTATGACGCGACTCGCAGTAGCCAGAATCGCCGGGGAGAAGCCTCCGGGAATCAGTCGGCCCTCGACCTCGACCTCGGCGCCGGGAACGAGGTCGTCAAGGAGCGAGAAGTCCGGGGTGAGCCCGCGATTCCGCATGGCGCGGAGAAAGATGAAGATGCCGCTGTCCCCTTCCTGGAGAATGTAATTCCAGTCATCTCTCCACGTGACGACGCCCCGCACCCTGACGGCCGGCTCACCAGCGACAGCCTCCGGGCTGAGCTGACGCAACGCCGCGATCGGCTGCACGTCGATGCCGGTCGCGGCCGCCTCTTCGAAGCAGAGGCACACAATCACAATCACGCACAACAGCACTTGAACGCGGCGGCTCGTCATTGAGGCAATCTCCCCCTTCAGAATACCCGCTTTGGGACCGAAAGCCCGCGACCCCGTACGTGGCGACCCCGTACGAAAGTACGGGGCGGCAGACGCCAGAGTGGTGGTACTATTGTTATTCGGGGGGATCCGCCCGAGGTGTTGCCCCTTCGCGTTTCGCTTTCGGAAATTCCATCGATCTAGCATTCCATCGATCTAGCATTCCATCGATCTAGAAGGACTGATCATGCAGCGCCGCTGTTTTCCCGGCAGCCCGTCCCATCGGGCCGCTTTCACGCTCGTCGAACTTCTGGTGGTGATCGCGATCATCGGCACGCTCGTCGGCCTGCTTCTTCCCGCCGTTCAGGCAGCCCGCGAGGCAGCCCGACTCTCTGCGTGCAGCAACAATCTCAAGCAGATCGGGTTGGGGCTGCACCAGCATCTGGAGGTCCGGGGAAAGTTTCCGCAAAATCGGGTTTGCAACCCCAGCAACAACGCGGTCAACATGGTTACCGTCGACCTTCTCCCCTACATGGAATATGCCGACGCATACTCCAAGCTCAACCTGAGCGGTGGCACAGGCCAATGGAACCGTGACGCGACCAACGACGCCAAACTCCCTACGATGCTGACCTACATGCGGTGCCCAAGCGCCACCAACGGAAGCAGGACATTTCGGCCGAATAATATGAACCTCACGCAGCAGGCGCCGTGCTACATGCCCTGTGGAGGCCCTAGGGCGTATAGCGGTAGCGTGAACAACGACTGCGCGGCTGCGGGCAGCCCATCGTATTGCAACCGCGACTCGACTGCACCGAGCAGTACGTGGCCCCAAATGTGGTACGACGGCATCTTCATTCATAGGAATGGCCAGTACACGAACTGGACCAACGATTTGCGGATCGGCCCCAAGGACATCACTGACGGCATGAGTAAGACGCTGGCGTTCGGAGAAGTGTTGCCCCTCACGAACGAGTATTGGGGGCTGTACTCGACCGATATGTACGCATTCGTCACCCAGTTCCGCATCAACAGCCAACTCAGGAAGGCAGGCCTGCCACCCGGTTGGTCGGACAGCATGACCTACAACACCGGCATGGCAAGCGAACATGCCAACGGCGGCACTGCCCTGTTCGCCGACGGAGCAGTCCGGTTTCTCGACAACGAAATCGATTTCGCGATCTTCAACTACCTCGGCACTCGGCGTGACGGACAGGTCACCGGAGAGTTTAGATGAAATCCGCTATCCATCTCCGCGTGCTATCCCTGCTGATTGCTCCTTTCGTCTGGGCGACGGCCGGCTGCAGTAGCGACCGGCCATTGCCAGGCAGCGTGCCGGTTTCGGGCTTGGTCACGCTCGATGCCAAGCCGCTCGCCGATGGCCGCGTCCAATTTGCGCCCGCAGGCTCGGGCCAGCCTGCTATCGGGATGATCTCGGCTGGCAGATTCACCATGCGGACCACCATGACCGCGCCGGGCGTGCTGAAGGGGCCGTATAAGGTGAGCATCGTCAGCGACCAGCCGATCGGTGACGTGCCGCTCAACTCGATGGGGCTTCCGGACAAGGTTCCGGAAGCCGTGAGCAACATCCCGAAGCGATACAACAGCGTCGACACGTCGGGTTTCACCGTCGACGTGACCGGCCCGATCCGGGACCTGACATTCGAGTTGAAGTCGGCGGAATGAGGCTGGTTCGCCCGCGCACCGCCCGAAGACGAGAACTCCGTACAATCCGTGAATAAACCATTCCTGACGCCGTTGGCAACGTGCCTGGCTACCTGGCTTGAGAACTGAGTCGCGTCAGTTGACCACGGAGAGTGTTGCGGGAATAAGCGACCGCCGTCTGAGCAAATCAATCGAAACCCTTCACCGCTTGCGTCGGCGGCGTGCCAAGAGACGTACAGCATGACTCGTTGCGACCAGACCCATTACCGATGCCACGAAGCCGCGAGTCAGCGTGCCGGATGTGTCGCGGTGTTCGGTCTTGTCGTGCGTGTCGCCGTGCTGCTGGTCGGGGCGGCGGTCGCAGAGACTGCGGTGGCAGCCGAGGCCACTTCTCAGAAATCGTTCAAGACCTACTGCGTCGACTGCCACGACGATGCGACGGCCACGGCGGGGCTGTCGCTCGAATCGTTGGCCCCCGACTACGACAACCCCGCCTGGGTCCGCATCCACGACCGCATCAAGTCGGGCGAGATGCCCCCGGCCGATGCTCCGCAGCCGTCCCCTGAAGAGCGGGCCGCCGCGGTGGCCGGGCTCGCCGCGAAGCTCACCGCCGCTGCCAGTGCCCGCCAGAAGGCCGAGGGCCGCGTCGTGCTGCGGCGGATGAACCGCCGCGAGTATGAGCACACGCTCCACGACCTGCTGGGCATCGCCGAGCCGCTGGCGGCCCTGCTCCCCGAAGACACGGTCGTCCACGGGTTCGACACCACGAGCAGCGGCCTCGAGACATCCGCCACCCACCTGCTCCGCTACCAGGCGGCGGCCGAACGGGCGCTCGCCGCCGCACTGCCCGCCGGGCCTGTCGCGTCGAAGGTCACACGCTGGACCGGGAAGGAGTATCTGGAGGGCCGGTTGCCCGTGCACCGCACGGGCATCGATCCCTTCGTGCGGGTCGATGGCGATGCGCTCGTGCTCCACGCCGTGCTCTATGGCGACAACAGCATGCATGCGCCCCGTCCGCTCGTGCCCGGACGGTATCGGATCCGGGCGTCTGTCCGGCTCGTCAATTGCGACAAGCAGATGTCGGTGCTGATCGGCAAGCGAGTCGATCGGTTCCAGACCGAGAAGCTCATGCACATCATCGACTACAAGGACGTGAAGCCCGGCGAGGCGAGGATTCTCGAGGCCGAGACCGATCTCAAATATTCCCAGGGGAACCAATTCGTCTACTTCGAGGCGAAGGGGCAGCTGCCCTGGTTTGGCGAGATGGAAAAGAGCCGGGGCGACCGTGGCAAGCAGCCGCTGGAGCAGGATTTCGCCGGCCCTGGCCTGGCGATCGACTGGGCCGAGCTGGAGGGGCCGCTCGATGCGGGGCTCGGCTACCGGCGGATGTTTGGCGACTTGCCAAGGCGGCCGCGGATGCCCGAAGGAAAAGAGCCGCCGAAGGACTGGGAGAAGTGGCAGGCAGGCGGCGGCGAATATGCGAATTGGCCGCTCATCGCCATCTCGACCGATCCGAAGGCCGATGCCGACCGATTGATCCGCGGCTTCCTGCCGCTGGCCTTCCGTCGTCCCGTCGCCGAGGATCTCGCGTCGCACTATGTGTCGCTCGTGCACGGCCGCATGGACAAGGGCGAGTCGTTCGACGAAGCGATGCGGGCCGGTTACAAGGCGATTCTCTGCTCGCCCCACTTCCTCACGTTCATCGAGCCGCCGGGCAGACTCGATGACTACAAAATCGCGGCGCGGCTCGCCCGGTTTCTGTGGAGCTCCACCCCCGACGAGCAGCTCCTCGCCGCCGCTGCCAAAGGCAGCCTCTCGACGCCGGAGGGCCTGCGGGCCCAGGCCGACCGCATGCTCGCCGATCCCAAGTCAGTGCGGTTCGTGAAGGACTTCACCGACCAGTGGCTCGACCTGCGAAAGTTCCTCGACATGAAGCCTGACGACATCTACGCGGAATACGACGAGATGCTCACGTGGTCGATTCCGATCGAGTCGCTACGATTCTTCGGCCGCGTGCTGGCCGAGGATCTGCCCGCTACGAACTTCTTCCACTCCGACTGGACGATCCTCAACGGCCGGCTCGCGCAGCATTACGGCGTGGACGGCGTCGAGGGGGCGGAATTTCGCAAGGTCTCGCTCGAGCCCAAGCACCACCGCGGCGGCGTGATCACGCAGGCGAGCTTTCTCAAAATGTCGACCAACGCCAGCTATACCTCCCCCGTGAAACGCGGCGCGTGGGTGCTCGAGCGGATTCTCGGCACGCCGCCGGCCGCTCCGCCGCCCAACGTCAAGGCGATCGAGCCCGACATCCGCGGCGCGACGACCATCCGGGAGCAATTGACGCTGCACAAAAACGTGGAGGCCTGCGCCTCGTGCCACCGCACGATCGATCCGCCGGGCTTCGCGCTCGAAAGCTACGACGTCGTCGGTGGCTGGCGGGAACGGTATCGCGTCAAACAGGGGGGCGACGGCATCGAGCAGCAGGTATTGCCCGGGTTTCCTGGCAAGAAGGTGTTCCTCGCCAAGCCCGTCGAGGCCGGGGGCGAAACCGCCGATGGGAAGTCGTTTCAAGACATCGACGCCTACAAGCAGATCGTGCTCGAGCGGGATGCCGACCAATTGGCCCGGAACATGGTGGAGAAGCTGATCGTCTACGCCACCGGCGCGCCGATCGACTTCGCCGACCGGTCCACCGTCGAGCAGATCCTCAGCGATACGAAGCCCCGGCAGCACGGCCTCCGCTCGCTCGTGCTGGCCGTCATCCAGAGTCCAGCATTTCTGAATAAGTAGACCACTGTAGCCCAGCCACCCCGAGGCTTCCTGCCATGAACATCCTCAACCGCGCCGTGCTCGACAGGCGGACGCTCCTCCGCGCCGGAGCCGTTTCGATCGCCCTGCCTTTTCTCGACGCAATGGTGCCATCGCTCTACGGCCGCGAAGCCCGGGCCGCGGCGGCGGCGAGCCGGCCCCGCCGGATGGTTTTGATCCATCGGCCGCTGGGCACCTACCATCCGCACATGGTGCCAACGGCCACGGGACCAAAGTACGAGGCGACCCGGTTTCTCAAGACGCTCGAGCCCTTCCGCGGGCAGTTCACGGTGTTTTCGGGGATGGGCCATCCAGGCTATCCGCATTCCCACAACACCGAGCCGGCGATCTTCACCGGCGTGCCGGAGTTTAGCGAGCGTGATCTGCACAACAGCGTGTCGCTCGACCAGGTCGCGGCCAAACAGGTGGGGAGCGAGACAAGGCTCCCCTGCCTCGCGCTCAACGGGGTCTGGAGCCAGTCGCTCTCCTGGAACGAGAAGGGCGTGCCGATCCCGCACGAAGGCGATCCCGCGAGCGTGTTTCGCCGGATGTTCGTCGAGGGCACGCCGGACGAGGTCCGCCGCGAAATGCAACGGCTGGAGCAGGGTGCGAGCATCCTCGACGACGTCCGCGATCAGCTCAAGTCGCTGGGGGGCACGCTCGGTGCCGCCGACCGCGAGCGGATCGAACTGCTGACGACGTCGGTCCGTGAGGCGGAGGTGCAGCTCGAGCAG
>JBILKZ010000028.1:0-37418 GCA_044376405.1 Pirellulales bacterium
CTGGATCGTTGCGTGTTGGATCATTGAGCCATTTCCTGACGGGGTCGGACAGCGAGGGACCGGAGTCTGCGACCTCGATCTCGATCGCATCGCCCACGTCGATGCTGGTGACCACGACCTCGCGGATCGCCAACCGCTGGCGGCTGTCGGGCGGCTGCGTGGCGGACTCAAACGCCCTGCGGATGAGCAGTTCCAACGCCCGACGGATCGATGTCGGCTCGGCGAGGAGGGCCTGCTCATGATGTGGTGACACATCGAGCGTGGCTGCCACCGGCAGGCGGCCCTGCTCGCGACGAACGCGAACGCAGTCCGCGAGGATGGTCGAGAGCAGCCCCTGCGAATGCAGTGGAGCGTGCGAATGCAGTGTTGAAGAACGATGGTGTTCGAATGAAGGCGTCATGATGTGCTGACGGTTACGACGCAGAGAGCGAGTGGATGGCGGCGGGGGTTCCACAGACCTCGTCCATGACCCACCGATTCACGTCGGCGAGAACGGCCTTGGACAGGTCGTTACTGCCGGGATAGATCCGCATGGCAAGCGCCGCACCGGCGGCATGAAACAGGCGGAGCGTGCGATCGGTATGGGCTGCCTGCTCCATCACGCTCGACCGGCGGCAGCAGTACAGCATGGGGAGGCGACGCACGTCGGCGAGCTGCGAAAACAGCGACTCGTCCAGCGGAAATGGACCGCTCAACGAGATGACACCGGCAAACTCCCGCGGATGCCGGCAGGCGATGCGAAACGCATCTGATCCGCCCGTGCCCTGCCCCACCAGGAAGATGCGATCCGGATGGATGGCGATGCGATCACCGACCCGTTCGATCGACCGCCAGACAGCCTCGTCGAGGCCCATGGAAGGCGACTCGTGCGGCCCGATGCCCGGCTGGACGGCGACGAAGTTGCGAAGGCTCACCCGCGGCATCACCCTGCCGAGATCAAAGGGTTTTTTTCGGCGTGAAGCCTCTGGCGAGCCGGGAAGCCAGACCAGGAGCGGATAGTCGTAGCCGGGCTCATGGCCGAGCGGCGTGAACAGACGGTCGTCGCCCAGCCACTCCGATGCCAGGCATGGCGAGTGGGCGTCGGCGCTGCCTGCGGCCGCCCGTCGGCGATCAGAGCCAGTCCGGGGGTGTCGTTTCGGAAGGCGACTGTTCATCGGGCACCTCGGCGGCTCGTGTCGGGCTCATGCCAGAAGCGGGTAAAACCACGTCCGGCCCCTGGTTTCTCCAGGCCCGCGGTTTGTAGCCGAACACTCCCACCCCAGCAACGGCAGGATCAGACCACACCATTACCGGCGCAGACAGGGCAAGAGAGGCAAGATGCGTTCACGAAAACGGGGCGTTGTGCGATCGTGTTCAGCCCGTTGGACGCGCGCAGCCGGGAAGCCGGGATCGGCGGAAGCTCGACGAGCGTTGGAATTTCGCCCTCCCAAGATCTGAGCTACCAACACGCCCCACGGCGAAAGTCCGCGCGAAGGAGACTTCTGCCGTCCCGGCGGTGCAGAACATGCCGCAGCCGACCGTCACGAACGAGCGGTCACGCAGGCTTGTGGCCAGTGAGCCGGTCCATCACGCCGACGAGTTCCTTCACCGCGGCGATGCTCTTGTCGAGCGCGGCACGCTCATCGGGCAGCAGTTTGAGCTCGATAATCTTCTCCACGCCGCCGCTGCCGAGCACGACCGGCACGCCGACGAAGTAGCCCCCGACACCGTATTCCTTGTTGCAGTAAGCAGCACAGGGCACGAGCCGCTTCTTATCCTTCACCACGGCCTCGACCATCTGCGTGGTGGCCGCGGCAGGAGCGTAGTAGGCGCTGCCGGTCTTGAGCAGGCTCACGATCTCCGCGCCGCCGTTGCGGGCCCGAGTGACGATCGCGTCGAGCCGGTCAGACGCGAGCAGCTGCGTCACCGGGATGCCACCCACGCTCGTGCAGCTGGGAATCGGCACCATCGTGTCGCCGTGGCCGCCCAGCAGCATGGCGGAGATGTCCTCCACGCTCACGCCCAACTCCATCGCCAAGAAGGCACAATAGCGGGCCGTGTCGAGAATGCCCGCCTGTCCAATCACGCGCGACGGTGGAAAGCCGGTCACCTGGAACGTTCGCTGCACCATGGCATCGAGCGGATTGCTGACGACGATGACGACCGCCTGCGGGCTCGACTCCCGGATCTGGGCGGCGACATCGCCCACGATCTTCGCATTGGTCGAGAGCAGGTCATCGCGGCTCATGCCCGGCTTGCGGGCGATGCCGGCGGTGACCACGACCACATCGCTGCCGGCCGTGTCGGCCCAGTTCGTGGTGCCCGTCAGCCGCGAATCGAACCCCACGATCGGCGACGCCTGGAAGAGGTCGAGTGCCTTGCCCGCTGGCATGCCTTCCGTGGCCGGGATGTCGAGCAGGACGATGTCGCCGAGCTCCGCACTCGCACACCAATGGGCCGTGGTCGCGCCGACGTTGCCGGCGCCGATGATGGAGATCTTTGCTCGTCGCATGATGAAGGTGTTTCCTCGAACGGGATGCTTGGGACAGGATGCTTGGGACAAGATTTCTGAGACGAAGGAGTCGGGAGAGAGGTTGTTGTCGCGGCCGTCTCGCATGGCGACAAGTCCCGCCCGAAAACTGCGGGAAAGCCTCATGGCGTGCGGAACAATCAGGGCAGTTCGATGCGATCGGGCAGCTCCCTGCGGGTCTGGCGGTCGCGGCGGCGGGTGTCACGGGCGAACGACCAGGCGGCCAGAGCCAGAGCGAGGCCGATCACCGAGGCGATCGACAGGAAGACCCAGCCGAGGGTGTTGACCTCCTTGGTTGGGCTCGGCGCTGGCAGCCAACCGGCCTCCCGCCCGACCAGCAGCGCGGTCTCCTGCCGCTGTCCCTTCTGTTCCTCTGTGCCCTGCGACGACGAAATCTTCACGTCCGGCAAAGGGTAGCCGTAGCGTTTCAGCGCGAACCCCGACACCCGGACGCGTTCGCCGATCTCCTGGCCCGTCGGCATTCCCTCGGGGAGCGTGCGCACGCAGCAGACGACCGGGTAGTCCTCCTGCAGTTTCCCGTGGACCTCGATCAGTGGCGTGGGAACGAAGACGAACAGTTCCCAGTAGTGGTCGGTGCCGAGTTGCCGTCGTCGCAGCGGGTCATCCACTTCAATGCGAGTGGCACGGCGGGCCACGCCTTCGACCGTGAACGGATCGCCCCTGTGCTTCGCAAACCAGCCCGCGCCGGGGTTGATGAGCGGCACGATGTCGCCCGGCGGCCCAGCGATCGACGCGATGTCCGTCGCCGTCGCCCGCCCCATGGCTGCAAGCAACGCGTAGAAAGCCTCGGTGTCGCCAGCGACGAGTTTCTGTCCGTCGACGACGGAATCGAAGAGCCCGTAGTCCATGCCGAGCTTCCCCAGCGGCGTCGGTGGAAACCAGCCCACGCTCGCGGCCGCGAGCAAGAGGGCCGGGGAAGCCGCCGCGGGACCGTCACCGCCCGGCACCGACGTGGGCCCGGGCCCCTCTGACAGCGGCAGACCAACTGCGGCCGCAGGCTCGTCGATCCTGACGGCCCGTGGCCATGCCGTTGGCACGTGGTCGGCGAGAACGTCGACGGCGGTGCCGTCAGCCGTCACGATTCGGACGATCTCCAACTGCCGCCGCCCAGCCACCTCCGACTCCTCCTCCGGCAGCGGCACCGTCGCGACGAATGTCGCACGTCCATCGACCTTCACGAGCCGATCCTGCACCCGTTGGGTGGCGGCGAGCGAGCCGAAGTCGACGGCATCGGCACTCCACTGGACGGCGAGATTGGCCGGCACACGCATCAGCCGGGCCAGGACCTTGACCGCGATCTCCTGCTTTGCCGGACTCCAGCCCGTGGGCTCCTCGAGCACCACGCGGGAGGCGCGGTCGATCTTCCAGGTGGCGAGATAGTCGACAAACGGCATGGACGCCTTCGCGGCTGGCGGCTCCGCATCGGCAGCACAGGAATGACGTGCTGTCGCGGCCACGATCGAGAACACACCACAGAACACGATCGCAAGCCAGATCGCAGCCCGCAGCCCAGCCGAGGCTGCCTGGAACGGCTGCCGCATCGGACTGGTGGAATGGGCGTTCGTTTCGCTGACGAGGATCATCATAACGGGGGTTCTTTCGCAGGGCTCCGGTCTGACCGACGTTCCGAGTCTGCCAGCCGCCGCAGGGCTTCATCCGGGGAGAAGAGTTCGACGTCCGACAGGGTGGCGGACAGATCGGCCGGAGGGGGTGGCTGTTTCCGGCCGGGACCGCTCCCCGCAGCGCGGATGCCCAGCATCGTCAGCAGCACGACCGCCGCCATCGTAACCAGTGCGATGGTGCCAATCGAATTCCCCGCCGGAGAGCCTGGCGGCCGCGGCTTCCAGATCGGCTCGAGGGCCAGCACGAGAGGCGCGATCCGCACGGTATCGGTGGCGGCATACGCCCAGCGTTTGAAGAAGTAGCCCACCACATCCACCGGTTCGCTGATCTTCATGCCGTGGGGCATGTCATCCGGAAGCCGTAGGAAGTAGACGACGATCGGCGAAACTGGGCCACCTTCCGGCTCCAGCCACCCCTGCCAGTAGTCCTTGATGTCGTATGGGTTGGCCGGGGCTGAGAGCTTCTCGAGCCGATGCAGCGTGCCACGGAACCGCACCAACCGTCCGCGATAGCTTCGTGGCTGGCCAAACAGCTCGGTGAAGCTGACCCGCCGCGCGGCCGCTTTGGCGAGGGATCGCGTGTCGGTCGAGCGGAGCGTCATCCAGATCTGGAACCACGCCTCTTCCTCGGCGCCGCGAAACACGGTGTCGTCGCGGATGCGGGCGAGCGCATCCACCGGGGCGCCATATTCATCGGCGTCGCCCGGCAGTAGGTCTGGCTCCGCCTCGATGACGATCGCGTCGGCCAGATTGGGATCGGCTGGAACCTCCGCCACCTTCGTGTCGACCTGCGGCCTGACAGGGGCCGGGGCCGACGCAAACCAACTCCTCTCCACCCAGCCCAGAAACAGCATGGCGATGAGGGCCGGCGGCATGAACCGCCAGAAGATCCGCCGCTGTTCGGGCCGCGCGAGATAGTTGCGGGCAGGCGGGTGGCCGCTCGATGGTTCCTGCTCCGGATCGGGCACCGGCAGTGCTGCCGGTTCTGGCCACGGCTCCGCTGCTGGAGGGTGCTCGCTCACGGCTGTCGAGTGATGATGGGCTCGGAGGATGGACGGTCATGCATGCCGCTGATGGGAGAACCACCGATGGCCTGCTCGACGGCCGTCAGGCCGGCCCGCTTCTGCCGCTGCATCTCCCGCCAGACGTAGATGCCGAACGAACTGATCAGCGTGCACGGCATCGCCAGCATGATGAGGATGCTGTAGAAGTACCCCCGCGCCACGTTGAGCCCATCCGGATCGGACGTGTTGACCGCGTCCTTGCAGTTTGGGCAGCCAAATGCATCGCAGGCCACGAGCACGCAGGCGGCTGCCACGGCGACCGTCAGAAACGGCCTCACAACGGAAGGGAATACGACACGGGGGGGCGAGCAGATCGGGGATGACTGGCGGGCCATGGGGCTATCCCGTGCGGGGGATGGGACTCAGGCGGGAGCCATCGCTCCTGCCTCCTGCATAATAGGCTCCGGCGGGCGGCCGGGGTAGAAATGGTACAGCATCAGGTAGATCACCACCCCGGTGACCGAGACATACAGCCAGATCGGCATCGTGATCTTCCCGAGACGGCGATGGGCCTCCCAGCGGCCCCGGGCAGCGAGCGCGAACATGGCAATGGCCAGCACGGGCACGGTCACGGCCAACAGAATGTGCGTGAGCAGGATCGCGAAGTAGACCAGGCGGACCGTCCCCTGCCCCGTGAACGGCACGTGACCGACGATGGCGTGGTAGGTGAGGTAACAGACCAGGAAGAGCGTCGACACCGCGAAAGCGGCGATCATCGCGGCCCGATGGGCCCGCCAATTCCCACGGCGAATGAAGATCCAGCCCGCTGCCAGCAGCACGGTGGCGAGTGAGTTGAGGGCGGCGTTGACGGTGGGCAGCCAGTGGGCGGCGGTGGCGAGGTTCATCCGGCGGGAGTTCCCTGGGGTGCGGCGGCTTCCTGCAGGCTGCCAGCCGGCTCGGCGAGCACGTCACGAATCAGCTTCTCCAACAGCTTCACTCGGTCGGGCTGGAGCAGATGATAGCTGCCCCGCAGCCGCCCCTCACGGTCGAAGACGACGCCTCGCTCCGAGTGCACTCCCACCTCGGCAGGCAGCAGGAAGGTGCCGTTGGCGATCTTCTTGATCGTCTCCATGTCGCCGGTGAGGAATTTCCAGCGGTCTGGGTCGGCCTGGAACCGGTCGGCATACCGTCGCAGCGACTCCGGGGTGTCGTTTTCGGGATCGCAGGTGACGCTCACGACCATGAAGTCCGGGTCTGGGATATTCCGCAGGATGTCGGCCAGCGCCTGGTTCTCGCGAAAGCAGGGGCCGGGACAATTCGCAAAAAACACGCTCGCCAGCCAGACCTTGCCGCGGAGCGAAGCCGAGTCGAAGGGCTTGCCACTGCGTTCGGTGAGCGTGAACGGCGCGGCGGCGGCGCCCGGCTCCATCCGCTCGGGTGCCGGCAGCGGCGACTCATCACGGGCGGCCGGCGGTGTTGTGGCCGCCGTTTGTTCCCGCTTGCCGCAGCCGAGAGCCATGACCAGCATGACCAGCATGACCAGCATGACCAGCATGACCAGCACCTGGCTGACGACCCATCCTCGCTTGACGCTGCTACTCATGATGAACACCAGCATGCACACCGGTCTAATGAGCCGCCGGCTCGGCGAGGACCTTGGCTTCGGCAGCCTGTTCCATCAGCAGCACGTCCGACGTTCGGGCCATGCGCAGGGCCCGTTCCTGCGATACCATGCGAGTCCGCATGCCGACGTCGGGCACGAGCATGAGGGCGAGAAAGATTGCCATCATGGCGGCCGGGATCGTCAGAACGTATTTCCAGTTCGCCTCCCAGAAGACGTGCATGAAGAACAGCACCACGAGCATCGCCTTCGTGCACGACACCGCCATCATGAATGCCCAGCCGACGTGCGGCTGGTCGCGCCAAGGCCAGACGGGGGAGTAGGTGAGAAACGACATCGTCGTGAGACCGCAGAGCGCGAGAAACACGAGCAGATACTTGCCGATGCCTCCATGGCCATGGTCGTGGCCGTTTTGATCATGGTCGTCGTGCTCGTCATGCTCAGGGATGTCGCCGGCCCGGGTGATGGGGCCGTGAGCATGGGCGGAATGGATGTCGTGATCGCTCATCAATACCTCAAAACAAATAGAGCAGCGGGAACAGGAAGATCCACACCAGATCGACGAAGTGCCAGTAGAGGCCGGCGTTCTCAATCTTACCGGCGTCTTTGGGGCCGAGTTTGTAGCCGAGCAGGATCGTGAACACGATCAGTCCGACCAACACGTGGATGGCATGAAAGCCAGTCAGGAGAAAGTAGGTGCTGGCCCACATGTTGCCGCCGGGGATGACGGTCGGCAGACTCAGCCATGGGAAGATGTCGTTGAGGCCGCTGACATGGCCGCCATGTCCGCCACCCTCTCCACCACCACCATGCGATCCCCCCGGGCCTTCCGTGGGTAGTGGCATCACCTGGTCGGCCACCACCGCCAGATCGAAGGCCTGCTGCTCGGGGCTGGCCACCATCTTGCGGACCTGTTGCAGCCTCGCCCTCGCGGAGACCTGCTCGGGCGTGAGTTTGTCGGCCGGCGTGTCGTCGAGTTCCTTGAGTTTGTCGATGATGGCCGGCTCACCGAGCCGGGCACGGACGGCCGAGCCGTAGTAAAGATCAGGCTTCTCGTAGATGCTGCTCCGCGGCGATTGTGGGTAGATGCCGTGGGAAAACTTGGCCTGATATTCGTAGCCCTTCACACCCAGAAAGAGCGTGCCGAGCAGGAGCGTGAGGAGCATCCAGATCTTGGCGAGCCCGGCCTTGTTGGCACGGGCCGATTCCAAGGCGAGCACGATCGTCACGCTCGAGCAGATGAGCACGAACGTGTTGAACGCGCCGATCGGCTCGCTGAGGTGCACATGATGGGGCTTCGGCCAGACCGGGGCACCAAACCGGAGCACGACGTAGCTGCCCAGGAGGGCCGCGAAGAACATGATCTCCGTGGAGAGAAAGAGCCACATGATCAGTTTGCCGCGGGTGAGCGGCAGGCCGGGCTGGTATTGCAGCACCGGGCCGTGGTGGCCCCCGTCGTGATGGCCATGCCCGTCGTCGTGGCCGTGCGAGTGGCCGTCGTGGCCGTGCGGGAGGGAGATCGCGGAAGCGTTCATGATCGGTGCAATCTTAAGGGTCGACTGAAAGGAAGTGGGAGCATCAGGCCGGCAGGCCGAACACGACCGAGGCCGTCAGCAACGCCAGCAGGGAACCGAGAGAGGTGAGCAGCAGGGTGCGGGCAGAAGCGTCGTCGCGACGAACGGCGAAACCCACCGTGGCCACAGCATAGACGAGCGAGGCGATCGCCGCTGCCAGAAACAGCCGGATGCTGCCCGACGGCACGGCCAACACGAGGCTCACAGGCACCATCGCCAAGCTGGCGGCCAGTGCCTGTCCGGCAGCTCGGAGGCCGCTGGGATCGTCGACGGTCAGCATCCGCATGCCTGCCGCGGCGTATTGTCCCCGGTAGAGCCACGCGATCGCCATGAAGTGGGGAAACTGCCAGAGGTAGAGCACGGTCGCGAGGGCGGCGACGGCGAGTGTGCCAGCCGCGTCGCCGGCCGCCAGCCGCTCCGGCCCGTTGGCCGCCAGCCACCCGATAGCCACAGGCAATGCACCCGACACGGCACCCACGGCCGTATTGAGAGGCGACCGCATCTTCATCGGTGTGTAGACGGCCACGTAGAGAATCCAGGTCGTCAGGGCCGCGACGGCCGGCTGCCAGCCCGCGGCGAGCGTGATCATCAGGCCGCCCGCGGCCACGAGCAGTGTCGCCAGCATCACGGCGACAGGGACGCTCAGCCGGCCAGCCGCGATCGGACGGCGGGCGGTGCGGGGCATGAGGCGGTCGGCATCTCGCTCCAGGATCTGGTTGGCGATGCTTGAACTGGCCGCGACAAAGGTCGTTCCGACAAGCAGCCAGAAGAGCACCGGGCCACCGACGCCACGGCCGGCAGTGAGCCACATGCTCGCCACGACCGTGGCCAGCACCATAAGGGCGATCCGGGGCCGCACGAGCCGCGATATGTCGGCCGCGATGGCCGCGGCCGTGCGGGTGAGATCGCGGCCCAACACGACGCTGTTTCGCGACGAGTCGGTCGCGTGCAGTGGTCCCGGGACGGCGGCCGGCGCGAATGCCGCTGCGGTGAAGTCGGATGCGAGATCGGGCGGGGGCGTCATGCGAAGGCCCTTTCATGCACGCGGTCGGTCTGCTGCGGCCTGACCGGCGATGCCGCAGAGCGGGCGAGCACGCCCGCGGAAATGGCCAACACAACCGACGCTCCGAGGATCATCATGCCGAGAAAGACGTGACCGGTGACAACCGTCGCTCCCCAGACGCTGCGGGCCAGAAGCGGGTCGGAGAATGACCAGGAGGCGGGGAGCCAGCCTGAGGGGAGGCCCCAGTTCACGATCCACGCACCGACGCCGAGCGCCACCTGGCAGCCGACCAGCAGCAGGATTGCCAGCGACCAGCGGTGGGCAACGGGCTGACTGCCCGTCCGCGTGCACAGTGCTGCCGCGACCGACAGAGCCGTCACACCGACTGCGCCCGCGATGTGAAACGCCACGAGCCAGCGGAACGTCGACGGGTCGACCGATGCGTCGAGGTGCCGCAGTTGGGCACCGGCCACGAGTTGCACATAGCTGGCCAGGGCGAGCCCGGCGGCAGACCGCACCGCCGCCGTCGCTGCCGTCGGGGCGTGGGTGGAGGACCTGCGGGTGAGCGTCGCGATCGCGACGGCGACGGCGAAAAAAAGCGGGCCGGTGCAGGCATGCACCTTGGCCACCGTCTTGTCGTCGAGCAGCACGCGGGCGCCGCCGAGCACTCCCTGCACCACGACCAGAAGCACCGCCGCCGCGGCCAGAGCGCGGACCGCTGGGCTCAGGCCACTCCGCCAGACAACACCCGCCAGCACCAACGAGACTACGCCGACCAATGCGCCGAGCAGACGATGGCCATGCTCGAGGAACAGGTCCCAGGGGCCGTAGAACCATTCGGCCAGGGGAAACAGAAACATGTTGTGCCCATAGGTCGCCGGCCAGTCAGGCACCGCCATGGCGGCGTCGAAGGTTGTGACCAACGCCCCGAAGCAGAGCAGCACCGCCGTCACCGCGACGAGGAGGCACGCGATCGCGTGCGGCCAGTTGAAAGAGCGGCTTGTCATGTGGGAAAAATGTGCCGGGACGGCTGCCTCAGGTTCGCAGACGCCGGGACGGCTGCCTCATGTTCGCAGACGCCGGGACGGCTGCCTCATGTTCGCAGACGCCGGGACGGCTGCCTCATTCAGTTAGTGCGCGTGCGCGGCCGCCACGGCAGCCGCGGCATTCGGGGGATCGGTCTGCATGAGGTGGTCCTTCTCGACGCCAGGCACCGAGTATTCGTAGGGACCGCGATAGACGACCGGCTGGAAGTCAAAGTTGCCATGCCCAGGCGGGCTCGGCGCGGTCCACTCCAGCGTGTTGCTGTTCCACGGATTCCGGCCAGCGATCGGCCCGAAAAACATGCTCCAGAAGAAATTCGCCGCGAAGATGATCTGCGTTGCGACCATGCCGATCGCGCAGTAGGTCATGAAGGCGTTGAGCGGTTGCAGGTGGTGGAAGGTTTCGTAGTGGTAGGCATCGGCGAGGCGGCGTGGAAAGCCGACCGCACCGAGGATGTGCATGGTGAAGAAGGTGCCGTTCAAGAAGATGAACGTGAGGAAGAAGTGCACCTTGCCCCAGAACTCGTTCATCGTGCGGCCGAACATCTTCGGGAACCAGAAGTAAATCGCCGCCCAGACACCCATGGCTGTGCCGGCGAAGAGCACGTAGTGGAAGTGGGCCACGATGAAGTAGGTGTCGTGGATAAAAATGTCGACGGGCGTGGCCGCCATGAAGATGCCCGACAGGCCGCCGATGATAAACATCGACACGAACGAGAGCGCGAAGAGCATCGACGTCGTGAACTGGATTCTCCCGCCCCAGACGGTGCCCAGCCAGTTGAATGTCTTCACGGCGCTGGGCAGGGCGATCATCATCGTCGACACCATGAACGTGATGCCGAGAGCCGGGTTCATGCCCGACATGAACATGTGATGGCCCCAGACGATGAAGCCCAGCCCGGCGATGCCGGCGATCGAATAGACCATCGGTCGGTAGCCGAACAGCGGCTTCCGGGCGAACGTGGTGAGGATGTCCGACACCATGCCCATCGCCGGCAGGATCATGATGTAGACGGCCGGGTGGCTATAGAACCAGAAGAGGTGCTGCCAGAGCAGCGGTTGGCCGCCGCCGGTGCTGGCGATCCCGTTGTTGACCACGTTGCCTTCGGGCGAGAAAAACCCCGTACCGAGCATGCGGTCGGTGATCTGCATGAAGCCGGCGGCCGTCAGCACCGGCAGGGCGAAGGCCTGCAGGATGGCGGTGATGAACATGGCCCAGATCGTCATCGGCAGGCGGAACATCGTCATGCCGGGAGCCCGCATCAGGATGATCGTCGTCATGTAGTTGACGCTGCCGAGCATGCTCGAGACGCCCACCATGGTCAGGCCGAGCAGCCAGAGCGTTTGGCCCATGCCCATGCCGGGTGACGAATTCATGTTGGTGGAGAGGGGCGGGTAGCTCGTCCAGCCGCCCGAGGCGGCACCACCCTCGACGAAAAAGCTCGCGCCGAAGAAGAGGAACGCCGGCCACATAAACCAGTACGAGAGCATGTTGAGCGTCGGGAACGCCATGTCGTCGGCACCGATCATCAACGGAATCAGGAAGTTGCCGAAGGCGCCGGCGAGGATCGGGATGATCACCAGGAAGATCATCACGCTCGCGTGCATCGTAAAGAGCATCGTGTAGAACTCGGGCGCCATCTGACCGCCCTGCTGGGCGAACAGTTTGCCGAGCACCGGCACGTCGGACCACGGCCATGCGATCTGCCAGCGGACGGCGAGGGCCAGCAAGCCGCCGATCAGGAACCACAGCAGCGTGGAGAAGAGGAACTGCAGCCCGATCACCTTGTGGTCTTTCGAGAAGACGTAGGTGGACAGGAACTCAGCCACCGGCCGCGGTTTGCGGGTTGGCGGCAGGCTCGTGGCGGTGCCATGCGAGAGCGTGGACGCGGCGACTGTGCTCATGGAACTCTCCAAAAAACGGGCGAATCGAACGGTCTTGTACGGGTGCTGGCGATCTCAGTCGGCCGCAGATGCGGCGGTGTCTTCGGGGGCAGGCTGCGTGGCTTCCTGGCGGGCGTAGGTCTCCTCCAGCCACCTGTCAAAATCGGCGCGGGATTCGATCGTCACCCGCCCCTTCATCTTGTAGTGGCCCCAGCCGCAGAGTTCGGCGCAGACGATGTCGAACTGCCCGGTCTCCTTGGCCTTGAACCAGACCGGGATCTTCATGCCCGGTACGGCGTCCTGCTTGATGCGTAGGTTCGGCAGGAAAAAGCTGTGCAAGACGTCCATGCTCTTGAGTTGGACGAGAACGTCCTCGTCAACCGGCAGATGCAGGTCGTTGGTCAGGAACAGGTCGTCCCGGGTGCCGAGCATGCCGTCGCGCCCCGGATACCGCAGCCGCCATTCGAACTGCCGCGCGACCACCTCCACGGTGGGTGCCATCGCCGGCCTTCGCATCTTCACGTCGGCCCACGTATTCATCTGGTAGATCGCGAGGAAGAGCAGCGTGGCGGCCGGGATGATCGTCCACACCACCTCGAGCGTGTGGCTGCCGTGGATGTAGGTCGCCGGCCCCTTGGCCTTGGCGGCATCGTATTTCCAGAGAAACCAGAAGAGGAGGCCCTCCGTGACGATGAACACGACGCCCGTCAGTGCCAGAATGAAGTAGAACAGCCCGTCGATCGACTGGCCATGTTCGGAGACGTCCTTCGGCAGCCAGATGTTGTAGGCAGGCGCAACCGCAAACGTGGCCACGCCGAGGATCGGCACGGCCAGGAAGATCAGGCTCCAGAAGATGCCACCGAGTCTGCCCATTGCACTGCTACTTTCTGCTGTTTCCGGTGTCGGTTGTTCGTCGTGCTCACGCGGATGCCAGCGTGATGTTTCATCGCCCGTTGCCTAGAACCTGTCTCTCGCGACCATCGGCCGGTCGGCCCCCAGTTCACCGTCAAACTCATAGGGAAGCGAACGGATGTAGTTGACGATGTGCCAGATGTCTTCCGGCGGAACCGTGCCCTTGGCGGCCGGCATTGGAGCGCCGTTGATGCCGGCATGGATGCGGTAGTAGAGGTCAAGCGGTCGTCGACCGCCGCGGTAGACACCCAGCCGCAGGTTCCGCGGCGGGATGGTTCGGGGTGCAAGTGCATCCCCGTCAACAACCTGTGAGAACCGTCCGAGCCAGGCCACTTGCTTGCGGTGTTCAGCGGCATCCTCGGCCGACATGCCGGAGGTCGACGTCTCGCCCGCCTTGGCAAGGCCTCCCTTGATCTCCTTGTTGATCTCGACGATGGCCTTGTTCCAATCGTCGTAGTCATTGGCCTGACCATCGCCCAGGCCGGTGACGCCGTGGCACTTCACGCAGTTGGCCTTGTCGCCGTAGAAGAGCTCCTTCCCCTTGGCAATCGACGCCGCGAGATCGATGTCGGCGGGCATGTCGGGCACCGCGATCTGGGCCGCGGACGCCGACTTCCACTTCTCGGCGATCGGCGTGAGCGTTTCATCGACGAGAAATTCCCGGGTCTCGGGCAGGATTCCCTTCGCGTCGTCATCGAGTTCGAAATAGGCCCGCATCAGGGAGAGTTCGGTTTCGCCGCGGATGCTGAGGTATTTCAGATACTCGACGAGCGCGTCGATCTGGGGTTCGCTGAGCAGCGCGAACGACGGCATCGACGTGCCGGCGATGCCGTTTCGCAGAATGCGGAGCAGATCGGCGTGGGTCGGCTTGTCGGCCCGCTCGGTGCTCTTGAACTTGAAGACACCCGGTCGGTAGTCACGCGGATACGGATTGAGGAACGCGGCCGTCGGCCCCATGCCGTCGCCCGTCACGCCGTGGCAGTGGGCACAGTGTTCACGATAGAGGCCGTTCTTTCGGCCGACGATGTCGCTGCGCACAGGACCGCTGGCCAGCCGAAGCTTGGCTTCGTCGAGGCCCGTCTCAGGCAGCGCAACGGGCTCGTCGGGTGTGCCGAACATGGCCAAAAGAACCGTCGACACCTGCCGCTCCTGTTCCGGCGTGAGCCGCTGCTTCGTGGCCTCGACCATGTTGAGACGGTAGGAGGCTGGCGGAGTTCTGCCACAGCCGGCGGATAGAAGGCAGCCGGCTGCCAGCAGGAACGCGACGTGCGAAAACCTGTTCATCGAAGCGGCCTGTTGAGCAAAAAGGTGGTGATGGATGCGTGACGTTCGGAGAGGGCGGAAATGCGGAAAGGCAACGCGATCAGCTTCCGATGCTGGCCTGCGGAATTTCGAGGGTGCCGAGATCCTTGACGGCGTCGGGTTCGATCGTGACTTGGAAGCGACCCTTGGGGGTCCATTTCAGTTCGGGCTTCTCGAGGCCGACGGCGCCGTTGGGGCCGCCGGACCGCTCGTGCCAGACCTGGAATTCGATCATCTCGCCCGCCGGGAGATCGGGAATCGTGAACGAGCCGTCTGCCGCGCTGACGGCCACGTAGCCGTCCTTACGAAACACGGCGTAGGCCTTCATCCAGGGATGGATGTTGCAGGTCACCATCGTGGGCATGCCGGTTTCAGCATCCGGCTTGTAGGCCGTGCCCTGCCCTGCCGGGATCAGTTGGTTGAAGCTCGATCCCGCGATGTTGGTGTTGTGGCCGATCGGATCGCTGTTGCGGACTTCGACCGGTTGGCCAACACGAGCGGCGAAAACGGGAGACAAAAACTCGCAGTTCTTCTGATCGAACACGAGCGGAGTTTCAGCCGCTGCGTTTTTGATACGGCTCGTTTTCCTCGCAAAGACGACCACGTTCGCCAATCCCTTGCTCGATGAATCCACCAGCAAGGACCGGTCGAGCAGTTTCATGCCGCCCATCGAGCAGACTTCCGTGTCCTTGTCGACGACGAGAGCCTTGGACTGGGCCGGCGTTCCGGCGAACGTGAAGCGGCCCTTGAGCGTGCCCCAACCGGTGCCAGTGACCGCAGCCACCTGCTCCGTGCCACCTGAGGAGGATGCTGACACGAGCGTGGCGCGAATGCGGCCGGCTGCCTCAGCATCAGCTCCGGGGACGACCACGCGGGTCGGGCCGCAGCCGACGGAGGATAAGACACCACAGACGATCGTTGCCGCAAAAACCTGCTTCATTTGGAATTACTTCTGAAAGAGCCCGGGGGCCAGAACCATCTCACCGAGATTCGTGCCAGCAGCCTCCACCTTCACCTTGCGCCGCCCCTTGGCGATCTTCTCGCTCTTGCCGCCCACGGTGATCTCACCGATATAGCCTGCCTTCTCGTGCCAGAGTTGCAGTTCGACCTCGCCGGCCGGCACGTTCTTGATCTCGAAAGAGCCGTCGGCGGCCGACACGGCGGCGTAGGGGTTTGGCCGCACGACGATCCAGGCCTTCATCCAGGGGTGGATGTTGCAGGTCACCTGGGCCGGGATTGCTTCCTCGTTGGCGAACGGGATGCTCGATTCGCCACCGGCGGGGATGAGGCTGTTGGAGGGGGGATTTTTGAGCGTTGCCACGTTGCTGTTGTGCCCGACCGTGTCGGAGTTCTTGATGACGAGCGGTTGTCCGGTGTGCACGATCATGACGTGGGGCGAAAAACGGCAGTCCTTGTTGTCGAGGACTGCCTTCGCGGCCTTCGCCTCGGCGGCGGCGTCAGGGTGAACCTTCACGCCCTTGTCTCGAACGAACACCACGACGTTGGCCACACCCTTATCGGCGCCGACGGCCAGTTCCTCATTGACCAGTTTGTGCTTGCCACAGACCTCGACATCCTTGTCGGCCTTGAGTTCGGCCGCGGAGGGTGCGTCGCCGCCGTAGAGGAATCGACCCTTGATTGTGCCCCACTCCTCGGCACCTGCCGTACCGGAGGCGAGGCCGCACGCCGCCACGAGCGCCGGGAGGGCAGTAGTGAAAGAACGGCTGGCAGCAGCAAGAAAATTCGTCGTGGTCATGAGTCTCTCCGGATTGGCAACGATGAGCTGAAAAGAAAATGGTGTTTGACGATCAACGCCTCGGCACAACAGCCGGACAACGCTCAGGAACCTTTTATGCTGGGGCACGTTTTAGGCTCGGGAACCTTTTATGCTCGGGCATCTCCATACTTAGTTTAGCGCCACCCCGGGCCGGCGGGAGGAGATTTTCTCCGGAGTGGCCTTTTCACCGCGAGAGGCTTCAGCGTCCTGAGCGGGGGCTGTGACCGGCTGGCCCGCCGCGGGTGCCGGGGCGGCGTCCAATCGGGCTGCCGGTTGTTGGGCTGCTGGCCCGGCTGGCTGCTGAACCGGCTGCGGCTTCAGGTAGGCCTCAAGAGACAGATTTTGCTTCGCGAAGGTGTCGAAGTGCATGAGCAGGTCGGTGAGAGCGTCGACCTGCTGCTCGCTCGTGCCTGCATACAGGTCCTGACTCACCGGCTTGTCGAAGGGGATGTTCACAGGCATGCCGGTGTAGGGCAGGTAGCGCTTGGGGTTGGCGATCCAGTTATGGACATAATCGGGTCGCAGCCGTTCGTGAACACGCTCCAACTGCGGCGCGAGGGCCTTCGGATTGCCCGGCGGAGCATAGCTGCCCACCAGGTGGCACTTCACGCAGTAGTTGTTGTTGGTGACGATCTTCATCGCCCCGTCGAGGTGCCCAGGATGGGACTGCTCGGCCGCGGCAACCGAACTCTCGTCGAGCCGCGGGTCGTAGACGTAGGGATAGTCGGCGCCGTCGACCGCCGCGAAGTAATTCACGAGCGCCGCGGCCTCCGACGAATGGAAGTTGAACTTCGGCATCCGGAGCACGGCCGAAGGACGGATCGTCTGCGGGTTGAGCAGGAACTTGTGCAGCCAGCCTGACTGCACCTTCTGCCCCTCGCCGACGAGCGGCGGCGGCAGCCAGCCCCAGGCGTCGTCAGGCTTGACGTTGGGGTTGATCTGCTTTTCGTCGGCGATCACCACCGGAAAGAGCAGCCGAGCCAGATCGCCGCCACGGGCCGGATAGTGCTTTCCGGCCTTCACGGCATCGGCGGGCACGTTCACGTTTTGACTGCCCACGATCCGCGGCTCGCCGTCAATCAACGCATCGTGCCAGAGCATGATCGGCTGATGGGGAGACGCCTCGTCATCGCCTTCTTCGATCGGAATGCCGTCTTCGTCAACCAGTTGGGGCTTGCCGGTGACCGGATCGAGGGTGGGCATGCCGAACAACGTTGTGTGCCGGCGACCCTGGCGATCGGTCACGAGCGACTTCGCCACGTCAGGCGCGGTGAAGTGGGGCGACAGAAACGGGTAGTCGGCCACGGCCGGAGCCTCGCCCAGCGAGCCTGGCTTGTACCTGACGTCCCAGCGATCCATTTGCAGGCTGTGGCAACCACCGCAATTGTATTGCTCGGCCACCTTGAGCCCGGCGATCCGAGCCTCTTCGCGGGGAGAGGGCTGGTAGATGAACTGCGGTGCCGGAGGCTCCGCCACCAGTCCCAGGACAAACGTCATGACAGCCTCACGCTGCTCGTCGTTGAACGGAAACTTCGGCATGCGGTAGCGTTCGTTGTAGCTCTTGTTTTCAGCCTTTTTGTAGTCGTAGCTACGCGGAGCGCGGAGCTTCTGCCAGAGGAAGCCCTCACGCTCGTGGGCCATCAGTTTCTCGAGGAAGAAACCGGTCGAGGGGTCGACCGATTCAGGCGAGGGGTGCGTGACGGCAGTGGATGCGTACGCCAAATCCGGTGCCAGCGGCTCGTCCTTCGGAACGGCATGCGGAGCCGCGGTGTCGGCATGGCCACTACCCGCCGCTGCGTGATCTCCGGCCCCGTGCCCAGCGGCATGACCAGCATGACCAGCATGACCAGCATGACCGGCATCACCAGAGGTCGAGCCGTGACCGCGACCATGACCCTGACCATGCCCATGCTTTTCGGCGAGCTGATGCATCACAAAATGCGACACCTGCTCGAAGGCGATCTTCGACGAATCCTTGCGTCCCCAGTCGGCGAGCGCCGCGCCAGCGGCCTTCGAGTCTTCGAAACCCGGGATGTCGTGGCAGGAGGCACAAGCCAGTTTTGCGATCGTCTTTTTACCAACGTAGTGGAGCAGCGTGGCATCGCGGTCTGCGGCCGCCATGCCCAGCAGCATCTGTTCGTCGCCCAGGATCTTGGCTTGGTCGGCGCCGAGACCATGAGCGAGCACCTCCTCCGCCCGCGCGGTGGGGAAGCGATCCTTCAGATACATCAGGCTCAGTTCGTCGAGGGCCTTTCGCTCGTCGGCCGTGAGCGAGTTGGCGGCCGGGATCTCCGTGGCCTTCCACTCTTCCGTCGATCGCAGCAGGTAGGCCGTGGCGTCTGAGGCGGGATCGCTCACCTTGCCATCTGGCAGCGTCACGGGCTCGAGCAGCACGTTCGGCATGAGGGTGCGAGGATGGTAGCTGGCAGGGTCGCGAAGCCAGCTGTAGAGCCATGCCGCACCCCGCGGATTTGAGGCAGCCTTGGCGCCGATCCGCGACAGGTTCGGTCCATGCGTGCTCGTCGCTTCGGGGAAATCCGCATGCTGATGGCAGGCCAGGCAGCCGCGGACCTGGAACACCTTCTTGCCCCGCTCGATGTCGGGGAGGGCCGTGATGCCCGCGTAGGGCTTCACGTATTCGAAGGGCTGACTCGAGTTCTGCAGGTAAGCGATCATCGAGCGGATTTCGAGCGGCTCGTACCGCATCGACTCCTCGAGCCCCTTGCCCTCCAGGTGCTCCCACAGTCCAAAAAATCTCGGCATCTTGGTGGAGGGACGGAAGTCCTGCGGGTTCCGCAGCCAGGAATAGAGCCAATCGAACCCCACCTTGCTGGCGACGTGCCGGAGCGAGGGGCCAACCTTCGGCAGCGTGCCCGGGGTCTCGGGATCCTTGAGGAGCGAGGCGAGTTGGTGGCTGCGGACCGAAAGCTTGGCGTCGTCTCCCGCGGCCGCATCCCGTTCGATCATTTCGCGGAGACGGTCCCGCGACTGGCGGCCATCCGGGCTCGAACGAACATCTTCGACCCAGCGGGCCGCGGTGGAACCGAGCGCGGCGAGACCGGCATCGGAGGAGAGGGCCTCGGCCACCTCGTGGTAGTTGGGCGATAGCCGCATATCCGGGCCAATCCGCTTGTCGGGCCCCGACCAGCCGTTGATCTCGTGGCATCCATAACAGCCGTACTGGCGGATCAAGTGATAGCCCTCGACGAGCTTCGGAGCGGGCGGCTCCGGAAACCGCTCGCTCGGCTCGAGATCGACCACCTGATGGTGGCATTTCAGGCAGCTCGATTCCTCGAACCGCTGCGGCAGCATCGGGTAGATCCAATGATGGTTGTTGAACCAGCCATGTTCGACGTGCCACTCATGCCCCTGCTTGGGCGTGTTGGGCGAGTGAGACGACCACTTGAAGCTCGTCGCACTCCCCTGCCCTTGGTGACAGGACGTGCAACCAAAGGTCTGCATTGGGTGCGGGCTGGTCGAGCCAACGAAAAGATCAAGCCTCGGGTGCGACGAATAGGGCTGTGGCACGCCACGCTGCACGGTGATTTCAAGCGGCTTGCCCCACTGGGGAGTCTCCAGGAGGCCGGCCGTGGCAATCTTCCTCGCGAGCGTCTTGCCGCCGTTGATGTCCACGATCACGTCACCAGCGATGAGCCCCGCCGCGGCGGCGGGCGTCTCGGGCAGCACCACGCTCACCATGGCGTCCTCGGGCCTAAAAAGGCCCTGCGGAGACAGATGAAAGCCGTAAGCGTCCTCGAGTTGCTGATTGCCGTCGCCATCGACCACGAGCCGCTCGGGAGCCTTGGACGGCGTCGAGAGCGTGAGCGTGACGGTTTCTGTCTGCCTGTAGGCGGGATCGGTGGGCGAACCGGGAGTCGACTTGTCCATGCCCTTGTGGCAGGTGATGCAGCGGTCGAACCGTGCGACTTCGCGGAAATTGTTGTTGAGCGTGAGCTGTGGCAGCCAGATCTGGTCGACCCGCAACGGTCCGTTGAAGGCATCCAGCACGGGCAGTTCGAGCAGAGTCTTTCCGGCATTGGGAGCACGGTCTTTCAACGCCTTCGACAGCTGATTGAGCTTGGAGCGATGATCGGCGAGTGTCTTGGCCGCGGCATCCTCGCCCGCCGTCAACTGCTTGAGCGCCGCATCGAGCGACTTCCGATGGGTGTTGGCCGTCTGGAAGTCGAGCGTGGCTGTGGCGACCTGCGCCCGCTTCGTATCGGCGAGCGACAGGAGCGCTGCCAGCTTGTCCTGCGACGCCTCCTCGGCCACGCCCAGCTCGTAGTCCGCCCGGTTCTTGTCAAGCTCGGCCTTCCGGAGCTTGAGTGCCCCTGCCAACAGGTCCTCACGAAACTTCGCCCGCTGGGCGATGTCCCTCAGCCGCGCCAGCAGGTCGCCACGAAGCACCAGTCGCTCCGAAGCGTCTGTCTGTGTCTTCAGCTGGTCAATATCGAGCTGAGCGCGGTCGGCGGCCTCGGCGTCGGCCGACACGGTGCGAGCCTGCTTGAGAAAAGCCTCGGTCAACGCCGGATCGAGGTCAGCCCGGCGGGCTTCGGCCAGGGCCGCCTCGAACTGCTCCGACTTTTGCACGAAAGACCGCGAGTCCTGTTCGTCGATCCGCGACGCCGCTGACCAGGTCTCGAGCGCCCGGAACTCACGCTGATACTTCTTCCAGGGCCGATTGTGATCTGAGACCAGCATCATCACCGTGGACAACAACAACAGGATCGCCGCCACGCCGAACACGACGTGCAGGGTTTTGAGATTCCACCAAGTTTGTTCTGTTGCAGGCATGTGAGTTGGTGCGACAGGGACTGTGTTTGAGAGAGGCCGCGAGGCGTTCAGCAGGTTTTGTTCAGCAGACAAAGCCGGGCGAAAAGCCCGCGCACGACACTAGAAATTCAGTGAGAATTCAGGAATGCTCACGATGTACCTCAGATTCAAGGTCCAGCGCAAAATCATCTTCAGCGGCAGCGTGAGCATCAAAAGCATCAGGTTGGCCATGATCATGTAGCGCACGAAGCCCATCTTGGCGAAGAACTTTCGGAACACCGTCACGGCCAGAAGCGGAGGCAACAGCACAAGGTAGGCTCCCAGCAGAGCCAGGCCCGGCGCCTCGCGCAACAGGATGGTGCCCACCTGCGTAAGAAGGCCGGCACCCTGCGGCGCCCGCGGCAGCGGTCGGTCGAGCAGGTTGACCCAGAACATCTGCGGCAGGTCCACGTTGTTGAGCACCTCGACCTTGTAGGGCGTCCAATACTCGAATGGTCCGAAGAAGTTCCAATTGGGCCCGCGAAGGAACGTGCCCAGGATAATCAGGGTGATCCAGAGTTCGAAAAACCCGAACTGGTAGACGAGGTAGCTGAACTTCCGCTCCTCGATCGAATAATAGCCATTGCCCTTTTTGTTGAAGTCGAGGTAAGGCATCGCCATCAGGCCGAAAACGACCATGCTGGGCAGCACGACGCCTGCATACCAGGGATCGAAGTAGACGAGCATCTCCTGCAGACCGAGGAAGTACCACGGGGCCTTCGACGGATTCGGCGTCTTGACACTCGAGGCAGGTTCCTCGAGCGGCGCCTGGAGAAAGATCGCCCAGATGAGCAGGAAAGCGGAGACGGCCACCATAGCAATCAGTTCCGTGTAGACCAGATCGGGCCACACAAGCACCTTTTCGTCGTTGAGTTTCTCCATCGGCGGGAGCCCCTGGGCAATCCGCTCGTCGTTCACCACGGCCTGGCTGGTGGCGACCCAGGTGAAGAACGCCAACAAAAATATCAGCCCCACGATCGGCACGTTGTCCGCCTTCATCACAATCGAGGCGAAATTCTCGTCGGCCATCGACAGCCCCATAATCACGAGGGCCACGTTGAGGATCGTCCAGGCCACCATCGGCTTCACAAAGAACTTGCGGAACACGAAGAGCACCGTGAACAACGCCGTGGTGCCGAGCGTGTAGAGCACAGGCCCGGACAACTTATTGACGAGCATCCGAACCGAAAGCGGCAGCGACGGCACGAGCGACGCCGACCCTGAGAGGGCCAGGCTGGCGAGGACCATCATCACGCCGGCCACGACCGCCCAGGTGATGGCCCAGCCGGGCTGGTTCTTTCGCCGCCAGAGGATCAGAGCGGCCACGCCGTTCATGATCGCGATACACGTGTAGTAACCGCCGAGAAACCCGGCGACATCCTTCAGAAAAAAGCCGTTTGAGTGCATGGGATTCGACTTACAGCGGGCCGCTGATGCCGCCGTCCTTTCGCACGCGCCAGAAGTGGATTGCCAGCAGCAGCGATGTCGCCAGGGGAATGGCGATACAGTGCAGCACGTAAAACCTGTTGAGCGTTTCTTCACCGACGAACCGGGCACCGAGCAGGCCGAAGCGGGCATCGGAGCCGTCGGTGATCATGTCGATCCCGCCGATCGTGAGCAGCTGCTGGCCAGGCCCTTCATACCCCAGGATTGGCGTGGCACGGGCCATATTCGATCCGACCGTGATGGCCCAAATGGCAAGCTGATCCCACGGCAGCAGATAGCCGGTGAAAGAGAGGAGCAGCGTGAGCAGCAGCAGGATCACGCCGATCACCCAGTTAAACTCCCGCGGCGGCTTATAACTGCCCGTCAGGAAGACGCGGTACATATGCAGCCAGGTCGTGATCACCATCGCGTGAGCCCCCCAGCGGTGCAATTCCCGCAGGATGCCGAGGCTCGTCACGTCACGAAGTGCCAGGATGTCGTTGTAGGCCCATTCCAGCGTGGGCCGGTAATAGAACATCAACAACACGCCGGTGACCGTCTCCACCAGGAACAGAAAGAACGTCACCCCGCCCATGCACCACGTGAAGGAGAGGGCGATGCCCTGCTTCTTGATCGACACGGGATGAAGGTGGAGAAAGAAATTGGTGAGCATCACCACGATCCGATTCCGCCGGTCAAGCGGCATCGGATGACGGAAGATGCTCTTCCAAATCTGAGAGTTGCGGATCGTTTCGCCGATGGCCATAGAAGTAATTGTGTGGGAGGACTACGTCCCTGTTTTCTCGCTTGCCGAATGAATGGTTACACAGTGACGTAAGAATCGGGATCGGCCCACTGGCCGAGTTCTTCCTGAAACGCCTTGCTCTTGTCGATTTCCAACTGGCCGTCGTCCGAGATGCGGATGGCATACCGTTCCAGCGGACGCGGTGCCGGCCCCTCGAAGTTGACCCCATCCTTGTAGAAGCCGCTGCCGTGGCAGGGGCACTTGAACTTCTGCTCCGCCTCCAGCCAGTTGGGCGTGCAGCCCAGGTGGGTGCAGACGGTCTTCAGTGCATAGATCTGCTGCTGCCCCTGGAACTCGCCGTTCACGACCCAAACGCCGTACTGCGGGACAAACTTGGTTTCCACCTTGCCGGTCGGAAAGCCTTCCTTGAAGCCGACCTTGAACCGGCTCGGCGGTTCGGCGAGCACGTTGGGGAACATGTATCGGGCAAGGCCGAGCGTAAACAGGCCACCGGTGACCGACAACGCCGTGAAGCCCATCGCCATGAACGAACCCATCGCGATTTCCAGGAAACCGCGACGGTCCTCGTCGCCTTCCTTCTTGGCGGCCGGCTTGGCGGGACGAGCCGGCATCGGCGGCGCGGTGCGGGCTACAGCCACCTTTTCCACCGGCGCCGGTTTGGGCTTCGCGGCAGCAGCCTGGAGCTTGGCGGTGACCTCCGGGGCTTCCGCCTTGCTGACGGGCCCAGGCTTGGCTCCGCCACGAGCTGCGGCGAGGATGCTCGCGGTATCCCTCTGGACACCTGTTTTTGGAGCCGATGCGGCAACCGCCTTGGCAGCAGCGGCCGCTGGCTTGGCGGCCGGCTTAGGCTTCTCGGCAGCGGCAGGCTTCGGCTTCGCGGCAGCCGTGGCCTCACCCGCCGCCCCCTCACCGCCTTCGGCCTTTTTGGCACGAGCAGCCGCGAGAATATCGGCAACGCTCGGCCGGGCTCCACCAGCAGAGGCTGCAGCCGCCGGCTTGGCGGCGGGCTTCGCCTTCGGCTTGGCATCAGCCTCGACGTGCGACGACTCATCCGCGGCTGGCGGTGCTTCCGGAACCGACGGCGCGGCTGCACCGCCGCCATCCTTGGCCCGTGCGGCCGCGAGAATCTCTGCCACCGACATTTTCTTCTTCTCAGCCATCCAATAGCCTCGGCAAAGGTCTATGCCAGATGCGGCGAACAGGGCATCTCGAGGCGGCCCAAATTGCCTGCCCGAGACATCCCAATTCGCACAAAAAGCTGGTTTCGGCCGCGATTGGTAGAGTTCGTGATTTTTTTCACGAACTTCCTCTTAAACTGTATCCCTGCCTGCATTGCTGTCAACGTCGATTGCCCTGACTGGATCGAAATTCCGTGCAAATGCGGAGTGCTGCCCCGGCCGCGGCTGTGCGAAAGCCGGCCGAAAGAGTGCGGCCCGCTTGAACGAGGCCAGCCGATGCCGTCACAATCCTCGCTCGGTCATTGGCCGATCGCAAGCCATGGATGCCGCGAAAGTCGGTTTGGCAGCGATTTGCCGCCGCTGCCCGCCTTCCCCGCCCCTGATACGCCAGACACTGCGCGAACTCCCTGACTTCCTGGAAAGGACACTGCCCCGTGCCAGCATCACACAGCCCGACCGCAGCGACGTCGCGTCGTGTTCTCGTGGTCGGAGGTGGCGGCCGGGAGCATGCGATCGCCTGGAAGTTGGCCCGCGACGGCGCCGAAGTGCTCGTTGCCCCGGGCAACGCCGGCACGGCGACCGTCGCGGAGAACGTCCCGATTGCCGCCGATGACATTCATTCGCTGGTCAAACTTGCTCAATCGCGGCAGGTCGACCTGACCGTGGTGGGACCGGAGGCACCGCTGGTTGCCGGCATCGTCGATGCCTTCGAGGCCGCGGGCCTGCGAATCTTCGGCCCGACGGCGAAGGCCGCTCAGCTCGAGGGAAGCAAGCTGTTCTGCAAGCAGATCATGCACCGCGGCGACGTCCCAACGGCGATGTTCCGCGAGTTTCGCGGCGTGGCCCGAGCCCGCGACTATCTCCAGGCGCGTGAAGACATGCCGGTGGTGGTGAAGGCGGATGGACTCGCCGCCGGCAAGGGGGTGTTTGTGTGCGAGGATCGCGCCGAGGCGTTGGCGGCCCTCGACAGCCTCGGGAGCGATGAGCAATTTGCCGCCGCGACCAAGGGCATCCTCATCGAGGAACGGCTCGATGGGGTCGAGGTGAGCGTGATGGCTATCACCGACGGCCGAACGATCGTCACGCTGCCGCCGCTTCAGGACCACAAGGCGGCCCACGATGGCGACACCGGGCCCAACACGGGTGGGATGGGAGCCTACTGCCCCGCCCCGTTCGTCGATGCCGCCATGCTGGCCGACATCGAGGCCAGGATTCTCGTGCCCACGGCCCACGCGATGCGACGGGCGAAGGTGCCGTTTCACGGAGTGCTCTATGCCGGCCTGATGCTCACGGCACAGGGCCCCAAGGTGCTCGAATTCAACGCCCGCTTTGGCGACCCCGAATGCGAGGCGTTGATGGTGCGGCTGGAGTCGAGCCTGCTGGAATTGCTCGACGCGGCCGTGGACCGCCGGCTCGAGTCGGTGGAGCCGCCGCGTTGGCGGGACGGGGCGAGCGTGACCGTGGTGATGGCGTCGGAGGGATATCCAGGACCGATTCAGAAGGGCCTCGCCATCCGCGGACTCGATGCTGCCGCCCTGGTGCCCAATGTCGAGGTGTTCCATGCCGCCACACGAGTGGTCAATGGCAACGTGCAGAGCGATGGCGGCCGGGTGTTGGCAGTGACCGCCGTCGCCCCCTCGCTCGCCCGAGCAAAGCTGCAGGCCTACTCGGCCGTCAAGGAGATCCGCTGGCTGGGGGCGTGGTGCCGCAAGGACATCTCCGACAAGGGGTTGGCCCGTGAGCGGGAATTGCTTCTGGCTGATGAAGCTTCGGCCGCCGCTGCCGACGGCGAGCAGCCTGAGCCTGTCGTGGAGAAGCCCGCATGAGGCTGCGTGTCGGCATCGTCGGGCTGGGAAGCCAGTGGGAGAGCCGCCACCTGCCGGCGTTGCGATCCCTGGCCGACCGCTTCGAGGTCCGCGGCATCTGCGAGCAGGTCGCCCATCTGGCCAAGCGGGCGGCGACGGAACTCGGCACCGTGCCCGTGGACGGCTTTCGGGCACTCGCCGCAAGGGACGACATCGATGCCATCCTCTACTTCGCGGACCAGTGGTACGGCGCCACGCCGATTCTCGCCGCCTGCGACCACGGCAAGGCGGTCTATTCGGCGATCTCGCTCCCCTTCGCCCCCGAAGAGGCCCGCCTGCTGCGGCAGCGGGTCGAAGAGTCGGGGATCGCCTTCATGGCGGAGTTGCCCCGGCGGCATGCGCCCGCCACGGTGCGGCTGAAGGAACTGATCGCCACCCGGCTCGGCAGGCCGCGGCTGCTCTTCTGCCACCGGCGTGTGCCGCTATCGGGAGCCGCCGTGACCGCGCCGCCGCGGGACCGGGCCAGCGAGGCCCGCGATCTGATGGAGTTGGTCGACTGGTGCCGATACGTGGCGGGAGCGGAGCCGACGAGCGTGGTCTCGGTGCGGCACGCCGAGGTACCCGGCGGCGAAACCGACGACTACCAGATGATGAGCCTCGACTTCACACCACCCCATGAGGGCCAACCAACCTCCGGCAACGGTGTGCTCGCGCAGATCAGTTGCGGCTACTACATGCCGCGGCAGTGGGAGGAGGCGGTGGGATTCCGGCCGCCGGCCGCCCTCCAGGTTGCCTGCGAGAAGGGCATCGCGTTCATCGATCTGCCCTCGAGCCTGGTCTGGTTCGACGGGGTGGGCCGCCATCAGGAGTCGCTCGAGAGTGAGCGGCCGGTGGGCGAGCAGATGCTCCTGCAGTTTCACCGCAAGGTGACGAGCCTCGTGCGTGCGGTGAGCGGCCTGGACGACACGCTCAAGGCAATGCAGATCGTGCAGGCCGCCGCGACGAGCCAGTCGGAAGGCCGCCGCGTGCAGGTCTGACGTGCGGCCCAACGCACGCGCGGATCAGATGACGCGCGGACTTATCTCGCGTGGCTCGCGTGGCTCGCGTGGCTCACGTGGCTCAATTGTTGCTGAAATCGAGGGTCTTGCCCGGCTTCACGCCGAGCGGGTTCTTCACGAACCGCTGGCGGCAGGCATCGCAGAGATCAAACCGCATCGACCGGGCACCATCAGCGAGGCCGGCCGGCAGGTCTTCTTCATCGAGGCGTTCGAGCATGTCCTGCATCTCCTCGAGATGGTCGGCATCCTCTCGGGAGGCGACATGCGGGCCGTTGCCCTCGCAACAGCCGTGGTCGGCGACGTCGTCGACGGCCGGAAATACCTCGATCTTCACGACGTGGTGTACGTCCGCATGGGTGTCGATCGGACGCTTGCAGATGTCGCATGAGTAGTGAAGCATCGGTTTCTCCGCGGGGGAAATGAGTCCGGCCATGCCTCCGCCGGGCGCGGCGTGAGCCGCCGACAGGTCGCTGGCTCCACTCCGCCAGTGTGCCTGCAACCTCCGGCAAAGGCAAGCCGTCAGCCCATTCCTGCAACGACGAAATTTGGCACTGAGGCGGTGGGGCGGCTAGACTCTCTCAGGGTGTTGGGTGCCCATCGAGGAACTGCCATGTCTGGTTCGATGATGCCCGCCGCAGTCGCCCCCGGGTCGCTTGGCTTGAGCGTGCTCGTGCTGAACCGTTCGTTCGTGGCGGTCCACATCACCAACGTCCGCCGGGCGATCACCCTGCTCTTCCGTCAACTGGCGGAGGTGGTGCATATCGAGGAAGGGCAATATGCCGCCCACACGCTCGATTCGTGGCGCGAGCTTTCAGCCCTCCGCTCCAGCTATCGCGGCCCCGAAGAGGATTGGGTGCGGGCGGTCGGCTATGACCTGCAGGCGCCGCGGGTGATCAGGCTCGTCTCCTGTGACCGTGGGCCTCGGCAGGGGCTGAGGTTCAATCGCCGCAACGTGTTCGCGCGGGACGGTAACCAGTGCCAGTATTGCGGGAAACAATTCCCCACCAGCGAACTCTCGCTCGACCACGTCGTGCCCCGCAGCCGCGGCGGCATCACGAGCTGGGAAAACATCGTCTGCGCCTGCGTGGCCTGCAACGTCCGCAAGGGTGGCCGCACGCCTCCCGAGGCAAGGATGAACCTCGTGCGGCATCCGGTGAAACCAAAGCGGAGCCCACTACTCACCGTCAAACTCGGCAACCCGAAGTACGAGAGTTGGAAGAGCTTCGTCGACAACGCCTACTGGCTCGTCGATCTGCGCTAGCTGATCTGCGTTTAAAACCTGAGCGGATTGGTTCGCCGGCTGCGGCATGCTCGTCGCCGGCGGATTCTGCTACAGGATGCTCTCGGACGAATCGTGCATCACTCGTAAGTCGCAGAATTCACCGGCTCCTGTGCGTGCCTCCGACCGGCTCCTCAGCATCAGAAGTCGTGGCTGCTTAGCGATCCCACTGTGCACCAGGCCCGGAGGGCCGGGTCAGCACCAGCGGGCGGAGGCCCGCCAAGCGAAAACGACACGATGTCGTGTTTCGCGTGAATTCAGCAGAGCGGATCTTTCTTCTCGGTGATGACCGGGCACTGCGGAGACATCTCGGCGTTGAGTTCCTTGAAGTCTTTCCAGTCGGCGGGCAGGTTGTCTTCATGGAAGACCGCCTCGACCGGGCACTCGGGAACGCAGGCCTCGCAGTCGATGCACTCGTCGGGGTGGATGTAGACCATTTTGTCGCCCTCGTAGAAGCACTCGACCGGGCAGACCACCACGCAGTCGGTGTACTTGCAGGCGAAACAGGGCTCGGCGACAACGTGCGTCATGGTTGGAGGCTCCTTGAAATGGGATGGTGAGGCACTGGGTTTGGATTGGAAACCGGGGGGCTCAGAACGGCTACCGGCAGCATGGCAATCTGTGACGGATGCGCGGAATCGTAGGGCCAGTCGGCGCACCTGTCAACGATTCTGAAATCGGCGATTTCGCAAGGTTTCATGAGTCTGGGCCGCCGTGCTGTTGGTGCAGGTGGCCGGCGGGCCGTATGATTGCATTCGTCGGGGCAATACTCCATCCACGGTGCCGCCTGATCTGCCGCTTTTCCTGCGGCGAGCGGGCCGTGGATGCTTGCGAGGGCGTGCCGTGACGATGGCCATGACGACGATGGACTCTCCGCTTCCAGCCGGCTCAGTGCGCCAAGCCGACCAAAGCCACGCGCCCGACCATCCCCATTCGCCTGACCACCCTCAGGCGGAGGTGATTTTTTCACCGGAGGATCGGCGACTCCTCCAGGAGTGCCTACAGGGGCTACCGCAGGCTTGGGATGCGTTCGTGGCGCGGTTTGGTGGCCTGCTCGCCTTTGTCGTCGATCGCACCGCTGCCCAGCGACAGATGTCCCTCACGCCGGCCGATCGCGATGACCTGCTGGCAGACATCCTGCTCGAAATTCTGCACCACGATGCCGCGGTGCTCCGCGGCTTTGCGGGGCGGTCGAGCCTTGCGACCTATCTGGCCGTGGTGGCCCGGCGGGTCGCCGTCCGCGGCCTGGCCAGACTGGCTGAGAAAAACCACGGTCGACGTCAGCTCGTCGATGGGCACGCGGCTGTGCAGAGCAACGACGGCCAGGCGCTGGTGGCAGACCGGGAAGAGGTGGAATTGATGCTCCGCGGGCTCGAGGAGACCGAGGCCAGACTGGTGCGGCTCCATCATCTCGAGGCACGCAGCTACGGTGAGATCAGCCGGCTCACCGGCATGCCGCTGGGATCGATCGGCCCGGCGTTGGCGCGGGCGCGACAGAAGATGAAGCTCCAGAGATGAAGATTCGGGCCGTGGAGCAGAAGCGGATGGGGCGTGCCTCCCGGCTCGCTGCTCACCGAGGCGGAGCGGGACTGATCACCACCGATGGATCGGCGAGATCCACCGGCGTGTAGCCCTCGTAGGCTGGCATCTGCCAGAGTTGGCCGGGATCGGTCGACGGCATGTTCGTGGAGATGGCCGCCAGTTCCAATTGGAACTCGATCCCCGACGCAGGCCATGACACCTCCACGAATCGCGGCAGGGCCGCCCCCGACTGAGGATCGACGCGGTGCTTCGTGGTGCGGCAGCTGGCCAGCCGTTCGCCCGTGGCCGTGAACAGGTGCTGTTCGATCACGAGCCCCGTGGTGCCGTCGAGGATGGTCGACTTGAGAAGCTCTCCATCGGACCCGGCTGCCGCTCCCGTCGCCTGCGTGATGCGGCTGCGGATTTCGAGCCGGCCATCGGGCAACGGCACCGGCCCTTCGTGGCGGTCCTCGGGGCGGAAGTTCACAAGCCCCAAGAGTTCGGGCATCCAATCGGCGCGGATGGGCAGGAGACGCCGGGCTGACGACTGGTCGTATTGATCGTGGCGGCAATGGAGCATCATCGGCGGCTGATGGCGGCGGATCCAAAGCCAGAAGAGATCGTCGTTGCTGCCGATGTCGAGCTCGCTGCCGGTCACGGCGGTCTGGGCGCGGAGGCGGAAACGCCGGGGCGGCTCGCAGGCTACCTGCGCCGACAGCCGCGGCACGCCGGGCACGATCAACACCGCCTGCGGTGCCATGTAGCTCCGCACCCGCTGCGTGTTGTCGTGGACGGTGGCGATGATCTGGTCGAGTGTGGGCTGCGCCGGCAGCGTTCGCGGGAGTGGCATCGTGCCCACCTGATAGCCGCGAATGGCCTGCGGGCAGGCGGCTCCGGTGGAAGCGAGCGCCGCCACCACGAGCGCAAGCGCCATGGCCCGCGAAGTGGCAAGGCTGGAGCGAACGTGGTGCCGAGAAGCGGCTGCGGTCATGCGGCGCCTCCGCTCCAGAGCAATGCCGTGAGTCGCTCCTCGACGCCCGGGGACATCGCCTCCCGAGCCGACACGGCCCGCACGCGGTATTCGCGGTCACGTTTGCGGCAGGCCAGGATCAGGTCGGGCACTCCGTCGCCCGCCCGTCTATCGTCTTGGTCAGGGCCATGCCGATCGACAAATCGCACAGCGCGGCGGCGGACGAGTTCGAGCGCCACGAGGTAGCGGAGGGCCGCATCGGCCTCGCGTCCATCAAGTTCCTCCAGCACGTCGAGCAGCACGTCGGCCGGGGCGAGCGTCGTGCCGTCTGACATCGTGGTGGGATAGGTTGACCGCCACCAGGCAAGCGTGTTGGCCGGCGGCCCGACCCACGAGTCGGCGGCATAGTCACACCGGTCAAGCCTGCCCTCCGATCTGACCAGCGCCGAGACGAGCGGCTCGCCGGCGACGAAAGGGCGGCCGGTCTGCGCGCAGGCGGCGTGCGGTCGGTGGAGTTTCAGTTCCATGCATGTCACCACACGATCTCGCCGGGATGGGCCGGAGACGTATAGGGATCGGGGCAGCCTGCTTCAACCCGCATCGGCCGATGATTGCACAAGCCTCGGCGGGCTGGGAAGGCTCGGCGGGCTGGGAAGGCAGTGGCCGCCGGGGCTTTATGGGAACGGGAATCCCCCGGCTTGCGCCGGGGGCTTTTATTCCCATTCAAGCCCGGAGCGTCAGCGATGGGATCGGTTGCCCATAGAAGCCCGGAACGCCAGCGATGGGATCGGTTGCCCATAGAAGCCCGGAGCGCCAGCGATGGGATCGGTTGCCCATAGAAGCCCGGAGCGTCAGCGATGGGATCGGTTGCGCATACAAGCCCGGAGCGCCAGCGATGGGATCGGTTGCGCATACAAGCCCGGAGCGCCAGCGATGGGGTCGGTTGCGCATACAAGCCCGGAGCGCCAGCGATGGGGTCGGTTGCGCATACAAGCCCGGAGCGCCAGCGATGGGATCGGTTGCCCATAGAAGCCCGGAGCGCCAGCGATGGGATAACCTCTGTTCACAGCGAACCCAGAATCAGGTCGGCCACGTCGACCAGACCGTCGTCGTCCTGCCTGCCAACGATGCGGTCGGCCGCCGCAAGCACCTCCGGCTGTGCGTTGCCCATCGCGATCCCCAAGCCGGCCGCGCGAATCATCGGCAGGTCGTTGACGTCGTCTCCCACGGCGCAGATCTCCGCGGCGTCGATGCCCCACTCCCGAGCCAGCGACATGACTCCCGACCATTTCGTCACGCCGACCGGGGCGATCTCGCACATCCAGTTGAGGTACCGCGGACTGCGGATCGTGTGCAACGAGACTTGACCGGGAAAGCCGGCGTGGAGCGATTCCTCGAGGGCGAGCATGGCGCGATGGGGTCCCATGGCAAAGCCCGCGAACACGCCCGGCGGCATTGTGCGGTGCAGGTCGGCCGCCACGCACGCCAGATCCCGGTTGCGTTCGAGATATTCGGCGAGGCCCAAGACGCCCCGCTCCGCATCCCCTTCCGGCGTCGGTGCGACGGTGAGGCTGCGGCAGTGAAAATCGAAGCCATCGGCGAAGCTGTCTGAATAGAGCACCGGCTCATGGCCGGCCGCCACGATCTCAGCGACCACACCCTCCAGCACGCCCGGGCCGAACTCCGCGCGGGCGAGCGTGGCATGGTCCGATGTCCTTTTGACAAGCGCGCCCGACGCGGTGATCAGCGGGTCTTCGATGCCGAGCCGCGCGGCCACGGGGAGCGTGTCGCGGTAGCGGCGGCCCGTCGCCAGTACGACCCGGATCCCGGCGGACCGGATGCGGGCGACGGCGTCGCAGGTGGCCTGGCTGATCTCGTGGCGGCTATTGGTGACCGTGCCGTCGACGTCGAGCACGAGGAGTCGCATCTGCGGGGCCGCGACGGTGACCGGTTTTGGGGACATGCCGACTATGCTACATCTTCAGCGTATGACCGACACCGCGAATCCATCCGACGTGCCCTTCACCGCCGTGGCGAAAGCCGGGACGATCCCGGCCGGGCAGGGACGTGTCTTCGAGGTGTCGGGCCGACTCGTGGCGGTCTTCTTCGACGGCGAGCACTATTCCGCCATCGACGATCTCTGCCCGCACATGGGGGCTTCGCTCGGGTCGGGCCCGATGACCGACGGGTGCGTGACCTGCCCCTGGCATGCCTGGCGGTTCCGGCTCAGCGACGGCGCCTGGTGCGACAATCCGCAGCTCAAGGTCGATGTCTTCGAGACACGCGTCGTAGGTGACACGGTCGAGGTCCGCGTGCCACCTGCCAAGCCAGTTGAATTGCCGACGTCGAGCCCGCGTTGACGCATCAGCGCTGGGTCAGTTCGGCGCGATCGTGATCGACTCGCCCGGCGCGAGCACCCGTGCGTCGGCCAGTTTCGCGTCGTGCACGCGTTTGGCCCAGGCGTGTGCATCCTGCTCGATGGGCGGCCAGGTGCCGTAGTGGCTCGGCAGCACGATCCTCGGTGCGAGCAGTCGGGTTGCCTCCAGTGAATCGTCCAGCCCCATCGTGAACAGGTCGCCGATCGGCAGCACCGCCACGTCGATCCGCTTGCCGTCATGCGGCCGTCCGATCCGCGCCATGTCGGAGAAGAGCGACGTGTCGCCGGCGATGTAGACCCGCACACCACCGACATCGAGCACCCAGCCGGCGGGATTGCCGCCATAGGTGCCGTCCGGCAAGCTCGAGGAGTGATAGGCGATCTCCATCTTCGCCGTGCCGCCGGGCACGGCCACGCTGCCGCCGATATTCATCGGCTGCACCGCTTCGACACCATGCGTGCCGAGCCACTGGCCGATCTCCCAATTGCAGAAGACGCGGGCCCGCGTCCGCTTGGCGATCGCGACCAGGTCGGCCACATGGTCGAAGTGACCGTGTGTGACGAGGATCGCATCGCATGAGACCGCGGCCGCCTTCATCGAGGCGGTCGGGCACTCATCGAAGAAGGGATCGACGAGCAGCGTGCCGGCGCCAGTGTCGATGAGCCATGTGGCGTGGCCGGTCCAGGTGAGCGTGACGGGCATGGGGACATCTCCGGGCGAATGGGGTGGCGTGGGAAACTATACCCACTCGCTAGGCCCGGAGGGCCGGGTCAGCACCAGCGGGCGGAGGCCCGCCAAGAAAAAACGACACGATGTCGTGTTTTTCGTGAAGCATCTTCGCCGGCTGCGG
Source organism: Pirellulales bacterium (assembly GCA_044376405.1). GTDB lineage: Bacteria > Planctomycetota > Planctomycetia > Pirellulales > UBA1268 > CAMCQY01. Next base: position 34,315 of record JBILKZ010000028.1, read on the forward strand.
CATGCTCGTCGCCGGCGGACTTTGCTACAGGAGGCTCACGGACGATGGCGAATCGCTCGTGAGTCGCAAAGTTCACCGGCTCCTGCGCGTGCCTCCGACCGGCTCCTCAGCATCTGGAGATTTCACTCGACGAGTCTCGCCAGCACGAGGAACTGGAGCAGCTGGCCGATCGAGTGTTCGTCGACCCGCGGGAGCAGGATGGTGTCCGTGGGCTGCTCTGGGCTGGCGTGCTCTGGGCTGGCGTGGGCTGCCTGCGTGTCAGCGAGCAGCTCGGGCCATGATCTACCAATCAGGCGATCGAGTCCGTCTGCATTCGCGGCACATGCTGGGAGCGCGGGCACGACCAGCGGGTCGCGCCTCGGCTCCTTGACTACCAGCTTTGTGGTCAGGGTCTTTCCTCGGTGTGCCGTCGCCGTGAGCCGGCCATGCCAACGGCTGACCGCGTCGAGCTGACTGCTCGGGCTCGCCAACACACGGGCCATGCCCTCCTGTTCGGCCATGTGCCGCGACACCCCGGCGAATTGCAGCACTGGGTTTTCCGCCACAGGCGCCTCGCGAAAGCGGCAGTTCATCGCGGCCGCGCCCTGGAGCAATCTCACCACGTCGATGCCGACGACCGCCGCCGGAAGCAGGCCATACGGCGTGAACACGGCGCCGCCCGCGCCGACATCCTCAGGAATCGTGAAGATAGTGGTGCAGCCAAGCGACGCGGCCAGGTTGGCCAAGCCACTGGCATGTGCCGTGATCGGCACCACTCGGTCGGCCACCTCGGCGTGATCTCCCCTCACGCTCTCGAGGAGCGACGCAAGCAGAAGCCGCGTGGCCGCGGCCATCCCGAGTCCATCACCGGTCGTGCCTCCCACGATGATCGCCCACTGGTCGAGCAGATCGCTGCCGCGAGATTTTCCTGCGGGGGCGACGATGTCGAGCAGTCCCTGCATGGCGTCGTTGTCGAGAGGCGAGCCCGCGAACGAGAGCCGCGGCCTGCCGCCGCGTTCGCCGCGGGAGAGGTCGCTGTGGCAGGGATGGGCGCACGACTCGAAGATCGCCCGCGCCCCCAGCGGCCCGCAGCCGTCCCCCAGCACGATCACACGGTCGACCGTGTCGCGGATCCGCCGCGCGGCCTGCAGGACCGCGAAGAGCTCGCTGTCGGCCCGCCCGCCGCCGGTGTTGTAGGCATCGAGGAACTGATCGGGCCGCACGACGTCGGCACCGCCGAGCAGGTCGTCGCGCGCCCGTTCAAGCCCGACTTCTGCCGAGTCGCGCCGATCCGGTGAACTGCCGGCGAGCACAAAACCGGCCGGCGGTTCGTACTCGATCGGGTCTTCGGGAAGTTTTGGACGGATGACACTCATCAGGGGATCGACGGGTGCTCGTGCAGTTTTGACTGGAGCCGGGCGGAGGGTGGTGCCGTCCACCGCGGGAACGGGTAGGCTCTCGCCAGAATGTAGCCCACGGCCCGGCCGCTGCGGCCAGCCGTCCGACAATCATCCATGATCCGCCCCCCGCAGGAGTTGGCAGCACCATGACAGAGCACGAATTGGTTCGCGAACTGGCCGAGAAGAACGGATCGAAGATCGTGATGCTCGTAGCTGACGGCCTCGGCGGCCTGCCCATCGACCCACACGGCCGGACCGAACTCGAAACCGCGAACACGCCCAACCTCGACCGGCTGGCAAGCCGCGGCACCAGCGGCCTGAGCGTGCCGGTGCTGCCCGGCATCACCCCCGGATCCGGCCCGGGCCACCTGGGGCTCTTCGGCTACGACCCGCTCGCCTTCAAGATCGGCCGCGGCGCCCTCGAGGCCACCGGCATCGGCTTCGAACTCGGTCCCAAAGACGTGGCCGCACGCGGCAACTTCTGCACGCTCGACTCGGCCGGGCTGATCAGCGACCGCCGCGCGGGCCGGATTCCGTCGGAGGAGAGCTTCAAGGTCGTCGAACGCCTGCAGGCCGTGAAAATCCCCGGCGTGGAAACGTTCGTGAAGCCGGTGAAGGAGCATCGCTTCGTGGTGGTCTTCCGCGGAGAAGGCCTCGACGGCGGTGTCGCCGACACCGACCCACAGGCAACCGGCGTCGCGCCGCTCGATCCCTCGCCGGTCACACCCGCGGCCCAGCGGACGGCCGATATCGCCAAGGAATTCGTGCGGCAGTCCCGCACGATCCTCGCCGACGAGAAGAAGGCCAATGGCATGGTGCTCCGCGGCTTCGCGGCCAAGCCACAGCTGCCGAGCTACCTCGACCTCTACGGCCTCCGCGCCGCGGCGATCGCCGTCTATCCGATGTACAAGGGATTGGCCCAACTCGTCGGCATGACGCTCGTGGGCAAGGCCCAGTCGCTCGACGAACAGATCGACGAACTGGCGAAGTGCTGGAACGACTACGACTTCTTCTTCCTGCACTTCAAATACACCGACTCGACCGGCGAGGACGGCGCCTTCGAGCAGAAGGTGAAGCGGATCGAAGAGCTCGATCGGGCGATGCCGCGGATCGAGAAACTCGGCCCCGACGTGCTGATCGTGACGGGCGACCACTCGACGCCGAGCAAGCTGAAGAGCCACTCCTGGCACCCGGTGCCGACGCTGCTCGTGGCCGACACCTGCCGTCCCGACGGGCTGGAGAAATTTGCAGAGCGGGACTGCCTGCGGGGCGGCTTCGGCCAGTTTCCGGCGAAGCACCTGATGCTGCTGGCGATGGCCCACGCGCTGCGGTTCGGCAAGTACGGGGCGTAACGGACGCTATGCCTTCCCGCGGCCGCATGATCCCCCGGCTTGCGCCGGGGGCTTGTATGCGTGCATAAAAGCCCTGAGCGCCAGCGACGGGATCTTGGCCTCTCGATCCCCCGGCTTGCGCCGGGGGCTTGTATGCGTGCATAAAAGCCCTGAGCGCCAGCGACGGGATCTTGGCCGCACGATCCCCCGGCTTGCGCCGGGGGCTTGTATGCGTGCATAAAAGCCCTGAGCGCCAGCGACGGGATCTTGGCCTCTCGATCCCCCGGCTTGCGCCGGGGGCTTGTATGCGTGCATAAAAGCCCTGAGCGCCAGCGACGGGATCTTGGCCTCTCGATCCCCCGGCTTGCGCCGGGGCTTGTATGCGTCCATAAAA